>NZ_JBANEM010000017.1:0-106193 GCF_040187805.1 Comamonas sp. wu1-DMT
GCGACTTCTCCTATCCCCTGGGAACACATCAATCTTACCGGAGAATATCGTTGGCCAAAGCCTTAGCGTAGGATTTCGCCCTCTCCCGCAAACGACCCCCTCAAGGGGAAACTTGGCCAGCACCTTGGAGAGGGACGCGTGCAGTGACTTCTCAATCCAGGTGGGGAAGATGAGGCCAGAGGCAAGTCCGGCGTTCAGCTTGTCCGAACTCGAAGACTTACCACCCTCACCTGCCTGAACGTCAGCCGTGCTGCTGGTGTTCACCGGCGAAGTAGTAGTGGATTGAATAGAAGTCCTTTGAATATTGATTGCGGGAAACGGCAGATCAAGCCTGCAGGTTTCGTCCAAAGAGTCAGGCTCTTGTTTGCAGGAAACGGCAAACGATTCCTTCGCTCCACCCTCGCTACCCTTATCGCTAAAGCTCTTCGCTAACTCCTTGCTGGCATTGGAGATTTGCTCCGACTTGGCGGGCTGCTCACTGATCGAAGAAGTAGCTCCAGCTTGTCGGATTTCGACAGGTTTGTGAGGCACCAGATCGTCGTTCAAAAAAGACAGCAAGAGATCGCGCGGGCGGGGAGCAGGAGGGGTCGCGGACAGTCCAAGCGTCGCTTGCGAGAACGCGAATGAAAGGCCGGACAGGTCCAGCGTCTGGTTCGTGGCTGGAGCGCTATTTGACGGTGCAGCCTTCGTTGACGCCGCAGGAGTAGCCTTGTCCGCGTCAGCCTTGCGAGGCAAAGGCTTGATGCTTTGCCCACGCAGGCACAGCAGAATGGCGTCGAAGTTAATGCGGACCAACGCTCCGCCGATGCCGACCTCGTTAATGAATCCAGCCTTCTTCAGCCGCTCCCGAGCATTGCGCTGGACCTTCGGACCGAGCACAAGCGCTGTTGAGATTTCATCCTGGCTGACCGGGATAGCGCCATCGGTGAGCTGGCCTAGCTTCAGACACTCCCGGTGCCGCTGCAGCAGATAGGCCAAGTACAGCCCGCCTGCGATGCTTCCAGCCACATCAGCCAGGGGCTTGTAGTAGACCTTGCAGCCCTTGAACCAGCTACTTGCCAAGTCCCACGTAAGTTTCTGCCCCTTGCCGCGCATGGCCAGTGCCTTGGCGAGTGCAGGTACGTTCAGGCGGTAGTTCAGCACCGCAGGACGCCCAACGAGCATCTCTTCGAGAACGCCCTCGCCCATCAGCAGCTCGCGCACACTGGCTTGCTCGGTGCGGGTCAGCCCAATGGCCGACTTCCACTGCTGCAAGGACATAAAGAACCAGCCACCGCGCTCGGGATGGTTGCGGAGACTGTGGCGCGTCCAGTAGAGCGCCATGCCCACGAAGATGGCGGCTTTGTGGCCGAATTTTTCAGCCAGCACCGGATGAAATGGAACGAAACCTCGATCGTCCAGGTGCAGAAAAATTTGCTCGGCACCCTGGTGGATCGGCGCATCCTCCGGCAGTTCATAACGAACTGTTGGAATAGCTGCGAGTGAAAGAGAGCCGCGCACTGACAAGCTCCATCAGTGCGCAGCTGCGGCTACGGAGGTTGTCGCTGCACTTCGCATTGCGCTGGCCAAGGGCATGGCTTGTTGCTGCAAAAGCTCAAGCAAGCGTCGCTTCGAGATCCGATAGGTAATGATGCGGCCCTGACCAGCATGCTCATGCAGGATGCCCAAGTCCACGAGTGTCTTGCGGCAGGTTTGCTGCTGTGCCCTCGTTATGCCGGTGTCCTTCGTGCAGCATGACGATGACATAAGGATTTCGAAAAAGTCCTCCGACTCACTGCGACGTTCCCGCTCCATCGCATAGGTAAGCCAGAGTGCGCTCAAGACGTTACCGGTGAGATCCACGAAAGCGCGGTTGATGGTGATGGGCTCTTGGCCGATGAGTTCCAGAAACAGTGCGGACTTCAGAAATTCACTATCACTATTCGACAGCTGGGCGGGTAAGTTCTTGGTGTTCTTCATGTTCAAGCTTTATCGATAATGGTTGTAAATAGAACGTCCTACGGCTGATTTATTTGCCCACCGGGAAGGCATTTCTCCTGGGAAGAGCCAGGCTATCCTCGTCTTCAAACTCTTTGAGCGTTGAATAAAGCGAGTCGATGGTGTACTCCGCAAAACGAGAATGGAGCTCGAAAATCCAATCACGTAGAGATTTCCCAGGCGCCGATTGGCTGGTAATTTCGGCCCAAGCTTGATGAATCTGATCCCGAACATCAAACTTCTTGGGTAATTTGGCCCTACCGCCGGTGACGCTTCCACCAACCAATTCACGCATCCTACGAATATCGTCTGCGGAGCGCTTAAAAAGCCGGGTAATCAGTGCACGCGATGCGCCATTACGCACAAAATATTCGCAAAGTGCATCGTCTTGCCGTTGTCGGTCCAGGCCTTCCAGTTGCTGCCGGAGTTCGCCAGGAGAAAATACGAGTTTAACCCTCGTTAACTTAGTAGAAATATCCAGAATATCGCGAGTCTTGCGATGCCGAAGTTGGTCAATCAGTTCGGCATCGCAACCCATCTGCAATAACTGATCTATTCCAACCTCGGTTTCGATAGCACGAATTACCTCCGTCAGCAGCAGAAAATTTAACTGCGGATTCGTGTGAATATCGACGGGAACAATATGATCTGTCATTGCTTAACTAACGTGTTTATTCCGTAAATAACGGTTTATAGGCTTCGCGGCTATCCTCTTGCACGGCGATATTAAATTCAGCGAGTGTTTGCATCAGTGCAGACAAGCATCTAGCAACCGCCGCATTGCCGAAGAGATACCCATAATGGTCAGAAGTGACATAAAGCTGCCCATTCTTCCCGCACAGAATTGCTCTATCTGTGCACTCCTGACGGAACGTATCAACGCCAGCCTGAATAGCCTTTACCCAGCGGCTTTCTGGGTCGCATTTCGAGAGTAGGTTTGCGTTGCACTGCCCGGTTTGCGTTGCAAGAAATGGCCAGAGATACACACGCAGAGTTTCGAGTTCTTCGGAGAGCTTTTGATCGCCCAAATACGACATACGTTCTGGAATATCCACCAAGAACCCGTATGGCAATGCCGGCATTGGCTTCACGAAGTCCGACAACGGTACGACAGCATTCAGATCCACAAGATTCTGCGATAGCCGTGCGGAAAACGCTGCCAGCTTGTCTGCTGGGCCAGCACCCGCCCCTTGCCGATCGGCCTTTGTGGTGGCTCTTTTACTGCTAGGCGATGCAGCCGCCGACACGCCGCCAAGCATTCCCGACAGTGGCGCCTGCTTGGCTTGCTGTTGCACCTTCTTGTTCTCGCTCTCTATCGAGCGCATGTCCTCAACAGAAAGCTTCGGGTCCTGGAGATAGGACTGGACGACTGACTCGATATGGTCGGCGGCAATACCAAAGTGCTTCGAGGATACAGACTGGATCTGGGTGAGCAGCGATTGAACATCCAACTTGACCTCTGTCCGGCTTGCAGGATCGGCCTCGGAGTTCGCTTGCTCCATGGCCTCAAGATCGGTCGCGTGCATCAAGAAGATTTCCTCGATGGAGTTTTTGACCTCATCACGCTTATCAAACTTAGATGCCATTTCGTGAAGTGCTGAAACGGTAGGACGAATATTTATATTCACGTCAGACGTTTGAAGCCAATTACCAATCAACGCGAGATTTTCGACAGCGAAGATGAAGTTTTGAACCATCCTCACGCCATAGCTCAATCCAACCTCTTTAAGTGCTTTATTAAGTTCGGTGGCGGAGAATGATTTAGCAGTCTCCTTCTCAATTTCACGCTTGTAATTCATTACGCCCTGAGCTCGCTCCCAGAACGAAATATCACTTCGATTGTCGTTTTCGCTCAAGTGCGCGGCAATGACAGCAGCCTCGCCAGGCCACTTTCGAGTAACGACATGGATGCGCCGCAGTTTCTCGACGCCTTCATTCACCAGCTCTTTTGCGATCTCCACACGAGTATTTCCGCCACCATATGGAAAATACTTCTCCGTGGGGTTTCGACGCGTAACCGAGAACATGTTGGTGATGCCATCGACCTTCATACTCGCTTTGATTTCCGCCCGCTGGGAATTAGCTTTCTTGCGAGGATTCAGCGAATATTCATCAATATCAAAAACATCCAAGACGATGATGGAGCCATCAATCTCATCCATCGGATCAAAACTGGTAGTTGATCTTTCAGAGTCTCGATGAAGAGCTGCTTTAGCCGCCTCAAGACGTGCTTGATTTGGAGTGAGCTTTGGTTTATCTGGTGCAGTCATAGCTGACGTCCCTTGCTTATTTCCAGGGGACGTAGTTAGGTTTAGCGAGGCTGCCCGTTCGCGAGCAGTCATGGTTTCAGGTGTACGCATGCTTTCCTCCTAAAATTAATTGGAGGGTGCGTTCAGATCGAGATATTGGGGGTGGTTAGATGCGTACATCTCCGACACGCTGGGCACAATTTCCCAAAGAAGGGAATGAAGCGTGTTGGACGCTTTCACTGGATCAACCCAATGCACTGGAACTCCGGCACTGGCCGCTTTTTTCCAAGCCGTTGCATCGGGAACATCGGTATCCAGCATCGTGATTTTTCCGCTCAGCTCAATAAAGCTTTCGCGAATCATTGCGGACATTTCCTTGCTATCGCTGGTCTTCTGACTTTTATTGAGAAATGCCTTCATCTGAGGCATCTTCAAGCCCATGCTAGACACGCTATCGTGACGTTCAATGAGTGCCTTCACGTTTGCGATGAACTCGCGAGCAGAGATCATGTCTGGCGTAGCAGGTACAAGCAGCAGATCAGCAGCAACCACAGCAGCATCTTGCAGATGACCCACAGCGCCTTGGGTATCAATAATCACCACGTCATATGCGCTAGCGATAGCAGGGTGCTTCAAAGGGCTCTTGAAACTGAACTGCATGCTCACTGGATTGCGATTGGCCATCCAGACCTGCAAAGACGAGTCCTTGGCGTCAGAGCGAACGATATGCAGGCAACCGCCCTCGCTCTTAGGTGCCTTCTCAAGCTTGCCTTGATAGGAAGTCGGTGGCAGTTGGCAATGCGAGATGCAGTCCGGGGTCAGTGCACCAGACTGCACCAACTGCGTGAGCCCAAAAGGTGCAGCATAGGAGAGCTGGTAATAGCGAGAGAGCGACGGTTGAATGTCGCCGTCGATCAGCAGCGTCCTAAAGCCGATGTCGTGCAGCAGCCCGCCCAGATTCGCAGCTGTAGTTGTCTTGCCGACTCCGCCCTTAGAAGCCAGAACAGTGATGATGAACATTGAAATTCCTCGTTGAATGGTTGTTGATCCATTCAACGGGAGCTGAAGTTCACTCGCGCATTGGTAGGCAGTTGCGACCAAAACCCCGGTCGCAGTGGCCTTAAGAAGCCATCCTTGGGTGATGCTTATTTCGTAACTTTTTGTTCAAAATCAGGAAAAAATCCTTGATTTCGAGATTCAAAAAGTGTAGGAAAATATACATCGTATCTACCAAATAAGAAGTTCGGACTACGGCGTCACGACCGTGATACCCGCACCCAGCTTGCTCAGAACTTCCGTGCCATGTACCGAAGCCTCGGCATGGATCTGCATGGCTGCGCGCAGTTTCTTCATGTGTCGGCCAGAACTGTACATAACAGGGAATCCGGCAAGCACGACATCCCAACGTACAGACTGCTGCGCCTGCTCAGTCGTATGAAGCGGTTTGCGCGTTATAGCGGCCAGGATGTTGGGCTGTCGCACTGCCTGTGCTTTATTCAGGGGTAATGCCTGCTGCCTTGATGACCTGCCCCCACTTGGTGGTTTCGGCGGCTTGGAATTGTGCCAACTCCGAGGCTGAGGTGGTCCAGGATTCGGAGCCGGACATATTGAAGAAGGACTTGGCCGCAGCGCTGTTCACCGCCTTGGTCAGCAGTTGATTGAGCCTGGTCGCGACAGGTGCTGGTGTATTGGCAGGCGTGTAGGCTGCGAACCAGTAGCCCATGTCATAACCTTTGACACCGGCTTCCGCGATGGTCGGAACATCAGGCAACTGTGCGCTGCGCTTCTGGGTGGAATATCCCAATGGGCGCAACTTACCCGCCTTGATCTGAGGAACGCCCGTCGAGACGTCTGTAATCATCAGGTTTATTTGCCCTCCGAGAAGGTCCGTGAGAGCAAGCGGATTGCTCTTGTAGGGAACGTGAAGGATGTCGACGCCAGCGAGCTGCTTCAGCATTTCGCCAGCGACTCTGCTTGAAGAGCTGCCGCTGCCGAAACTCAGCTTGCCGGGATTGGCTTTGGCGTAGCCCAGCAGATCGCCTACGGACTGATAAGGCGAAGTCGCGGGAACGACCAGAACCTGCCCACCTTTGCCCAGACCTGTGATGGGGGTGAAATCCTTGACAGGGTCATAGGAGAGTTTCTTGTACAAATGCTCGTTGGCAGCATGCGTCGTATTGGTCGTGATGAGCACGGTGTAGCCATCAGGTGCGGCCTTGGCCACCGCTTGAGCCGCAATCATGCCACTGGCGCCGCCTTTGTTTTCCACCACGACCGGCTGCTTGGTTTGCTCGGAAACGGCTTGTCCCAAGGCGCGTGCAAGCTGGTCTGTGGCACTGCCAGCGGCAAACGGAACAACAAAGGTAATAGGCTTGTTTGGAAATTCGCCCTGTGCAAAGGCCAAGGGGCTGAGCGCCAGGCTTGCACCGCATGCAAGAACAGTGCGTCGTGTCGGAAATTTCATGGTTTGTCTCCTAGTGGTTGTTGTAGAGAATTCAGGCGCTCGGGCCGACGAGCAATGACTCGAGATGGCATGGAACCACGACAGGCATTTCAAGCACCCTGAAGCACAGCGTTTTTCCATGGCTGTCCAGGTTCAGCGAGTCATTGACTCCCCCATCCAGCACGTTGTCGAGCACCAGATTCATGGCGTGGAGCTTGGGTAGCAGGTATCGCCGGATATGGCTTGGCTTGCGGTCTGCAAACAGACGAATCACGGCTTGTTCGGTGACTTGTTCGCAGACCACTTCCCACAAATCCGGATGCCATGCAATGACGCTGATGTTGGAGCGGTTCCCTTTGTCACCCGTGCGTCCATGCGCAACTCGGTAAAGGGGAACGGTAAGGGTTGAGTTCATGGCTTACTCCTGATGAGGCTTGGTCCAGTGGAAGCCAGTCGTAATCTGTTGCTGGGGCACCAGGCACGACACCATTCCCAGGCGCTGGCGCATATGGGTGCGAACGCCCCCTCCTCCCGCCGGGCCGCAGCAATACAAGGCGTTTATTTCACGTGGCAGACGCGCAGCGACTGCATGGTCGGCATGCTGCCAGGCCATGCGAAGCCGAACATCCCGGGATTCGCCGGCAATGCTTGTTTCAGTCAGCCAGTCGCTGCTGTCGTTTCCCCAGACGCTGGTTACGCCGATCAGGTCTGTTCTAAGTGGCGCAATGTTCGCCAGGCGCCTGGATATGGTTTGAGCCGCCAAACGCGCGCGCTCTTGCGCTCTTGGGCCCGCGTAGGAGATCTCTCCCTCGGCAAACCACCCTGACTCAAAGCAGACATTGACTTTGAGCATCTCCGGCCTCGGATGACCAATGACACCTTCCAGGCGCACCCGGTCAGGTCCGACCGAAATCACTTCTGCCTGGGTGATGTCGGCAACAACGTCTGGCGTGAGGTAGCAGGCAGGGTCATGGATTTCGTAGAGCAGTTGCTCCTTGACCGTGGCTGGAGTGATGCAGCCCCCGGTCAGAGATGGCTTGAAGATCGTGCTGTTGCCCGCGCTGTCGATTTCGGCAATGGGATACCCCAGGCGTTCCATGCCGGGTACATCTTTGTACCCCGGGTCTGCGAAATAGCCGCCAGAGACCTGGGTTCCACATTCCAGCAGATGCCCGGTCATCGTGGCTCGGGCCAGGCGATTCCAGTCATCCCAGGCCCAGCCGAAGTGGGCCATGGCAGGCCCCACTACAAGCGAGGGGTCGGAGACGCGGCCGCACACCACAATGTCTGCACCTGCCAGCAATGCCTCGGCAATGGGTCGTGCACCTATATAGGCATTGGCGCTCACCAGTTGCTGGTCTGGCATGTCCGAGCCCAGAGCTTTTTCGAGCAACTGGTAATGCGCGGGGCCGCTGAGGTCATCCCCATGAACCACTGCTATTTGGGGTGGGCGCGTTCCGAGCTCCTTGGCCAATGCAGCGATGGCTCGGGCTGCACCTTGTGGGTTGGCCGCACCAAAGTTGCTAACGATTCGAATGCCATGCACGAGGCAGTCGGCGAGCACGGGCCGGAGAAACTCCACCATAAGAGGCTCATAGCCTGCATCGGGATTCTGACGACGAGCAAGCTGTGCCAGTGCCAGAGTGCGCTCGGCAAGCGTTTCAAAGATCAGAAAGGCAGGCTTGTTTTGCCGAACCAGCTCCTGCACGACGGGTTGAGCCGCATCAATTCGATCGCCGGAAAAGCCTGCTGCACATCCGATGAGCAATGACGTCGTTTCGTTTTGCACTCTTGTCATGAAACCTCCTGTTGCCCACTATAGAAAAACCGCTATAAGCTGTGAAATCGATTATTGAGATTAATTAATCCGTATTTCAAATGAATCTATCGTCGCGCGATGTGCAGGCATTCCTTGTACTGGCCAAACAAAAGAACTTCACCCAGGCCGCCAGCATGTGCCACCTGTCACAACCGGCTTTCAGTGCGCTCATCCGCTCCTTGGAGCAAACGGTAGGGCTCAAGCTTTTCGACCGCAGCACAAGACACGTGGTGCTTACCCGTGAAGGGGAACGATTTCTGCAGTCTGCGGAGCGCCTCGCCGCAGAGTTTGCTGCGTGCGAAAGAGCGATGCGTGATACAGCACAACTGGCCCAGGGACATGTCTCAGTTGCATTGCTGCCATCCCTTGCCGCAGGCTGGCTTCCTGAAGTGCTGAAGGTGTACACGGCCCGGCATCCAGGAGTTCAGCTGGGTGTGTTGGACGTGCTGTCCGAGCCATGCATTGCTGCCGTGGCCAATGGAGAGGCGGATTTTGCGCTGGCCGCCATACGCGTGGATACCCCCGACCTGAAGGCAGAGCCGTTTTGCAGTGACGGCTTCTATATGGTGTGCCCTAGCGACCATCCATTGGCGGACAGGGACGCGCTGTCGCTGGAGGATCTGACGCCCTGGCCGTTCATCCACCTGGCACGCCACAGCAGCGTTCGTCAGTATCTGGATGCCGCTTTTTTCCCGCGAAAAATGCAGACTTTCGTTGAAGTTGAGCAATTGGCCACCGTGATGGGGCTGGTGCAAGCCGGACTAGGCATCACCGTAGCTCCCGCGCTGAGCCTGTTTCACTTCGACAAGCCTGGGCTGGTGGCGCGGCACCTGCCGCTGCCGGGTATGGACCGGCAGATCTATATGGTCCGGAAGCGAGAGCGCAGCCTTTCATTGGTTGCTGAAGCGCTCTATCAATTGATGCAGGACATGCCTCCTTCAAACACTTGACTTGGTGCTCTCCGTGAATCAGTCACCCAGCAGCTCTGTGCCTGTACATGCCCCCTCCCCATCTACCGTGACAGGGTTTTATCGAGCCAGTAGCCAACCTTGCAGCCAGTCCTTTGTCGAGGCCAAATACTCGGGCAATCACCACCACCGTAATCAAGCCTGACAAGGCCACCACGACGGCCATCATGATTTCCTTGACCGAATGACGCCCCAAAGAATTGAAAAACTGCGGGCCGCTTTCAAAGCCCACGGCATATATGAACAAGGCGAAAAGCACAGCCTTGATGCCTGAATCGATCTGAATGCCGATCTGGCTGATCAAGACCGCTGCCAATAACGAACCAGCCACACCACCTAATTGGAATGACCCGAAGCGGAACTTGCCGACTCAGTACCCCAGAGCCAGAGACGCGAAAAGTGCGGCCTCTGGTGATTGGTGAAAGATGCTTTTGAGTAAGTCCACGGCCACCTCTACTTCCGGATAAAAGGATCAAGCAACGGAAAGCCCGTCCAGGCCCCTAAATGCAGGGGCTTGGAAATGCTTGAACTCAGGAGAAAGCGGTTTGCTACTAGGAAGCGTGGATCGAGATCGCCTATCTCAAAACTGATGCCACGTCCATTGGCTGGGTAGGTTCTTGTCTTCTTCTATTTCCACCCACTATTAAAGACAAAAGCGTGCCGAAATGTAGGACGTTACCGATTATTCTTTTCAAAATACTCATGGCTCTTCAGTTACGGCTTGGCATTGAGCGCCAATATTGACAAGCCACCGGCATCAACCGGCGGTCAAGCCTTTGGCGCCGAGACCGGATTGAGCTGGATCGCAGCCTGGGCGCCGGCTACCGGTTAGCGCAAGGTTCGTCGGTTTATGGAGCGCCGGGTTGCCGCCAGATTGCTTCGACGCGTCAAGGGTTGGGCCACATTGGGATCCGCTGCATTGGCTGCTGCCGCCAGTCTTTGTTGTGCCTCCAGCAGGCTCTTGAGATCGGCTGCACGCTCCTGTGCCAATGCTGCCGTGTTCTGGGTGGTCTGCAACTGGGCATGCAGATTCAGGATCTCCTGCTCGGATTGTTCAAAGCGAGTCTGCAACTCCTGATAGCGGGACTCTGCCTTGCGTTCCTGATCCTGCAGGCTTTTTCGCGCTGCGGTGAGTTCCTGCCGCGCACGATCGACCTCGTTGAGCATATGGCGCTCGTTGCCCGCGTACTGCTCGGCCATGCGCTGGCGCTCGGCGGCAGCCGACTGTATTTCCTCGCTGTGCTTTTGCTGCTGCAACTCACGCTGGCGTACGGCATTGCTCAGCTCATCACGTAGTTCTTCCAGGCGCTGATCGCGCTCCTGTAGCGTCTGCTGCATTTCGTCAAGACGCCGGGCCAAGTCTTGAGCGTGATTTTGAGCTGCCTGCAGGGCTTGATTCAGCGCATCTTTTTGCGCTTCCATGGTGGCCTGGCGCTGCGCGAGTTGCTCCTGTTGCGCCACAAATGCCTGCTCTGCAGCTTTCAAAGCCTGTTCGCGAAGATCCAAAGCCTTGCTGGCTGCGGCTTTCGCCTCTTCCTGTGCCGCATTCCAGAGCTCCTCCGCTAGACGCTGCACAGGGTCCGGCACCGATTGCAACACGGAAGGATCCTGCTCTCCCGTCACGCCCAGACGACGGCCCAGCGTTGCAAACCAGGTCTCCAGCATGGGGCTGACCGTATTGGGAGAGCCTCGCCCTATCTGCTGACGCACCCGCTCTATGGTCGGACGCAGCCCCTGGGCTATCAAAGCATCCGCTGCAGCCCAGACATCGGACTCCTGAACACCTCTTGACGTAGTTTTGCTTGTATTCATATCTATTCTTCAAATAACTAACGATAAGTGATTGTTATCGCGATCTACATTTTATATGCGTAATACACAATACATCTTATGTATTAAATATTACGTATGAAATTTTCATACAGATGACAACATACATTACCGCGTTTTCAGCATCTGAATTTGTGGATAGGAGGGCGTTTTCCATTGAGGGAGAGAAATTTCTTTGATTCGTCTACACACTCGCCGCCGTGTCACTGGTGCAGCTGCTTGCAACGATCCCGCGTCTCACCTTCGGCATGCCGTGCCAGGTCTTGTAAGCCGCTCTCGGAACTTGCCGCTCAAAGCCGCCCGGCTTCTACAGACTTCTTGAATGGAGCCAATCGACAGTGGTTGGCAGATGAAGTCAGGGCGAAAATAGCGTCATGGATTCACGCAAGCCCTCGCCCTTCCCTGCTCCCGTGACTTTTGATGCCAACCGCCTGCAGATACAGGATGTCCCTGAGTCCGCTCTTGCCCCCAAAGCGCATGAAGCCATCAAGGAACTGATGCATGAAGGCGAATCCCGCAATACGCGCAGCAGCTATCAAAGCGCCATGCGTTACTGGGCGGCCTGGCATCTGCTGCGTCTGGGCCAGCCCATGCAACTGCCGCTGCAGGTTTCCACGGTGCTGCAATTCATCATCGACCATGCCCAGAGGCAGACCGGTGCGGGCTTGATCCATGAAATGCCGCCCGAAATCGATGAGGCCCTGGTTGCAGCCGGTTACAAGGGCAAAAAAGGGGCGCCTTCACACAGCACGCTGGTG
The DNA here is from genome assembly GCF_040187805.1 of Comamonas sp. wu1-DMT. Lineage (NCBI taxonomy): Bacteria > Pseudomonadati > Pseudomonadota > Betaproteobacteria > Burkholderiales > Comamonadaceae > Comamonas > Comamonas sp. wu1-DMT. Next base: position 12,045 of record NZ_JBANEM010000017.1, read on the forward strand.
CATCGCATGGCCGTGATGTCCAAGGCCCATCAGGTGCATGCCATGCCCAATCCCTGTCAGGACGGAGCGGTGAAGGAGCTGATGTCACGCACGCGCAAGGCCTATGCAAGGCGCGGCGAGTTGCCGCAGAAAAAAGAGGCGCTGACGCGCGATGTGCTGGAGGAGTTGCTGGCAAGCTGCGACGACAGCTTGCGCGGGCTGCGCGACCGGGCGCTGCTGCTGTTTGCCTGGGCCAGTGGCGGGCGTCGCCGCTCCGAAGTGGCTGGCGCCGATATACGTTTCCTGCGCACCGTAGCTAATGGCGAGTTCATCTACACCCTGAGCCATAGCAAGACCAACCAGAGCGGCACCGATACCCCCGAGAATCACAAGCCCGTTACCGGCCGTGCAGCCATTGCCTTGAGAGCATGGCTGGATGCGGCCGGCATAATCGAAGGTCCTATCTTCAGACGCATCCGCAAGGGAGGCCATGTGGCAGAGCCACTGACTCCCGCTGCCGTGCGCAACATCGTCAAAGAACGCTGTGCGCTGGCCGGTGTGGAAGGAGACTTTTCGGCACACTCGCTGCGTTCGGGATTTGTGACCGAGGCCGGCAGACGCAATCTGCCGCTGGCTGACACCATGGCATTGACCGGGCACCATAGCGTGAACACCGTACTCGGTTACTTCCGTGCCGACTCGGCACTCAACAATCAGGCCGCGCGCATGCTGGACGAGGACTGATCAAGCCCCATCAGCTGCAGCGCTGTCTGATGAATGGCGGATTGCGGATCGGCCAGTTGCAGCGGCAAATCAAAGTGGTTGGTTGCCGGCGCCTCAACCCAATGCCCCGGCAGACAACGCGCCTGCCAGGCAGCCAGATATTCGCGCGACTGACGCTTGAATTCATGGCTTTCAAACTCGCCACAACTCACGCGCAGCTGGCACTGAGCATACGTACTCGCATCGGGAAGCAGAAAGCGCGGGCTGTTGCGTATGGCTGCAGCATCGTCCAGCTGCATCCAGGCGTTGATATGGGTTGTCAGCAGCGGCTGCAGGTCGAACAGACCGCTCAAGGTCAATACCGATCGAGGCACGGCCTGCGCTGGCAGGTCATAGTCTTGCAGCCACCCCTTGGCCAGCAACATGCCTGCCAGATGCCCTCCAGCCGAGCTTCCGCAGACACAGATATTGCGGGCATCACCGCCGTAGATGGCGATATTGCGCACCACCCAGGCATAGGCCTGGCGCATCTGATCGACGATATGGTCCAGTGTGACGGAGGGGGCCAAATCGTAGTCAGGCACAACGACGATGGCGCCCTCCCGCGTCAGCGCAGGTGCCATGAATGCCGAATCATCCTTGCTCAAGGCCTTCCAGTAGCCGCCGTGGATGAAGATGAAAACAGGCGCAGCCTGTACTTTCGCTGCCTGAGTTGCGGGTAGATAGATATCCAGAACATCCGCAGCCCTGGGGCTGTAGCGCTGATTGCGAACTGCGCCAGGCAATGCAAACGCAGCCTGGCTTTCCTGCGTGTAGCGCGCCAGATACGCAAGCGGATCCTGCACGCTGGCGCGGGCGTTGTATTGGCGGTCGTAGTAAGCAGTCGTGAGGACGGTCGAGATGGAAGTCATTTTCTGCGCGGCTTTGGGCTTCGGGCGGCGATCACTCGCAGCGCACAGCATAAGCCACGCCGGTAGCTATCTGGAGCCTCGAAAGCGCCAGTTCTGCGAGTCTGCATCCTCCAATTAGACCTATGCGCCAGTCACTGAGACACATTAAATTACATTCATGCAACTGGAATCAGAGCGTTGGAGCAGGTGTTGAGAAAAGCAAAAATGGGGGCTGGCTGCGCAGCCATGATGTGGGGCCTCTGCGCCCAGGCCGGCGGCCTTGATAGAACGGGCCAGGACCTTGGACCTTTGTTTGAAAACGGTCGCTATCTTTCTGTCGAAACTTATAGGGTCCAGCCTCGAATTCAGGGCATGGATGCCCTGGGAAAGTCCACCGGTCAGGTCGCCGACGATTACACCCAATGGGGCTTTGCATACAAGCAGGATGTGAATCCACGCATCTCGGTGCTGCTCATGTTGAGCAAGCCTTTTGGCCTTGACATTGCTTACAGCCCTCTGCAATCGCCTCTTTTTGGCGGCACTCAGGCCCGCGTGAGCAGCCATGAGCTCATGGGGGCCATGCGCTACCGCTTGGATCAGCACTGGGCTGTTCATGGTGGGCTGCGCCTGCAGCGCACCGAAGGACATGTCGCTCTGGGGGGGGATGGTGTTTGGAGCGCTCAATGGATACCGAGTGGATTTCAGCCCCAGCACCGAGCCTGGCTACTTGCTGGGCATGAGCTATGAGCGCCCGGATATGGCCTTGCGCGTTGCTGCGACCTATTACTCAGCCATCAAGCACAAGATCGCTACCCGTGAAAACCTATGGCCGGGCGAAACAAGGACGGCATCGACTGCACCGCAAAGTTTCAACCTGGATATCCAGACAGGCATCGCGCCAGGTACCCTGCTCTTTGGACAGATTCGCTGGACCAACTGGTCGCAATTCAGGCTGTATCCGCAGACCCTGGCGGCGGTACTCCCAGGCCACAGCCTGGCAGACATGGAGGACACCACCACCTACACGCTGGGTCTTGGGCAGAGGCTGGCTGCGAACTGGTCAGGCTTTGTCGCCATAGCTTATGACAAGCGCAGCGACAAGGCCGCGCTGTCGCCATTGCGCCCCACCAATGGCCGTCTTGGCTACACGGTGGGGGTGAGCTATCAGCAAGGGCAGTTCAAGCTCACGCCCTGGCTGAGCTACCAGCGCCTGGGCTCGGTAGACATCTCCAGCGGCGGCACCACTCTGGCAAATTTTGATGCCGAGTCCGCCACGGCGTTCGGGATCAGGCTCGGCTATCAGTTCTAAGAACAATCGCAGCTATCACGCTGCTGCAATCTGGCAGCCGGCGCCCGGAACACTCAGCCCAGCGCTGCGATCACGTCGGCCGGAGCCTGCACCAGCTCGATCAGCACGCCCTCACCTGCAATCGGAAATTCGTCATTGCTCTTGGGATGCAGAAAAGTGATGTCATAGCCTGCCGCGCCCTTGCGGATACCGCCGGGAGCAAATCGCACGCCATTGGCCGTCAGCCATTCCACGGCCTTGGGCAGATCGTCGATCCACAGGCCGATATGGTTCAGCGGCGTGGCGTGCACGGCGGGCTTTTTCTCGATATCCATGGGCTGCATGATGTCCACTTCCACCTTCATCGCGCCCCGCCCCATGGCCAGGATGTCCTCGTCCACGTTTTCGCGCTCGCTCTGGAAGGTGCCGGTCTGCTCCAGACCCAGCATGTCCACCCACAGCTTTTTCATGCGCTGCTTGTCGGTGCCGCCGATGGCGACTTGCTGAATGCCCAGAACCTTGAAAGGACGAATGCTCATGAATGACTCCTTGATTGATAGCTTAAAGCGCAATACTGGTAAGCGCTAGAGCCGGTTTTTATTGAAATATCAGACCTCGCCCAGCAACCAGCTGCTGGCCATGGCAAAGTATTCGCGCAGCCAGGCATTGAAACGCGTGGCCAGAGGGGTTGGAGCAGCCACGGGATACACCTGAGGCAGATCCTGGCGCTTTGCAATGTCCATGGCGCGCATCAGATGAAAGTCGCTGCTTACCATGGCCATGGGTGCATCCGCAGCCACGCCGCGCTCGGCCAGCAAGGGCCGGCTGAGCTTGAGGTTCAGCTCGGTGCTGGTGCTGAGCTTTTCCAGCACCAGCCGCTGCGCAGCAATACCGTGATGCTGCTGCAGATAGCGGGCCATGACCTCGGCCTCCGACTCTTTTTCACCCCAATCGACACCGCCGCAAACGGCGACGAAGGCCTGGGGCTGCAGCTTGGCCAGTTGCGCCGCCTGATCCAGTCGCGCGGCCAGCACCGGCCTTGGGTGGCCGTCGAGCGTGCCGCTGCCCAGCACCACGATGGATTGCACGGGCGGCACCTGCTGCGGCGCAAGGCCAAGGCCGGACAGGCGGCTCCAGAACCAGAAAAGACTGATCAGCCACAGCGCCAGAACGACCCAGCCCAGTGACCACAACCTTTGATTCAAGGGCCTGGACGCACGCCAATGCTGCACTGAGCGCCATTTCCAGCTCAGCCACAAGGCCGCGGCACCCAGCATGGCGGGCAACACCACGCCGACATTGAAGTGCCCCATGCCCATCAGTACCAGAGCATCGACAAGCAGCAGCATCCCCAACAGAGCCAGCAGCGCACGCGCCAATCTGGCAGGGCGGGAAATCGTTGCATCTGCTTTCAATGTCATAGCTGCTAGCTGAGTCTGGATAAAGGATAGAGCCGATCTTATTGAAAATTGGAAAGCCCGCAGAGCCAAAGCCGTGCGGGCTTTTGCTTCGGGGCCCTACGCTCAGACCATATCGGTTCCGAACAGAGGCCCCGAAAAGCTCTCATCACTCGAATTCCAGAATGATGTCATCCACCGCCAGCGAGTCGCCCTTGGCGGCGCTGATCTTGCTGACCACACCATCCTGGGCTGCGAACAGGATGTTCTCCATCTTCATGGCTTCGATGACGGCCAGCTTCTCGCCGGCTTGCACCTTCTGGCCGGGCTGCACTGCCACGTCGACCAGCAGGCCGGGCATGGGCGAGAGCAGGAATTTGGACAGGTCGGGCGGGGCCTTGTAAGGCATGAGCTTGTGCATCTCGGCGCCCTTTGGCGAGAGCACCAGCACATCGGCTTGCGTGCCGTTGTGGATGACACGCAGAGCCAGCGGGTTCTTGCCGTTGCCGCGCTCGATCTGGCAGGTGAACTCCTTGCCGTTGCAGACGCCGCGCACCACCAGATCGCGAATATCGGCATTGCTGCGGAATTCGTAGGTCTTGTCGTCGATCACGACCTTGCAGACGCGAGCCTGGGCATCGAAGTCGGTCACCTCGCCAGTCACATACAGGTTCTTGCCTTCAGCGCCCAGAACCACGGCGGTGTACTTCTCGCCCACCTGAACCTGGTGGCCCTGCATCTGGCCGGAGATGGTCGATGCACGCGCACGGTAGCGGCGATTGCGGAACAGGGCCAAAGCCACCAGGAAGTCGGGGTCATCGTGGGGCACGTCCTCGGCATGGAAGCCGTCGGCATAGTGCTGGGCGATGAAGCCGGTGTTGAACTTGCCCGAGACAAAGTCCGAGTGTGCCAGCAGAGCTGCCTGGAACGGGATGTTGGAGCTGATGCCGCGGATGGCAAAGCCGTTGAGCGCTTCGCGGGCTTTGGCGATGGCGTCGTTGCGATCCTTGCCGTGCACGATGAGCTTGGCGATCATCGAGTCGTAGTACATGGGGATCTCGCCGCCGTCATAGACGCCGGTGTCCACACGCACGCCGTTCAGATGCTCGGTATCGGACTGCCACATGGTCTGCTCGGGCGGTGCAAAGCGCACCAGACGACCGGTCGAAGGCAGGAAATTGCGGAACGGGTCTTCGGCGTTGATACGGCACTCGATGGCCCAGCCGTCGCGCTTCACATCGGCCTGGGCAAAGGACAGTTTTTCACCGGCGGCCACACGAATCATCTGCTCGACGAGATCGAGGCCGGTGATGCATTCGGTCACCGGGTGCTCCACCTGCAGACGGGTATTCATCTCCAGGAAGTAGAAGTCCTGGTCCTTGCCGACCACGAACTCCACGGTGCCGGCGCTCTGGTACTTGACAGCCTTGGCCAGGGCCACGGCTTGCTCGCCCATGGCCTTGCGGGTTTCGTCACTGATGAAGGGCGAAGGCGCTTCCTCGATCACCTTCTGGTGACGACGCTGGATCGAGCATTCGCGCTCGTTCAGGTAAACCACATTGCCGTGGCTGTCGCCCAGAATCTGGATTTCGATATGGCGGGGCTCCTGCACGAACTTCTCGATGAAGATGCGGTCGTCGCCAAAGCTGTTGCGCGCTTCGTTCTGGCAAGAGGCAAAGCCTTCAAAAGCTTCCTTGTCGTTGAAGGCCACGCGCAAACCCTTGCCGCCACCACCGGCCGAGGCCTTGATCATCACCGGGTAGCCAATGCCCTTGGCGATTTCCACGGCCTGCTCGGGGCCCGCGATGGCGTCGTTGTAGCCGGGGATGGTGTTGACCTGGGCTTCGCCGGCCAGCTTCTTGGAAGCGATCTTGTCGCCCATGGCAGCAATGGAATGCGAATTGGGGCCGATGAAGGCAATGCCCTCTTCTTCGCAGCGCTTGGCAAAGCCCTCGTTTTCCGACAGGAAACCGTAGCCGGGGTGCACTGCCTGTGCGCCGGTCTGCTTGCAGGCTTCAATGATTTTCTCGCCCAGAAGATAGGACTCGCGGCTGGGTGCGGGGCCCAGGCGAACGGCCTCGTCGGCCAGCTTGACATGGCGCGCGTCCTTGTCGGCGTCGGAATAGACCGCCACGGTCTGGATGCCCATCTTGCGCGCGGTGGCGATGACTCGGCACGCGATCTCGCCACGGTTGGCGATCAGAATCTTGGTAAACATGGATATATCTCCTGGTTCTTCTTGTTCTTACAGAGGGATGTTCCCGTGCTTGCGCCAGGGGTTGTCCAGCTGCTTGTTCTTGAGCATCTCCAGCGAGCGGCAGATGCGCTTGCGCGTTTCATGCGGCTGGATCACATCGTCGATAAAGCCACGGGCGCCGGCCACAAAGGGGTTGGCGAAACGCTCCTTGTACTCCGCTTCGCGTGCAGCCAGCTTGACGGGATCGTTCTTGTCTTCTCGGAAGATGATCTCCACAGCGCCCTTGGCGCCCATCACGGCGATTTCGGCATGGGGCCAGGCCAGGTTCACGTCGCCGCGCAAATGCTTGGAGGCCATCACGTCGTAGGCGCCGCCATAGGCCTTGCGCGTGATGACGGTGATCTTCGGCACCGTGGCTTCGGCATACGCATACAGCAGCTTGGCGCCGTGCTTGATGATGCCGCCGTATTCCTGAGAGGTGCCGGGCATGAAACCGGGCACGTCCACAAAGGTGACCACGGGGATGCTGAAGGCATCGCAAAAGCGCACGAAGCGCGCGGCCTTGATGGAGGATTTGATGTCCAGGCAGCCAGCCAGCACCAGGGGCTGATTGGCCACGACGCCCACGGTCTGCCCGGCCATGCGGGCAAAACCGATGATGATGTTCTTGGCGTACTCGGGCTGCAGCTCGAAGAAATCGCCATCGTCCACGGTCTTGAGAATCAGCTCCTTCATGTCGTAGGGCTTGTTGGCGTTTTCAGGCACCAGCGTATCCAGCGACATGTCGGCGCGGCCCACGGGGTCTGTGGTTTCGCGCACGGGAGCCTTTTCCTTGTTGTTCAAGGGCAGGTAGTTATAGAGGCGACGCAGCATCATCAGTGCTTCCACGTCGTTGTCGAAAGCCATGTCGGCTACGCCGCTCTTGGTGGTGTGGGTGATGGCTCCGCCCAGCTCTTCGGCCGTGACTTCCTCGTGGGTCACGGTCTTCACGACTTCGGGCCCGGTCACGAACATATAGGAGCTGTCCTTGACCATGAAGATGAAGTCGGTCATGGCCGGCGAGTACACGGCGCCGCCGGCGCTGGGGCCCATGATCATGGAGATCTGGGGCACCACGCCCGAGGCCAGCACATTCTTCTGGAACACATCGGCATAGCCGCCCAGAGAGGCAACGCCTTCCTGGATACGCGCACCACCCGAGTCGTTGAGGCCGATGACGGGAGCGCCGACCTTCATGGCCTGGTCCATCACCTTGCAGATCTTCTCGGCATGGGTTTCGGACAGCGCGCCGCCGAACACCGTGAAGTCCTGGCTGAACACAAAGACCAGACGACCGTTGATCATGCCGTAGCCGGTGACCACGCCGTCGCCGGGGATCTTGGTGTTTTCCATGCCGAAGTCCGTGCAGCGGTGCTCCACGAACATGTCCCATTCTTCAAAAGTGCCGTCGTCCAGCAGCAGCTCGATACGCTCGCGCGCCGTCAGCTTGCCTTTCTTGTGCTGCGCATCGATGCGCTTTTGTCCCCCACCCAACCGAGCGAGTTCTCGCTTGGCTTCCAGCTGCTTCAGGATATCGTCTTGCATGCTTGTCCTCTAACGTGATTTGGGTTGCTTGTCTCGCAATGATGATGCTGCGATGCTATGGTAATAAGAGCTGCTAGCGCCTACTGCGTTTGGGCTAGAAGCAGATTTCTTGCTGCGGTACTGGCGGCGATGCGACCCGAGGCCACATCGTCCTGAAGGACAGGGAGCATGGCCTTGACCTGCGGATGCTGGCGAAACGCCTGCTTGAGGCCGAAATCGATGCGCTCCCACATCCATGCCAGGGCCTGCTTCTCGCGGCGCAGGGCCAGGCGGCCGTTGGCGGTTTGCAGCTCCCTGAAGCTGCTGACTGCAGCCCAGAAGCCCTCCACCCCCTGCCCCAGCAAGGCACTGATCTGCAGCACCCGCGGCTGCCACAGCGCGCCGGTGTTGGCGTGATCGGGGTTGCCGTGCATGCCCAGCAGGCGCAGGCTCGATGTGATCTGGGCCTGAGCACGTGTGGCGGCATGGGGGTCGATGTCGGCCTTGTTGATGACCACCAGGTCGGCCAGCTCCATCACGCCCTTTTTGATGGCCTGCAGGTCGTCGCCCGCATTGGGCAGTTGCAGCACGCAGAACATGTCCGTCATGCCGTGCACGGCGATCTCGCTCTGGCCCACGCCCACGGTCTCGACGATGACCACGTCGTAACCGGCGGCTTCGCAGACCAGCATGGCCTCGCGCGTCTTTTCGGCCACACCGCCCAGCGTGCCGCTGCTGGGGCTGGGACGGATATAGGCCTCCAGCCGCATGGACAGTTGCTCCATGCGGGTCTTGTCGCCGAGGATGGAGCCGCCCGAGACGGTGCTGGACGGATCGATCGCCAGCACGGCCACACGCAGCCCCTTCTCTATCAGGAACAGGCCCAGGGCTTCGATGAAGGTGGATTTGCCGACGCCCGGCACGCCACTGATGCCAAGGCGAAATGCCTTGCCCGTGTGCGGCAACAGAGCGGTGAGCAGACCGTCAGCCTGTTCACGGTGGTCGGCCCGGGAGGATTCAAGCAAGGTAATGGCCTTGGCCATGGCCCGGCGCTGCACGGCGGGATTGCCGTGCAGGATGCCGTCTTGCATTTGCTCAGGGGTCACGTTGCGATCGCCTTTGCTATCGATGCTTGCCGGCCGATCAGAGACCGTTGGCCTTCTTGATCTGCTCCAGCACATCCTTGGCGCTGGCAGGAATGGGGGTGCCGGGGCCGTATACGCCCTTGACGCCCGCGTTGTAGAGGAAATCATAGTCCTGAGCGGGAATAACGCCGCCCACGAAGACGATGATGTCGTCCGCACCCTGCTTCTTGAGCTCGGCAATGATGGCCGGCACCAAGGTCTTGTGCCCGGCGGCCAGAGTGGAGACACCCACGGCGTGCACATCGTTCTCGATGGCCTGGCGAGCGCATTCTTCGGGTGTCTGGAACAGCGGCCCCATGTCCACGTCGAAACCCAGGTCGGCAAAAGCGGTTGCGACCACCTTGGCCCCGCGGTCGTGACCGTCCTGACCCAGCTTGGCAATCATCACGCGGGGACGGCGCCCCATGGCCTGCGAAGCGGTGTTGATTTCTTCCTTGAGCTTGTCCCAGCCTTCGGCCGAGTCATAAGCGGCAGCATACACACCGGTCACCTTCTGGGTATCGGCGCGGTGGCGGCCAAACGCCTTTTCCATCGCGTCGGAAACTTCACCTACAGTGGCACGCAGGCGCACGGCCTTGATGGACAGATCCAGCAGATTGCCCTCGCCGGACTCTGCCGCTGCCGTGATGGCGGCCAGCGCAGCTTCCACTTGGGCAGCATCGCGCTTAGCCTTGATATTCTTGAGCCGCGCAATCTGGCTGTCACGCACCTTGACATTGTCCACTTCCAGAATGTCGACCGGGTCTTCCTTGGCCAGCTTGTACTTGTTGACGCCGACGATGACTTCCTTGCCCGAGTCGATACGCGCCTGCTTCTCGGCGGCGGCAGCCTCGATCTTGAGCTTGGCCCAGCCGCTATCCACCGCTGCAGTCATGCCGCCCATGGCATCGACCTCCTCGATGATGGCCCAGGCCTTGTCGGCCATTTCCTGGGTCAGTTTTTCCATCATGTAGGAGCCGGCCCAGGGGTCGATCACATTGGTGATATGGGTCTCTTCCTGAATGATCAGCTGCGTGTTGCGGGCAATACGGGCAGAGAACTCCGTGGGCAGAGCAATGGCCTCGTCCAGCGCATTGGTGTGCAGGGACTGGGTGCCGCCAAACACGGCCGCCATGGCTTCGATGGTGGTGCGAACCACGTTGTTGTAAGGGTCCTGCTCGGTCAGCGACCAGCCCGAAGTCTGGCTATGGGTGCGCAGCATCAGGCTCTTGGGGTTCTTGGCGTCAAAGCCCTTCATGATGCGGCACCACAGCAGGCGCGCGGCACGCATTTTGGCCACTTCCAGGTAGAAATTCATGCCCACGGCCCAGAAGAAGGACAGACGGCCCGCAAAAGCGTCCACGTCCATGCCCTTGGCAATGGCTGTCTTCACATATTCCTTGCCGTCGGCCAGCGTGAAAGCCATCTCCAGCGCCTGGTTGGCGCCGGCTTCCTGCATGTGGTAGCCCGAGATCGAGATCGAGTTGAACTTTGGCATGTTCTGGCTCGTGTACTCGATGATGTCGCCAATGATCTTCATCGACGGCTTGGGCGGATAGATATAGGTGTTGCGCACCATGAACTCTTTCAGAATATCGTTCTGAATCGTTCCGGCGAGTTGGTCCTGCGAAACACCCTGCTCTTCGGCGGCTACCACATAGCCGGCCAGCACGGGCAGCACGGCGCCGTTCATGGTCATGGAAACGGACACCTTGTCCAGGGGGATCTCGTTGAAGAGGATCTTCATGTCCTCGACGGAGTCAATCGCCACACCGGCCTTGCCCACATCCCCCGTCACGCGTGGATGGTCAGAGTCGTAGCCACGGTGCGTAGCCAGGTCAAAAGCGACGGAGACGCCTTGACCGCCGGCAGCCAGGGCCTTGCGATAGAAGGCATTGGATTCTTCGGCGGTGGAGAATCCGGCGTACTGGCGAATGGTCCAGGGCCGGCCTGCATACATGGTGGCCTGGGGGCCGCGGATATAAGGTGCAAATCCCGGCAGCGTGTTGGTAAAAGGCAGATCGGCAGTGTCTTCGGCCGTATAAAGCGGCTTGACGGTAATGCCGTCCGGCGTGACCCAGTTCAGGTTGTTGATGTCGCCACCGGGGGCCGCCTTGTTGGCGGCCTTGTTCCAGGCTTGCAGATCAGCGGGTGCAAATTCTTGTGGGTCCTGTGCCGGATTCTCTTGGCTCATGTTGTCTCTCGTATGCGGTGCGCGCAGTGAAGTTTGGAATTGCGGTGAACTACCTAGATGCGTCTAGTGTACATGATTCATAATTATGAATTCAAAATACTTGCAGCATATAATCTCGCGTAATGACAAGCAAAACACTTACTCCTCTTGCGCTATATGAGCAGGTCGCCGAGCAGTTGCGTCAACGCATCTTCCGGCGAGAGCTTGAGCCAGGAGCCTGGATCGACGAACTCAAGATTGCCGAGGAATACGGCATCAGCCGCACCCCCCTGCGCGAGGCACTGAAAGTACTGGCCGCTGAAGGCCTGGTGACGATGAAGCTGCGTCGAGGCGCTTACGTGACCGAGGTATCGCGCAAGGACATCTCCGACGTCTATCGATTGCTGAGTCTGCTGGAGGCAGATGCTGCGGCCGAGGTTGCCGGCAAGGCCACGGACGAGCAATTGCAGCGTCTGCAGCAGACCCACGAGGAGTTGAAGCGGAACACAGCCGACGCCGAGCGGTTTTTTGCGCTCAACGAGAGCTTTCACATGCAGATTCTCGATATTGCCGATAACCGCTGGCGTAACCAGCTTGTGGCCGATTTGCGCAAGGTCATGAAGCTGAACCGTCACAAATCGCTGTTCAAACAAGGCCGTATTGAAGACTCCCTGGCAGAGCACGAAGCCATCATGCAAGCACTGCTGAAGCGCGATCCGAAAATTGCCATGAGCGCAGTGCAGCAGCATTTCTCAAATGGACTCGACGCTGCGATCTAAAAGATCCATGTTCGATCCGTTCTAGTATTTATCCTACAAATTTGAAATATTGGATTACCCATTTCATGCGATGCTTGCCAGGTAACTGAATGTGCTTTCAGTGTTACAGGACCATGATTCATGCTGGCGCAATTTTTCTGGAGCCCGTCTGCCGACGCTCACGTGCTAAAGGGTGAATATGACCCCTTCCTTGTGACCTTATCGCTGGCAGTTTGCTGGATTGCCTCTGGTCAAGCTTTGCGCCATGCTGCTTTTGCCAGACTGGCCACATCAAGGCAGTTGCGCAACTGGTCCATTGTGAGCGGGTCGCTGGCACTGGGCATAGGCATCTGGGCCATGCATTTCATCGGCATGCTCGCTTATTCGATGCATGCTGCAGTTCAGTATGATTTGCCGGTCACCGTCTTCTCCATCATTCCAGGTATCGCGGCATCAGCAGTGGCCCTTGCCTTGCTGGCTCACAATGAACTCAATCTCAGGCAATTGGCATTAGGTGGCTTGACGGTTGGTATCGGCATTGCTGCAATGCATTACAGCGGCATGGCAGCAATGCGCATGCCTGCCACGCACCAGTATTCACCACTCTGGTTTGCCATTTCTCTCATTGTTGGCGTAGCGCTAGCCACTTTGGCGCTCTGGATTCGTTTCGGGCTGGCACGCTTCAACCTCAAACAAGACCACTGGCGCAAAACACTGGCGGCCATCATCATGGGCGCCGCGATCTCAGGCATGCATTACACAGCCATGCTGGCGCTGCGAGTCACGGCCGAGCATGAAACGCATGACGCGGCATCATCGAACGATCGTTTGATTCTGGCGCTGACCATTGCCGTGATTACTCTGCTATTTGGCGGACTGATTGCACAGGCCAATGCCTTGATTCAGTACCGCAGTCGCTGGCAGAAAGTGGATATGAATGAAGCCCGACTGCAAGCTTTGGTGAATATGGCAGCAGATGGAATTATCTGCATCGATAATCGGGGATGCGTAACGGATTACAACCCAGCAGCTGAGGTCATATTCGGCTGGAGTCCAGATGAAGTATTGGGCCAGAACGTGAAAATGCTCATGCCCGCAGCGCTGTTCAACCAGCATGATCATTATCTGGAGCAGCATGAAGCCGGCCAGCGAAACAACGCGCCACCTCTGAAGAACAAGATTTCAGAGGTGCTTGGCCAGCACAAGGACGGTACGCTGATTCCCATGCGCCTGGCCTTGAGCCAAGCCGAGGCCCGGGGTCAGCGCATGTATGTAGGCCTTCTGACCGATCTCTCAGACCGCAAGCGAACCGAACGGCAACTACATATAGCTGCCACGGTATTCAATCATTCCTTCGAAGGCATGGTGGTCCTTGATGCGAACCGGAAAATTGTAGACATCAACCCGGCCTTTGCACGTATCAGCGGCTTGAACCGCCAGGCAGCGAAGAACAAGGAGTTCTCCAGTCTTTTCATTCACGACGATGACAACACGGTGGTCCAGTGGTCGCAGATCTGGACGGAAATCGGTAAAAAAGGGCACTGGCAAGGCCTTCGCGTCATGCACCATGACGGGAACCGCCATCAGATTTCCCTGACGGCAGTACGCGACGAGCAGCAGCGCCTGCACCATTACATCGCCGTCTGCTATCAAAGCATCGATATCCCGCTCGGAGCCACAATCTGAGTCCTATACCGGCCTGAATCTCTCTAGCGCTATCATTCACGTAGCGGGAAATTTCCCGCTTCCTGAAGGCAAGCGCATGAACCAAGCAAGTGAAACCGATGTACTGGGTCTCCAAGCAGAGAAACAGCATTTGACTATCGAGCAAGTGCAAACCTTGCCAGAGCTTCTGGCCATGCGGGTTCGCTGCACGCCATCGGCCGAGGCTTACAGAGAGTTTGATGAGAGCACAAATGCCTGGAAAAGCCTGAGCTGGGCCGAAACTGCCAAACGTGTCGCTCTGTGGAGCCGCGCCCTGTGCGCCTCGAATCTTCCTGTCGGTGCAAGGGTTGCAATCTTGCTGCCCAATGGCTTTGATGCAATGACCATCGACCAGGCCTGTCTGCGCTGTGGCTATGTGCCAGTTCCTCTGCATGCCATCGACAATGCCGGAAGCATTGCATACATCCTGGCCGACTCGGAGGCTTCCTTGCTGGTCGTGGCCGAAGCCAAGGCCTGGCAGAAAATTTGTGCAACAGGTCAGGACCTGCCCGAACTCCAGGCCGTTATTCACGCACAGCAAGGCCGTCCGAACGACTCATCGAACGCTTACGTCGCGCCTGTCGAACAAGCAGAGCAGGACTCAGTCAAGGCCTTGCAGCGTAAGCCGGTCATTGTTTTGTCTGCCTGGCTTCAGGCTGGTCAGCGACATACCTCTGCCCTCCCTCTGCCACCAAATAAAACGGAGCTGGCAGGCATTGTCTACACCTCCGGAACGACGGGAAAGCCCAAGGGCGTCATGCTCACTCACGACAACGTGGTCAGTGATTTACACGCGGTGATGCAGCGTGTGAAGGCCTTCCCTGAGGACGTCTTTCTCTCGTTTCTGCCGCTCTCACACACTTTCGAGCGAACTGCGGGCTACTACCTGGCCGTTGCTACCGGTTCCTGCGTCGCGTACGCACGCTCTGTTGCACAACTCGCACAGGATATGAAGCAGGTCAAGCCGACCGTACTGATCTCAGTGCCTCGCATCTATGAACGTGTTTATGCCAAGGTCCAAGAGTCGCTTGCTTCCAGCCCTTTCAAGCACAAGCTGTTCGACGCGGCAGTCAACAAAGGCTGGAAGAGCTTCTGCGCTCATCAAGGCATGCCCTTGGGCGAGCAACCGGAAGCCAAGGCGAGCTGGGCTTCTGCCTTGCCCGGCTGGCTTTTGCGCAAACTTGTCGCCCAGCCTCTACTTGCACAGTTTGGAGGCCGACTTCGCGTCGCTGTGAGTGGCGGAGCCCCGCTGTCTCCGACAATTGCGCGCACTTTTCTGGGCCTGGGCCTGCCCATGGTGCAAGGCTATGGCATGACCGAAACCGCTCCTGTGGTCAGCGCCAACGGACTCGACGATAACTGGCCGGATACCGTTGGCCGTGTACTACCGGGAATTGAGGTCCGAATTGGTGATGATCAGGAGTTGCAGGTGTCTGGCCCGGTAGTGATGCGCGGTTACTGGAATCGTCCGGAAGACACCGCCAAAGCCTTTACCGCCGATGGCTGGCTGAGAACCGGTGACCAGGCTTCAATCGAAAATGGCCGTATCCGAATCAAAGGTCGCATCAAGGAAATCATTGTTACATCGACGGGTGAGAAAGTGCCTCCTAATGATGTGGAGCAGGCCATCCTCGTCGATCCCCTGTTTGAGCAAGTGTTTGTGGTTGGCGAGGATCGTCCGTTTATCGCCTGCATTGCGGTTGTTGGTCAAGTGGAATGGGAAATGCTTGCCAGGAGTGTTGGACTGAACCCGAATGACGGATCCAGTCTGCAGCATGCAGCGGCAGAGAGAGAAGCGCTGGCCCGAATAGAGAGGCAGACACGCAGCTTCGCCCGTTATGCGGTGCCCAGAGCCATCCACCTGGTCAGGGATAGTTGGAACATTGACAACGGCCTGATGACCCCTACCCTCAAGCTCAAGCGAAAGAACCTGATGGCCCACTACCAAGACGCTATCGAGCAGATGTACGTCAAGCCCATTGACAGCTGGAAGACAAAGACTCATTAATCGATCGAGAAGGGTTTAAGGAGCCCTTGAAAAACTCATGTAAGTTACATTAAACACGGCTAATCAATTCAAATTCGGTTGCTAACTTCATATTCACCGGCCTTCTCTCCTCTTCAGCCATTCGATAACGATGTCTGACACTGGCTTCTCATAGCCACGGTAATCATGCTTTGCTCCAGGAACCTCCACTTGCACAAAGTTCTCGGAAACGAGGGACTTGCGAAAAGATGCTGCTCTAGCATCCATTTCGTTGTCACCATACACATCGACAACTGGAAGCTTCACTTTTCGCAGATTTAGATTGGTGTGAACAGGTTCCTTGCCTCCCGCAGTCAATCCGACCCCGATGAAACCTACAACCGGCGCAGTGGGATTGTTTGCCAGAAAGCCAGTTGTCATGCGCCCTCCCATGCTGTGCCCCATCAAGTAGACGCGCTCCACTCCTTTCTGCATTTTCAGATATTCAATTGCAGATTGAATTCGCTGATAGGCCTCCGGAAACGAGGCGGCAAGCTCGGGCGAATCAGGCGAGTCTGCGCCAGGATCCGGCATCCGCAAAGAGAAGGTATGAAAGCCCAAGTCTTTGTGAATAGCACGCCTCAATGGCCCGACTACGTTACCGTCTGGAGAGTTCCCTCTACCGTGAGCCAGGACAACTCCCACCTTGGAGTCCTTTCCGTCAAGATACTCACCTTGAGGCATCTGCGCCGCAACCGGCGTCGCCAAGACGCAGCTGAAAACCCATATGAGTGATTTGAGCACTGACATCACAGGTACTCCTTTGGTAAGAGCTAGCTCTGGAGTGACGGACTTGCGCTTCAATAGCGCTAACTTGAGAGAATTGAACCCGCTACGCATACTCTTGGAAGTCATCAATAGAGGTTCACTACTGTCCTCCAAAAGCCAGCTTACATGACCGCTAGGAGTCTAAGCAGCTCTAATTCGTCGTCTCACCTTGCAAGATCACCTCTCAAACGGCAAATGATCTACAGCCTCTGCAGCTCCTGCACCAGCTTGTGCATGTCATAGCGTGCCACGCCCCCAGGCAGGCCTGGTGCAACCAGACAATGTCATTGAGTACCTTGGACAAGCCTGTCCCCTCTTCGGTCCGCTAGCTGTGATCCGTCAAGAGGTTATTTGTAGATTTGAGCCTGGACATCGGAGCGATGTGACCGATGCCGCTGTGCGGCCTGTGCCAGTTGTCGTAGTGCTGCCAGCTCGCCAGAGCATGGGGCCGCTCAGCTGAGTTCTGGTACGTCCAGTCATAGGTCCACTCGCGTAGTGCTGACTGGATGAACCGCTCGGCCTCGCCGTTGGTCTGCGGCCGGTACGGTCTGGTGAATTTGTGCTGCACGCCCAAGGCTTTGCAGGCAGCAGCAAACTCCCTGGACCGGAAGGGTACACCGTTGTCAGTCAGCAGGCGTGATGCGTACGCCCAGCCCCGCGTAGTACGCCATCGCGTTGTGGACGGCTTCGTGCTTCTTCTCCTCGCTATGCATGGCGATGAAGTCGATGCGCGCGTGGTCGTCGATGGCCACAAACAACGTCTCCCAGCCTGGACCCTCGACCGAGTCGCGCCGGTTGCCAGTCACTCGACGACTGGGTCTGACGATGCGCCCGAGCTTCTTGGTGTCGATGCCCGCCTTCCTTATTGCCATGATGCAGATGGTCTGCACCCAAGATCTGGCGACAGGCTCACCCGAAGAGTTCTGCTACCTGCAAGAGCTGCAGAACCTGGCCGACCTGCACTTGGCAGGCATATAGAACCAGGTGCAGGTCGAAATGAAAGCTGAGGCCGCCCAGCACACCGGTCAGGCACCGGCCAAGCAGGCATTGCCTGTGTCTGCTTATCGGCTGGGGTCCAACAAGAGCCAATGATCTATGGATGCGAGCAAGCTGGCTACCTACCTCGATCAAAAGAAGGTTCAGGCAGAACAGCAGTGGCGAGCTGTTCGGTGTTGACTTCGAAGCCTCGCATTCTTGAGCAGCTACAGACACCGCAGATTGATCTAAGCAATCACGCATGGCGGCAGCGAAGCCGTATAGCAACTTGCCAACGTTGCCTGCAGCTGCCAGGAAATGGGCCTGTCAATAGTGCCTGCATTTTTTACACAGGTACTAACCCTAGGAAATTCTCATGCGAAAGTAAAATAAACAAATTAATTGATGAAGATCGATAGTTTTTATTAGAATTTATTTTCTAGGAACTCTGTGAAATTCAATATAAGCAAGATTTTTTGCAAAATGGATATTAGGCGTTTGATCCTATTGCTCACGGTTGCCAGCGCATTTATCTCTTTAGTTAATACATTCTACGCAGCCTATACAGTTCAACGCCAGCAACTCATAGATGAAAATCTGAACGGGAATTTCGTCTACGCAACAAAACTGGCAAAGAGCACCGATGACTTTCTTAGGGCAGCTCAACAACAGCTAGCGGCAAGCTCGGTCTATTTATCAAAAAACTTCAATGACATCGAAGTATTAAAATCAGAGTCAGAAAGACTGAAAACTCAGACAGAAAGCTTCAACTCTATTCTTATAGTTGATGCTCGCTCTAGTGTGCTAGCTTCTTCACCTGAAACGCTGAAACTCACGGGAAGAACTCTCGCAACACCAGGCATCGTTGAATCGATAAAAACGCAGAAACCGCTAATTAGTGACTCATATATCTCCACCATCGGAAATTTGCTGGTATTCATCTCTCATCCTATCCACGACCCATCTGGCAACTATTTAGGCATGGTTGGAGGAACGATCTACCTCAACCAACAGAGCATCCTCAACCATCTGCTTGGCACGCACTATCACAAAGATGGCTCATACCTGTATGTTGTCGATCAGAACAAAAAGCTTGTCTATCATCCTGACCAAAATCGAGTAGGAACACTCGTGAGCGGCAATGAAGTCACCGAGAAAATTCATAATGGTGAGTCTGGCAGCCAGATCGTTAAGAATACTCGTGGGGTTGAGATGATTTCAGGCTATGCAATCATTCCCACTACGAACTGGGGAGTCGTTGCACAAAGACCCCTGTCGGCAACCCTTGCTCCATTGGACTCGCTGATGAAGCAAGTAATTCTTAAGACGCTACCTATAGCGGTAATTTCTGTATTTCTGATCTGTTGGTGCGCTAACAGAATTGCAAAACCGCTGCAATTACTGTCTGAAGGTGCAAAAAACATAGACCACCCGAAAACAGAGAAGAACATACAGAAAATAAAATCGTGGTATATAGAGTCCTATGAGTTGAAAAAAGCCATGTTAATTGGCATTTCCTTGCTCAATAGAAACATACAAAAACTTCAGGATGATGTTAAGACTGATCCTTTGACCAAGCTTGGCAATCGTCGAAGCCTGGAAGCTGCATTGCAAAAGCTCGAAGCTTCCAGCCAGATTTTCTCAGTGGTATCTATCGACATCGACCACTTCAAGAAGGTCAACGACACCTTTGGGCATGATGCAGGTGACATCGTCTTGCGTGACCTGGCCAAGCAGATGAAATCTGTCTCACGCACAGATGACTTACCTTGCCGTGTTGGCGGTGAAGAATTCTTAATCGTCTTGCCTCGAACCAGCGAAACGACCGCAGTTCAAGTCGCAGAGCGCTTGCGCAAGCAAGTGGAAGCAGCAGTGTTTGAAGGCGTTGGCCACATCACCATTTCCCTAGGTGTGGCAAGCTGGCCGAACAGCTCTTCCGACATCCCAACGGTTATCAAATACGCCGACGAGATGCTCTACAAGGCCAAGCGTGAAGGAAGAAACCGTGTGGCTGTCTATAGTCAATCAGAGACTGGAGAAATGCAGCCGGCTTAGTGGGAGTGCAGGTCTTTCTTGAACTGCACTCCGCTATGAGATAGCCGGCGCGGTCCAGCTCCCTTAAACAACAACTAGATCTTGTTACCCATCAAGCAGACTTATAGGCACTGCACCCTGCTGGCGCAGTGGTCAGCCAACTGCCTGCAGCTTCCTTCTTTTCTTCCAAGTCCAGCAAAAATAGCTCGCGTGCCGTGCTTGGAGATGACCTTTAACCGCTGCAGCTCCTGCTTGACAGCGTCCAGCTCCTGCACCAGCTTGTGCATGCCGTAGCGCGCCACGGCGCCCAGGCAGGCCTGGCGCAACCAGACGATATCGTTGAGCACTGTGGCCGGGCCCGCCTCCTCTTCGGTGCGCCGCCACCTAGCGTACTCGATGAAGTCAATGGCACGCAGGTGCCAGGCATCCCGGTGCGCCAGCCTGGCTCTGCAGCCGGGTGATGTCGGCTGTCTTGGACCGCCCCCATGCCAGGATGCCTTTTGCATCGCTGACATAATCCTGCAGTATCTGCTTGAGGGTGACGAGACCTTGAACAGGCAGGCCTGTCGCTTGGACCTCCTCGATTTCTGCTTCACGTCTCCGCAACCATTTCTGGGCAAGAGCACGCCGGGTGAACGCCTTGGACTCGGCAAGAGTCAGCTATCCGCCTTCCTTCAGACGGATCTGAGCTGGAACGATATGACACCCTTGGCACTCTTTCGTTGGGTGATGGTTCCCATCAGTGCTCCATGAAATTCGTGGTGCACCAATGTAGCATTCAGCATCAAAAAACCCGGAAAAACGGGGTAAGACAGGGTCAATTTTCAGTGCACCACAAGGCACTTTTCATAGTATGAGCACCGAACAAACCATTAAAAAACAACTAGATAGCAGCATGTGGCGCATGTCGGTGGCGCCAATGATGGACTGGACAGACAAGCATTGCCGCTACTTCCACCGCCTGCTCAGCCAGCACACCCTGCTCTACACCGAAATGGTGACGACCGGAGCTCTGGTGCATGGCGACGTGGCTCGTCATCTGCGGTTTGAGGCCGAAGAGCACCCCGTGGCATTGCAATTGGGTGGCTCGGAGCCAGCAGATCTGGCGCACAGTGCACGCCTGGGCGAGCAATGGGGCTATGACGAGATCAATCTCAACTGCGGCTGCCCCAGCGAGCGCGTTCAGCGTGGGGCTTTCGGCGCCTGCCTGATGAACGAGGCCGCACTGGTAGCCGATTGCGTCAAGGCCATGGCCGATGTGGTGTCCGTGCCCGTCACTGTCAAGCACCGAATCGGCATCGACAAGATCGAAAGCTACGATTTTGTGCGCGACTTCGTCGGCACCGTTGCCGATGCAGGCTGCCAGGTGTTTGTGGTTCATGCCCGCAACGCCTGGCTCAAAGGCCTCTCCCCCAAGGAAAACCGTGAAATCCCGCCGCTGCGCTACGAAGTCGTCGCACAACTCAAGCGTGACTTTCCGGGCCTGACCATCGCTGTCAACGGCGGCATCAAGACAGATGACGTGGTACAGCAGCAATTGCAGCAGGTCGATGGCGTCATGGTGGGCCGCGAGGCCTACCACAACCCCTGGTGGATGGCGTCCTGGGATGCTCTTTACTATCAGGATGAGAGCAGGGAGCGTACGCGCGAACGGATCGAAGAGCAGATGGTGCTGTATATGGAACGCGAAGCACGCGAGCATGGCACGCACTGGTATTCGATTGCCCGGCATATGCTGGGGCTGCGCAACGGCCTCGCCGGTGCGCGCCGCTGGCGCCAGGTCTGGAGCGATCACCGTCTCAAGACCCTGCCTGCGCACGAGGTCATGAAGCTGGCCCGCACCAAGCCGAACGAGATCCTGCCGGAACCCGCAGAGCAGATGCTTTGACGCTGCATGAAAAAGCTGGCTTCGGTCAGCTTTTTTACTTTCAAGCGCGGTCAAGTCCGGCATGCGTTGCGCAATCCCCGCAGTTGCGCGGTTTGAAGGGAATTCACTACTTCGCATGTCAAACTCTGCTGTTATATTGCACTGCAACATAACCCGCAGAAGTGCGTCCCATGCTCTATCAGATCTACGAAATGCAGCGCGCAATGGTTGAGCCCTTTGCAGACTTTGCCCAGGCCGCCTCCAAGTTCTACAACAACCCCCACTCGGTCTTCAGCCAGGTGCCACTGGCCCAGCGCATGGCAGCGGGCTTCAACCTCATGTACCGCTTGGGCAAGGACTACGAAAAGCCCGAATTCGATCTGCATAACGTCGAAGTCAACGGCGTGGATGTCACCATCCGCGAGCGGGTGGAGGTCGACAAGCCGTTTTGTGAGCTGCGCCGCTTCAAGCGCTTTTCCGACGATCCAGAAACACTGGATCTCATGCTCAGCCAGCCCGTGGTGCTGATCGTTGCCCCCCTCTCGGGCCACTATGCCACCTTGCTGCGCGATACCGTGCAAAGCATGCTCGGAGGCCACAAGGTCTATATCACCGACTGGAAGAATGCCCGCACCGTGCCGCTGTCCGAAGGCGAGTTCCATCTGGACGACTATGTGAACTATGTGCAGGAATTCATTCGCTATCTGCAAGGGCGCTATGGTCAGTGTCATGTGGTCAGCGTCTGCCAGCCCACAGTGCCCGTGCTGGCGGCCGTCTCGCTGATGGCCAGCCGTGGCGAGGTGACGCCGCTGTCCATGACCATGATGGGCGGCCCTATTGATGCGCGCCGCTCACCGACGGCCGTCAACAACCTGGCCGAAACCCGCAGCTACGAATGGTTCGAGAACAACGTCATCTACGAGGTACCGAACAATTACCCCGGTGCCGGCCGCCGCGTCTACCCTGGTTTTTTGCAGTACTCGGGCTTTGTGGCCATGAATCCCGACCGCCATGCCAACAGCCATTACGACTATTTCAAGGATCTGATCAAGGGTGACGAGGCCAGCGCCGAGCACCACCGCAAGTTCTATGACGAGTACAACGCCGTGCTGGACATGGATGCCGACTACTATCTGGAGACCATCGCCACCGTGTTTCAGGAGTACAAGCTGGTCAAGGGCACCTGGGAAGTCAAAAACGAGCAGGGCCAGCCCGAGCTGGTGCGTCCTCAGGATATCCGCCACACAGCCTTGCTGACCGTGGAAGGCGAGCTCGACGATATCTCGGGTGCTGGCCAGACCCGCGCCGCCCATGATCTGTGTGCCGGCATCGCTGCCGAGGCGCGCCAGCATATCGAAGTCCAAGGTGCAGGCCATTACGGCATCTTCAGCGGCAGCCGCTGGCGCAAGACCGTCTACCCGCAGGTGCGCGACTTCATCCTGTCCCACCAGCCCGCGAGCGCGACAGCCGCCAGCGCCGCAGGCCATCTGAGCAGCGTCAGTGACGACGGAGCCGAGCTGGAAAGCAACGAGGCCCATGCCGACAAGTCTGCCAAGGCCCTGAAAACAGGTCAAAATAGCGCCCCTGCCCAGAAAGGACGCGACCCCTACCGCGCCAGGGCATAAAGGCTCGCCAGACCAGAATGAACTCATCCATGTCCGCAGCCTCTTCGCTTCAAGCACTGGCTGCGAACATCGATGCAGCCCTGCCCCAGACACAGTGCACGCGCTGCGGTTATCCCGATTGCGCGTCCTATGCCGAGGCCATTGCTAGCGGAGAAGCCGCCATCAATCAATGCCCGCCCGGTGGCCAGGAAGGCGTGCGCCGCCTGGCGTCCATCACCGGCAGGCCGGAGTTGCCGCTCAACGCCGCAAACGGCATCGAAACCCCGCGCACCCTGGCCCTGATCGACGAAGCCTGGTGCATAGGCTGCACGTTGTGCATCAAGGCCTGTCCCACCGACGCGATTCTGGGTGCCAACAAGCGCATGCACACCGTGATTGCCGAGCATTGCACGGGCTGCGAGCTGTGCATTCCCGTCTGTCCGGTCGATTGCATAGAACTGGTCAATGCCAGTGCCGAGGCCACGGGCTGGTCAGCCTGGAGCGCTGCCCAGGCCGAGCATGCCCGCCACCGCTATGGCGTGCATCTGCAGCGCACGGGTCGCAAGGCCAATGCGCCGGTGCGCACCACGGCACAGCCTCCCGCGGCAGACGCCGGTGCTCAGGCCGTCACGACGGCAGCGCCAGCACCCGACAAAAAGGCTGCGATTGCCGCCATTCTGGCCAAGGCCAAGGCTCAGCGCGCCCAGAATTGATACCGAATAAGCCGCTATCGCTTATGCAAAAAGCGCCAGCTGCTCTTGATTCAATAGCATATCCTGGGGCTGCAAAGCTCTCCCCGGGTCTCACTAGGCGCTGACCAGGCTTTTGTAGACGCCGCAGCCCCAGTACAGGCCTGCATGCTTGCAGACATAGGACATCTTGGTCTGCACCTGCTGGTTGCTGGGGTTGATGTAGTCATACTCGACCCAACCCGGGCGCAACTCGGCCTGAGCCATGATGTCGGCCATCAGGCTGTCGCCGTCGATGCCGGGCACATCCTGCACGCGCAGCCCCACCTTGGCGGGATTGCCGCCGAAGGCACGGTACTCCCCTTCCGAGGACAGAGCGAACACATACATGTCGCGGTCGTGGAATGGCTGCTCAGGATCGGTCACGGTCTGCAGCAGGCTGGCGACACTGGACGAGCTTTTGGCTTGCCGCATGGTTGCCTGCACCAGGGCCACGGCCTCCTCGGCCGTGCCCTGCTGCAATCTGAAGCGCGACACGGCGTCCGACAGGTGCTGGGCACGCAGCTGCAGCTCGCGGGCCTGCTGCAGCGCCTGACCGACCATCTGGGCATTGTGCTGGGTGATTTCATCGATCTGGTGCACGGCATTGCTGATTTCCTGAAGCCCCGTGCTCTGGCTGCTGGCCGAGTCCGAGAGCGTCCCCATATGACTGACCACATCATGGATGGCCCTCGTCACCCCTTGAGTCTGCTCGACGGCGTTGCGCAGCAGCTGCGTGCTCTGGCTCACCTGCTGCACTGTCTCTCCGATCAGCAGGCGTATCTCCTTGGCAGCTTCGGCGCTGCGCTGCGCCAGCGTACGCACCTCGCTGGCCACGACGGCAAAGCCGCGCCCCTGCTCACCGGCCCTGGCGGCCTCCACGGCCGCATTGAGGGCCAGAATATTGGTCTGAAAGGCAATGCCGTCTATCACCCCAATGATTTCCCGCATGCGCCCGGCATTGCGCTCGATCAGCTCCACCGACTGCACGGCATGCTGCATGGCTTGGGCGCCCTGATCGGCGGCCGAGCGCACGCCGTCGGCACGACCATGGGCCGCCTTGCTCACCTCGGCGCTGTGCTGAACCGCTGCGCTGAGCTGCTCGACACTGACCACCGTCTGCGCCAGATTGCTCGCCTGCATCTCGGTTCGTTCAGACAGGGCCTGGTGGTCCTTGACCATGCCCTGTCCAGCCTGGGCAACCAGGGCCGCGTTGCTGCGCACATCGGCCACCATGGCCGACAACGCATGCACCATGGACTCGGTCAAGCCTGATGTCGCCGCAGCCGCTTGCGCCCCTTTGGCAGCGCTCATACTCAGGTCACCATGGGCGACTTTTTCCAGCGCCAGCTGCATGTCCTGCCACTGCTGCTGCCAGCTCTTGTGAAGAGCACCGACCCACAACAGCACTCCCATGATCCACAGCAGCAACCAGCCCAGCTGCCATGTTCCGCTCAGGCCCAGCACGGGCAAAACAGGCCCGGCCAGCAGCCATGGCAACCCCAAGCACAGCCATCCGGAATTCCTCATTCGTACGCGGTTTTTTTTTGTCGGGCAAGATGCGCTTTTGCATTGCCTGTCTCCATTCGTTTTTTGTGGTCGACTTCGTTTGCTGAGCTTGCAGCCTGCTCACGGTAGCCCTTTGCTCTGTCATCCAGCTTACGTAACAAATTGCAATTTACGGTGCCTGCAAACCCGCAAAATCGAAACCATGAGCACTGTTTTCTCATGCGAAAATGGCATCAGCCCATAATGTCTCACTATGAATCCCCTGCTCTCGCGCTTACAGCCTTATCCGTTTGAACGCCTTCGCCAACTGTTTGCCTCTGCCCAGCCGCCCGAGGGCCTGCGCCCCATCAGCCTGGGCATCGGAGAGCCGCGCCACGCCACGCCGGCGTTCATTGAAAAAGCACTGAGCAGCGAACTCCAGGGCCTGTCCGTTTACCCCGCCACCGCCGGTCTGCCAGCGCTGCGCCAGGCCTGTGCGCAATGGGCCAACCGGCGCTATGGCGTAGAACTCGATGCAGCGACCCAGGTTCTGCCCGTCAATGGCTCGCGTGAAGCCCTGTTTGCCTTTACCCAGGTGGTGGTGGACAGCACCCGAGCCGGTGCGCGCGTCATCTGCCCCAACCCCTTCTATCAAATCTACGAAGGTGCAACGCTGCTAGCCGGGGCCACACCCTATTACGCCGCCAGCGATGCCGCGCGCAACTTCGCCGTGAACTGGGATGCCGTGCCCGAGGAGGTATGGCAGAACACGCAGATGATTTTTGTCTGCTCTCCCGGCAACCCCACGGGCGCCGTGATGCCACTGGGCGAATGGGAGAAGCTGTTCGCCCTGTCCGACAAGCATGGCTTTGTGATTGCCAGCGACGAGTGCTACAGCGAGATCTACTTCCAGGAGGAAGCTCCGCTGGGCGGCCTGGAAGCGGCACAAAAGCTCGGTCGCCATGATTTCAAGAATCTGGTGATGTTCACCAGCCTGTCCAAACGCAGCAATGTGCCCGGACTGCGCAGCGGCTTTGTGGCAGGCGACGCGGCCCTGCTCAAATCCTTCCTGCTCTACCGCACCTATCACGGCGGCGCCATGAGCCCCGTGGTCCAGACGGCATCGATTGCCGCCTGGGGTGACGAGGCCCATGTGCAGGAAAATCGCCGTCTCTACCGCGAGAAGTTTGCCCAGGTCACGCCCGTGCTATCCAGGGTCATGGATGTGAAGCTGCCCGATGCCAGCTTCTACCTCTGGGCCGGCATTCCGCCGCAACTGGGCATGGATGATGCACAATTCGCCAAGGAGCTGTATATTCATACAGGTGTGACGGTTTTACCGGGAAGCTATCTGGCACGTGAGGCCCATGGCTTCAACCCCGGAGCCAACCGCATTCGCATGGCTCTGGTGGCCGAGACGGCAGAATGCCTTGAAGCCGCTCAGCGCATTGCCCGGTTCATCGAGTCGCGCATACGCTGATTTCCACCCCAGGGCCTGCCCGGTGCAGGCCTTTATGACTCAACGATTCACCTCAACTTTCGATCTTTGACCGAAAACATCATGACGCAACAACTGCAATCCATCATCGACAACGCCTGGGACAACCGTGCCACTATTTCGCCTTCCGCCGCCCCCAAGGAAGTGGTGGATGCCGTGGAGCACGTGATTGCCGAACTCAATGACGGCAAGCTGCGCGTGGCCAGCCGCGAAGGCGTGGGCCAGTGGACCGTGCACCAGTGGATCAAGAAGGCCGTGCTGCTGTCCTTCCGTCTCAAGGACAATGCGCTGATCAACGGCGGCGCCCTGAACTTCTTCGACAAGGTACCCACCAAGTTCGAAGGCATGAGCGAGGCTGAGATCGCCGCCACCGGCGTGCGCGTGGTGCCTCCTGCCGTGGCTCGTCGCGGCTCCTTCATCGCCAAGGGCGCCATCCTGATGCCTTCCTATGTGAACATCGGCGCCTATGTGGACGAAGGCACCATGGTCGACACCTGGGCCACCGTGGGCTCCTGCGCTCAAGTCGGCAAGAACGTGCACCTGTCCGGCGGCGTGGGCCTGGGCGGCGTGCTCGAGCCCCTGCAAGCCAACCCCACCATCATCGAAGACAACTGCTTCATCGGCGCCCGCTCCGAAGTCGTCGAAGGCGTGATCGTCGAAGAAAACTCCGTTCTCGGCATGGGCGTGTACATCGGCCAGTCCACCCCTCTGTTCAACCGAGAAACCGGCGAAATCACCTACGGCCGCGTGCCCAGCGGATCGGTGGTGGTCAGCGGCAACATCCCCAAGCAGACCAAGGATGGCAAGGACTACTCCATGTATGCCGCCATCATCGTCAAGCGCGTGGATGCACAGACCCGCTCCAAGACCAGCATCAACGACCTGCTGCGCGACTGATGGGAGCCTGGCCACGCCTGCTCTGCCTCGATGCAGACACCGCCATGGCCGCCCCCGCTCACAAGCCTGCCCGCTCCCAAGCGTGCAGGCTTTTTTCATGCTGGAAATCAGCTTTGCGCATCACGCGCGACCTGCACCGAGTTGACACACGCTAACATGCGTGCATAGAGAGGCTGAGCGAAAAGGATGAAGAAAAAATGAGCACCATGGAAAAAATTCTGCGTCTGATGTCCGAGAAAAAGGCCTCGGACGTCTATCTCTCCGCCCGTGCGCCGGCGCTGATCAAGATCAACGGTATCTGCATCCCCATCAACAATCAGGAGTTGCCGGTCGAAGCTCCGCTGGCCTTGCTCTCCGAAGTCGTCAAGCCGGAAGCCATAGAGGAGCTCAAGCAGACGGGCGAGCTGAACATGGCCATTCCCATGAGCGGCATAGGGCGTTTTCGTATCAGCGCCATGCGCCAGCGTGGCTCCTACGCAGTTGTCGTGCGCTTCATCTCGCAGCAGGTGCCCTCGCGCGACAGCCTTAACCTGCCGTCCATTGTCAGCGAACTAGTCATGGAAAAGCGCGGCCTGGTGCTTGTCGTTGGCGCCACGGGCTCGGGCAAGAGCACGACACTGGCGACCATGATCGACGAGCGCAACGAAACGCTCACCGGCCATATCCTCACGGTGGAAGACCCCGTCGAATACCAGTTTCGCAACAAGAAATCCATCGTCAACCAGCGTGAGGTCGGCACCGATACCAGTACCCTTGCAACCGCACTCAAGAATGCGCTACGTCAGGCACCCGATGTGATTCTGATCGGCGAAATCCGCGACCGCGAGACCATGTCGGCCGCACTGGCCTATGCCCAGTCCGGCCATCTGTGCCTGGCAACCCTGCATGCCAACAACAGCTATCACACGCTCAACCGCATCCTGTCCTTCTTCCCCGAGGAGGTACGCCCCAGCATGTTGGGCGAGCTGGCCGCCTCGCTCAAGGCCGTGATCTCTCAGCGCCTGGTCCGTACCGTTACCGGCACGCGCGTGCCGGCCGTGGAAGTCATGCTCAACACCAAGCTCATCAGCGACATGATCGTCAAGGGCGACTTCGGTGGCGTGAAGGAGGCCATGGAAAAATCCATGGCCGAAGGCTCGGAGACCTTCGAGGACGCACTGGCGGCCCTGGTGCGCAGTGGCACAATTGAGCGCAGTGAAGCGCTGGCCTATGCCGACTCGCCCACCAATCTGATGTGGCGCATGGATAATGACGTCAGCCACGCGGCCACTGCTGCCAACGCCCCGGCCGTCACCGATGTGATTCTGCCCGGCGATGACGATATGCCGTCTTTCACGGAAATCACCCTGGATGTCAGAACCGCCTGAAGCCGCCAGCCAAGGCGGCATAGGCATTGTTTTAGTTTGAAGCCCCCTCCATGTCCCGGACACTGCAATTGACCGAGCAGCTCATCAGCCTGCCCTCCGTCACCCCCGAAGATGCTGGCTGCCTTGAGCTGCTCGCCGATGCCCTGACACCCATGGGTTTTACCTGCGAACGCCTGGATAGCGGCCCCGCAGACTTCCGCGTACAAAACCTGTGGGCAAAGCGCGCTCCTGCGATTGCTCAGTCTACGCAAGGCGCTATCAATTCAGATAGGCCTGTGCTGGTCTTTGCCGGCCATACCGATGTGGTGCCACCAGGACCGCTCAAGGAATGGACCAGCCCGCCTTTCGTACCCATGCACCGCGACGGCAAGCTCTACGGCCGTGGTGCCAGCGATATGAAGACCTCCATCGCCGCCTTTGTCGTGGCGCTGGAAGAGTTTTTGCAGACCACACCCGAGCCTGCCTTCGACATCGCCCTGCTGCTGACCAGCGACGAGGAAGGCCCCTCGGTCGACGGCACCAAGGTCGTGGTTGAAGAGCTGCGCCAGCGCGGCGAGCGCCTGGACTGGTGCATCGTGGGCGAGCCCACCTCGGTCAAGCAGACCGGCGACATGATCAAGAACGGCCGCCGCGGCACCATGAGCGGCAAGCTCGCCGTCAACGGTGTGCAAGGCCATATCGCCTACCCGCAACTGGCACGCAACCCCATTCACGAGGCCTTGCCCGCACTCGCAGAGCTCGCGGCCACGGTCTGGGACCGCGGCAATGCGTTCTTCCCGCCCACAAGCTGGCAGATCAGCAATATTCATGGCGGAACGGGCGCCAGCAACGTCATTCCCGGCCATGTGGTGATCGACTTCAATTTCCGCTTCTGCACCGAGTCCAGTTCCGACTCCCTGCAAAAGCGCGTGCATGAAATCCTGGACCGCCATGGCGTCGAATACTCGCTGGTCTGGACCGTGGGCGGACAGCCTTTTCTGACCACACCGGGCACCCTGGTGCAGGCCGTGCAGGCCGCCATCAAGGATGAAACCGGACTGGATACCGAGCTGTCCACCACAGGCGGCACCAGCGATGGCCGCTTCATTGCCCAGATCTGCCCTCAGGTCATAGAAATGGGCCCGCCCAATGCCAGCATCCACAAGATCGACGAACACATCGCCGTGGCCGATATCGAGCCGCTGAAGAACATCTACCGCAAGACTCTGGAACAACTCCAGCGCCAGCAGACCACACCCCAGACCGCATGAGCAACACCAGCATCCTCCTGATCTCGGGCAACACCGTTGCCGAACTGATTGCCAGCGGCGCTCGGGCTCTCACAGCTGCCGGCGTGGCTTTTGGCCATGGCACGGCCACGGCCGAGGACGAAGCGGCCTGGCTGGTGCTCTGGAAGCTGGGCCTGCCACTGGACAGCGAACTCACACCCGGCGCTCCGGAATCTGTAGCAAATCAGCCTGTATCTCTTGACGCACAAGCGCAGATAGCTACTCTTTTTGAAGAGCGCATACGCAGCCGCAAGCCCGCAGCCTATCTGACGAACGAGGCCTGGCTTGTGGGCGTGCCCTTCTACATCGACGAGCGCTCCATCGTGCCGCGCAGCTTCATCGCCGAGCTGCTGGCCGATGGCAGCATCGACGGCTGGCTGTCCGACAAGACCGTGCAGGTGCTCGACCTATGCACCGGCAACGGCTCCCTGGCCTGCCTTGCCGCCATGGCCTATCCTGAAGTCCGGGTGACCGGTGCCGATATATCGACCGATGCCCTGGCCGTCGCCCGTATCAATGTGGACAAGCACGGGCTGCAGGATCGCGTGACGCTGCTGGAAAGCAACGGCATGAGCCAGGTGCCCGGCCCCTGGGATCTGGTGCTGTGCAACCCGCCCTACGTGAACTCCGACAGCATGGGCAAGCTGCCTGCCGAGTACCAGGCCGAGCCCGAACTGGCCCTGGCCGGCGGCGCCGACGGCATGGACTTCATCCGCCGACTGCTCGAGGACCTGCCCACGCGCCTGAACAAGGACGCCGTGGTGGTGCTGGAGATAGGCAATGAAAAGCCGTACTTCGAGGCAGCCTTCCCCGACCTGCCCGTGTTCTGGCTCGACACCAGCTCGGGTGACGAGCAGGTGCTGCTGATTACCGAAGAGGCGCTGCGCCACTGGTCCGAGGGCAATACCGCCGCCTTGCAGCTGTAAGTTCTTCGTCCCGCATCCAAGGCACAGGCGGCTCAAAGCCTTGTGCCTTTTTCTCTATGCAGGTCTTTGAAAAAGCGCTCAAGCACGCTTTACCGCACTCGGATAGCGAGAACCGCCACCCTCAATCTGCAGGCCATCGCGCCTGCCTGCAAAGAAGCGGGCATTGAGCTGCGCAGGCCCCGGATCCTCTTCCATCTCGAAGCCCGCCGTGCCCAGCAGTTCCGCCATGCGCTGCGGCGTGCTGGATGCATGCAAGACTCAGTACGACATCATGCGTGTTGCCAGCTTGGAGATGGGTGTGCGCACCATGCCCTCCACGCGTGCTGGCAGCAGCATGGGCTTGAGCAGCATGCGCACGGCCAGATCGGCAGGCAGGCGACGGCTGACCAGTTCGTAAATGCGCTGGGCCATGTCTTCGAAGCGAGTGCCGCTATCGGAGAAATAAGGACCCTTGTGCGCCCAGACATGACGCAGCGCGATATCCGAATCGCTCTCTCGCAACTCCTTGAGGCGGCCATACAGTGCCTTGGCAATGCGCGTGCGGCCCACAGGCGACTGCCGCTGTAGCTCCTTGAAGTACTTGAGGAAATGCTTGAAGTGGTTGACCTCGTCGTTACGGATATTGCCCAGCAACTCGCTCAGAACCGGCTCGTCGCTGAGTTCGCGCAAGGTGTGATAGTAGGCCGTGGTGCCGGTCTCCACCACGCAGCGCGCCACCATTTCCAGGCGAGGGTCGGGGTAGAGCTCCTCCATGGTGCACAGCTGCGAATATTCGGCGAAAAAGCTGTCGTAGGCTTGCTGCCAGGGAAACTCCGGCCACACGGCTTCCACATACGCCCGTAGCGCGCGTCCGTGCTGCAGTTCTTCGGACTCCCATTGATCCTTGAGCCAGACCGCGATCTCGGGCCAGGCAGCGTAATGCTCGGCCAGGTTGGCCGCATAGGTATCCGAGCCAGTTTCGATGAACGAGGCGCTCATCAGCAGGAAGAACAAATCCTGATTGTGCTCTATGGCACTGCGATCGATGGCAGAGAAGTCAATGTCTTCAATGCACCAGTGGGCAGAGCCGTTTCTGCTCGGGGTGGTTGAATGTGAAGAGAGGGACAGGTTTTGCTGCATCAGTTGTAGGACCGACATACTTAATCTGTCGGACTTCAGACTTAGAGATATGCCATCTTGTCGACATTTGGCCACTACGCCATGTCAGATTACACCGACATTACAGGAGACTAACAATTCTTCAAATAGCCTTCTACAGGCTTTCATACCGGCTTTCAAGCTGATTTTTCGAGTTGCGATCATGGATCTGCGTGCGCTTCGCTACTTCAGCACCGTGCTGGAGTCTGCACCCAGGCCCCAAGCGTGTGAGCATGAGCTGAAATTCACCGAAACGATGATGGAGAACATAGGTCTTCAGGCCATATGAAAGCTCGGACAGACCTGCCACAACCGGGGCATCGCTACCGCCCTGCTCATTCCCTCAAGCTCCTGAGCCTGAGGGCATTCGCGGATAATCGACCCCAGTCATGATCAGTCTCAAGAACATCACGCTGCGCCGCGGCACCAAAGTCCTGCTCGACCAAGTCAGCACCACCATCAACCCGGGAGAGTCCGTCGGCCTTGTCGGCCGTAACGGTGCAGGCAAGTCCAGCCTGTTCGCCCTGCTCAATGGCAGCATCAGCGAAGACGGCGGTGATTTTTTCATCCCTCCTCAGTGGCGCATGGCACAGGTAGCCCAGCACATGCCGGAAACCGACGAATCAGCCACCCGGTTTGTTCTGGATGGCGACACGCGCCTGGCCGAGCTGAACGCCCAGTTGGCTGCCGCCGAAGCCTCCGGCGATGGTATGGAGATCGCCCAGGCCTATGTGGATCTGGCCGATGCCGGTGCACATGATGCTGAATCACGCGCGCAAGCCCTGATTCTGGGTCTTGGCTTCAAGGTCTCCGAGCTGGATCACCCGGTCAACAGCTTCTCGGGCGGCTGGCGCATGCGTCTGCAGCTGGCCCGTGCACTGATGGCCCCCAGCGACCTGCTGCTGCTGGACGAACCCACCAACCACCTGGACCTGGATGCCCTGGTCTGGCTGGAAGCCTGGCTCAAGCGCTATAGCGGCACGATGATCGTCATCAGCCACGACCGCGAATTCCTGGACGCCATCACCAACGTCACACTGCAGATTCAGGGCGGGCAGATCAACCGCTACGGCGGCAATTACTCGCGCTTTGAAGAACTGCGTGCCCAGCAGCTGGAGCTGCAGGCGGCCAGCTTTGCCAAGCAGCAGGAAAAAATGGCCCATCTGCAGAAGTTCATTGACCGCTTCAAGGCCAAGGCCAGCAAGGCCAAGCAGGCACAAAGCCGGGTCAAGCAGCTCGAGCGCATGGAAAAGGTCGGGCCGGTACTGGCCGAAGCCGAGTTCACCTTTGAATTCAAGGAACCCGCCAATCTGCCCAACCCCATGCTGGCGATTACCGATGCCAGCTTCGGCTATGAGGACGAAGACGGCAGGCAGACCACCATCCTGCGGGGCGTCAACCGCTCCGTGCTGGCAGGCCAGCGCATCGGTATTCTCGG
Source organism: Comamonas sp. wu1-DMT (assembly GCF_040187805.1). Classification (NCBI taxonomy): domain Bacteria; kingdom Pseudomonadati; phylum Pseudomonadota; class Betaproteobacteria; order Burkholderiales; family Comamonadaceae; genus Comamonas; species Comamonas sp. wu1-DMT. Next base: position 45,862 of record NZ_JBANEM010000017.1, read on the forward strand.
GGCCAACGGCCAAGGCAAGTCGACCCTGGTCAAGACCATCGCCCGCGAGATGAAGGCGCTGGCCGGCACCGTCACCGAAGGCAAGGGTCTCAATATCGGCTACTTTGCCCAACAGGAACTCGACGTGCTGCGTCCCGGCGAGAACCCGCTGGAGCATATGACCCGTCTGGCCAGGGAACTCGGCGCTGCCGCACCCGCCGCCAGCCGCGAACAGGACTTGCGCAACTGGCTGGGCACCTTCAACTTCAGCGGCGACATGGTCAAGCAGTCTGTGGGCAGCATGAGCGGTGGCGAAAAAGCCCGTCTGGTACTGGCCATGATCGTCTGGCAACGCCCCAATCTGCTGCTGCTGGACGAGCCTACCAACCACCTGGACCTGGCCACGCGCGAAGCGCTGGCCATGGCGCTCAACGACTTCGACGGCACCGTGATGCTGGTCTCCCACGACCGTCACCTGCTTCGCGCCGTATGTGAAGACTTCTGGATGGTGGGCCGCGGCGTTGTCGGCCCGTTCGACGGCGACCTGGACGACTACCAGCGTTATCTGCTCGAAGAGTCCAAGCGCTTGCGCGAAGAAGCACGCAATGCCGAACAGCAGGCCAACAGCGCGCCAGCGGTGCAAACTCCGGTAGAGCTCAAGCCAAATACGCCCGAAGCCCCTTCTACAAAAGCGCTGGACGCTCTGAAAGCAGAATCATTCACTGACGTGGGTGACCCCAAGGAAGCCCGTCGCCTGGCTGCTGCAGCTCGCCAGCAACTGGCCGAAAAGACCAAGCCTTTCAAGAAAGAGCTGGAACAGATCGACAAGACGCTGCCCAAGCTCAATGCCCAGCGCGGCGCGCTGGAAGAAAAGCTGGCCACGCCCGGACTATCCGGTGGCGATATCGTGGAAGCGGGCAAACAGCTGAGTGCCGTCAACGCTGAAATCGATCAACTGGAAGAGCGCTGGCTGGAGCTATCGGAGCAGATCGAAGCCCTGGCCACCGAAACCTGCTAAGCCCAGGAAAAGCCCTGCCCCAGGAAAAGCCCTGCCACTGACCAGCTTTGGCAGGGCGCTATTCATTTTGCACATGCATACCGGCTGCTAAAACATCAGCAAACGCGAGTTGCATTTTCTTGCGCTGTTGATTCAGCTTCTTGTCAACCTGCAGTTCAGGCCAGGCGTTGAACCACTCAAAGGAGTGAACTGCAATGACCACCACTGTTACCGACACCGCCAAAGCCCAGCCCGCACAGGCGGCAGCAGCTATGTCTCTGATGGCTTGGCCCTGGGACGAACGTGATCGCAAGCGTGCCCCCGCATTTGCAGCCTGATTATCACTGGATAAAAGAACAGGTAAAAATTTCCAAAAAGCTGTCAACGAGCTGAATCCGTCAGACGTTAAACAGACATACAGGAGAGATTCCCATGCAAACCACGAACATCATGTCCATCTGGCCCGAAGACGAACGCGATCGCAAGCGCTAAGCGCTCGCCGCGCAACACTGTGCAGACCAAAGCGCAGTGTGTTGCAGCCAGGTGCCCGGGCAGTCGGCACTGATAGGCCAAAGAACCCACAAGCCTTACTGCCCCGCGCTCGACCTGCCACTCTCTGAAGTGGCCCCCCATTCCTCAAAACCCGCATGAATGATCTCTGCGGGTTTTGTCATTTGCTTAACCGAGTTTTCCGGTCGCAGCGCACAGTGCAAAACGAAGGGGATGAAAAAAGGAGCCTGAGCTCCTTTTTTGCTGAATGCCTGAAAAGGCTTAATGCATATGCAGACCGCCGTTGACCGCAAAGTCCGCACCTGTGGAATAGCTGCCCTCTTCCGAAGCCAGCCAGGAGATGATGGAGGCGATCTCCGCAGGCTCGCCCAGACGCTTGACGGGCACGCCCGCCACGATCTTTTCGAGCACATCGGGACGAATGGCCTTGACCATATCGGTGCCGATGTAACCAGGGCTGACTGTATTCACGGTCACACCCTTGGCAGCCAGCTCTTGAGCCAGCGCCATGGTGAAACCATGCATGCCCGCCTTGGCGGCCGAGTAGTTGGTCTGGCCGGCCTGGCCCTTGGCGCCGTTGACCGAGCTGATGTTGATGATTCGGCCCCAGCCTTTTTCCACCATGTCTGCCACCACCTGCTTGGTAACGTTGAACATGGAGTTGAGGTTGGTTTCGATGACCGACTTCCAGTCGTCCGGCGTCATCTTGACGAACATGCGGTCGCGGGTGATACCCGCGTTGTTCACCAGCACATCGATGTTGCCGTGCTCTGCCTTGGTCTGGTTGAAGGCTTCGACGGTGGATTCCCAATCCCCCACATTGCCAACCGAGGCATAAAACGTGTAACCCAATTGCGCCTGCTCGTCCAGCCACTTGCGGTAGTCGCGCGATGGTCCGCAACCCGCGATCACCTTGAAGCCATCCTTATGCAAACGCTGGCAGATTGCGGTACCGATACCGCCCATGCCCCCCCGTGACGTACGCTACTTTCTGACCCATTCATCTCTCCTGTCAATCAATGGTTATTTCACGATCACACTATCAACGATAAGAATTCTTAGGAATTGCTTATCGTTTTGAACGCCACACACCCTGCACGCTGGCCATGCCAGTATGCAATCGAGTAGGTCCGAATGAACCCGCTTTCGCCGTGGTTTACCTCGTGATCTTCCCTAGGGTCGATGGGAGGCTGGCATCAGCGGGCTTCCCAGACTGCGCCGGTCTTCAGGAGCACCGGAGCAGTCTGCAATCCTGAAGCCTCAGCAGGCTTCCACAGCCATAGCAACACCCATGCCACCGCCGATGCACAGGCCGGCCAGGCCCTTCTTGGCACCGCTGCGCTGCATTTCATGCAGCAGCGTCACCAGAATGCGGCAGCCCGATGCACCAATGGGGTGACCGATGGCAATGGCACCACCGTTGACGTTGACCTTGGCGGTGTCAATACCCAGATCCTGATTCACCGCGCAGGCCTGTGCGGCAAAGGCTTCGTTGAGTTCGAACAGATCCACATCGGCAGCCTTCCAGCCGGCGCGATCCAGCGCCTTGCGCGTGGCATAGACAGGACCCAAACCCATGACCTCTGGGGCCAGGCCGCTGGTGGCGTAAGACACGATCTTGGCCAGAGGCTTGAGGCCCAGTGCCTTGGCCTTGGCCGCCGTCATCACTACCACGGCGGCGGCGCCGTCGTTCAGACCCGAGGCATTGCCGGCCGTCACAGAACCGGCCTTGTCGAAAGCGGGCTTGAGGGTGGCCAGCACATCGGCATTGGTCTTGCGGTTGACGTATTCGTCACTGTCGAACACGATGGGGTCACCCTTGCGCTGGGGAATGCTCACGGGAACGATTTCGTCCTTGAACTTGCCAGCATCCTGCGCGGCCGCAGCCTTTTGCTGGCTGGCCAGCGCCAGCGCATCCTGCTGCGCGCGGCTGACGTTCTTTTCCTTGGCCACGTTCTCGGCAGTGATGCCCATGTGGTATTGGTTGTAGACATCCCACAGACCGTCCACGATCATGGTGTCCACCATCTTCCAGTCACCCATGCGCTGGCCGTCACGCGAATTGGGCACGGCATGGGGCGACAGGCTCATGTTTTCCTGGCCTCCGGCAACCACGATTTCGCTGTCTCCGGTTGCCACGGCCTGAGCTGCCAGCATAACGGCCTTAAGGCCGGAGCCGCAGACGGCATTGATCGTCAGCGCAGGGGTCTCCTTGGCAATGCCGGCCGCCATCATGGCCTGACGCGCAGGATTCTGCCCGGCCGCCGCCGTCAACACCTGACCCATGATGACTTCACCGACCTGGTCCTTGCCCACCTTGGCACGAGCCAGAGCCTCGGAAATCACGGTCGCCCCCAGCTGGGTTGCAGGAATCTTGGCCAGAGAGCCGCCGAACTTGCCGACCGCCGTACGCACGGCGGAAACGATAACGATGTCTTCCATTGCTGACGAACCTTTCTAGGTTTCTTACAAGTGATGCATGCGTGCGGGTTGCATCCTGTTCATCGTGCCACCCGCCGCTTCCTATCACGGTGCGAGCCTTGTTTGCTGCACCGCAATATGGAACTGATTGTGCCTCAGGCCTCGCTCAGGCTTTTGACAGAACGTAGCGACCCGGAGCATCTTCGATGGCTTCATAGGCACGTGCACGGCCATAGCTCTTGGGAGCCGCGAACTGCTTGCCTGCATGGCTGCCCAGCCAGGCACTCCAGTCCGTCCACCAACTGCCCGGATACTCCGTGGCCTCGGCCAGCCAATCGTTGAACGCCTCGGGAAACTCGCCATCCTCACGCAGCCAGTGGCTGCGCTTGTTCTTGGCCGGCGGGTTGATGACGCCGGCGATATGGCCGGAGGCACCCATCACGAAACGACGCTCGCCGCCCAGTACCTGCGACGAGGCATAGGCCGCAGCGACAGGAACGATGTGGTCCTCGCGCGAGCCGTAGATATAGACCGGCATCTTGAGCTGGCTCATGTCGATCTTCTCGCCGCACACGGTCAGCACGCCGGGCTTGATCAGATTGTTCTCGAGGTAGAGATTGCGCAGATACCAGGCGTAGAACGGGCCGGGCAGATTGGTGGAGTCGCTGTTCCAGTAAAGCAGATCGAACGGCGGCGGCGTCTCGCCCTTGAGGTAGTTGCCCACCACATAGTTCCAGACCAGATCGTTCGGGCGCAGAAAGCTGAAGGTGGATGCCATGTCCTGGCCCTTCATCAGCCCGCCCTTGCCCATTTGCATCTCGCGCAGGCGCACCATGTTTTCATCGATGAAGATGTCCAGAATGCCTGTGTCGCGAAAGTCGATCAATGTAGTCAGCAGCGTCATGCTGGCGACGGGAAAAACTTGGGCCTCCACCTTGGCCGCAGCAGTTTTGCTGCTTGTCTTTGCAGCCGCAGCGCGGCTGCGGGGCTTGGCCCCTTGCGGCTGTCCATGCTCGCGGGCATGGCGTGCTGCCAGCACTGCCATGGCGGTAGAGAGCATGGTGCCGCCCACACAGAAACCGAGCACATTGATCTGTGGCGCCTCGCAGATATCCTGAACCGTGCTCACTGCCTTGAGTACGCCATCTTCGATGTAGTCATCCCAGCTCTTGTGAGCCTGGCTTTCGTCGGGATTGCGCCAGCTGACCACAAAGGTTCGATGGCCCTGGCTGACGGCATAGCGAATGACGGAGTTGTCCGGCTGCAAGTCCAGAATGTAGAACTTGTTGATGCAGGGCGGCACCATCAGAAAAGGCTTTTCGAATACCTTGGCAGTCAGCGGCTTGTATTCGATGAGCTGGAACAGTTCGTTCTCGAAAACCACAGCGCCTTCGGTGGTCGCCACGTTCTTGCCCACGGTGAACAGGCTTTCGTCGGTCATGGAGACATGACCCTGGCGCATGTCGGCCAGCAGATTGGCAATGCCCTGAGCCAGGCTCTCGCCCTTGGTTTCAACAACCTTGTTGAGCGCATCGGCGTTCAGTGCCAGAAAATTGCTGGGCGCCATGGCTGCCACCCATTGCTCGACCGCAAAACGCACCCGGTTGCGTGTTTTCTCATCGCCCTGAACCGCTTCGGCCATGCCGGTCAGCATGCGACTGCCCAGCAGGTAGTTGGCCGCGGCCATCGATGCAACGGGATTGGCGCTCCACTCGGGCTTGGCAAAGCGCTTGTCCCTGGACAGCAGGGCCTGAATCTGCTTGCCATCCGCGAGCGATTGCACTGACTGCAGGTATTCCTGCTGCAACCCCTGCAGTTTGGCCGCATCGAACTGAACCGCTTGAGCCGGACCCGTTGCCATCTGGGGCATGGCCGATTGCATGGCATCCATGACTCCGGCCCAAGGGTTGGGTGCTGCACCCAGACCCGGCATGGCGCTGAGCCCCATGGGAGCACCGGACTGCATCTGCTGAAGCGTCTGGAGGCTCTTGCTCCACTGCTCCTGCCAGAATTGTTGAATGGATTGGCCAGCCTGGCCCCAGCTCGGGTCAAAATTCATGCTTACATCCTAGTCAAGGCAAGCGACCGGCGATCTCAGGGTCTGGGGACGCTTGCGGAATCTGCAATACGGCTCACACGGCGGCATTGTCACCTATGTGCCAGGCAGTTCCGACAAGAAGTAGCTTCATTTAGCCGTTATGAAGCTGTTTTGACACAAAACAACCCGGAGCCAGCATGCTTTCTGGCTCATTACAGAAGCACCATGTACCTCATTGCCATCGCCTGGATGTACGTTGTCGTGATGATGACGATCGCCGAGGCTGCCAGCCCCGGCGCACCCTGCTGGGTGCATTTTTCACCTTTGTGCTCTATGGTCTGCTGCCGCTTTCCATCGTGCTCTACATACTGGGCACGCCGGCCAGAAAGCGCCGCCTCAAAGCCCGGCAGGAACAGGAAGCACTAGCTGCAGGACACGCGCGCCCCAGTCCCGAATCAGGCGTCGCGCCAGATGCTGGCAGCCAGCCGCCCGCTGCCGCCCAGACGGACGGCGTCGCGCCGGTGCGAGAAGAATCGTGATGCATTGCTGACCGTGCACCAGGGCAGGCTGCCATCGTTGCCGAAGATTGCAGCAATGCCCAATGCAGCAAGCCTCTGGCGTGCCAGCTGCGCCAGATCGGCCAGATATTTGGTGCAACTGCCCTCCACAGGCACAAAGTGTCGTGCCGCCTCGGCGTCATGCGCCACGAAGATATCCCGCACCTCGGCCCCTACTTCGAAGGACTTGGAACCTATGCACGGGCCCAGCCAGGCCTGGGTGCGAGCGGCAATGCTGGACGGCTTCATGTCAGCCTCTGAAAGCGATTGCTGCGCCTGCACTTTCCGTGAAAAGGACTCGAAAAGCATCTCCAGCACACCGCCGGGCAACGGTCCCTCGGACTGCTGTCTGCCGGGCGGCATGCCGGCCAGACCGCGCCAGCCCGCATGGGCCGCGCCCACGACCAGCCCCGAATCATGGGCCAGCAACACGGGCAGACAGTCTGCCACCATGACGGTACAGACCACGCCTGCATCGTCGGTCACGCAGGCATCGAAGGCTGCACCATTGGACTCGGCCACATTGCCTGCGTCCAGCGTCAGCACCTCCACACCATGTACCTGCTGCAAGAACGCCGTGCAGGCACCAGGGGTGCGGGCCTGCAGCGCCGCATTGAACAGTTCACGGTTTTGGCGCACGTGAGCGGGGTTGTCACTCACGTGGTCGCCCAGGTTCATGCTGCCCCAGGGTGCCTGGCTGACGCCCCCCTCGCGCGAGGTGCAGATGGCATGCACCCCGGGCAGAGCCGGCCAGTCGGGGACCAGCCAGGAGTCAGGCCAGAGGTCCGGTGGACCCGGCCTATAGGTCTCGCTCATGACGCCCTCTTCACTCAGCATCCGGACAGGCCGAAGGATGGGCCTGCTGGAAAGCCGGCAAGGCGTTGCATCGCTCGACCACGCCCATCAGGCGCGGTAGAGCCTCGAGATTCACATTGAAGCGCTGGGCGTTGTAGATCTGCGGGACCAGGCAGCATTCGGCCAGCGTGGGCGCGTCACCCCAGCAAAACGCCGACGGCGCCAGGCCCATGGCCTTGCGTTCGGCATCCAGCAGCGCCAGCTGACGCTCGAAGGCTTCCAGGCCGGAGCGCACCCAGTGCGCATACCAGCCATTCTTGGCCTCGTCGCTGGCCCCCATTTGGTGCACCAGGTACTTGAGCACGCGCAGGTTGTTGAGCGGATGGATCTCGCAAGCCACCATCTGCGCCAATGCGCGCACATGGGCACGGCCCAGTGCATCCCTGGGCAGCAATGGTGTTTCAGCATGGGTCTCATCGAGATATTCGATGATGGCCATGGACTGCGTGAGCCAGTGCCCCTCGTCCGTCACCAGTGCGGGCACCAGCGCGTCACCCACATGGGAGGCATAGGCCACAGCCTTTTGTTCGCCGCGCACCAGATGCACGGGCACGGAGTCATAGGACAGCCCCTTGAGTTGCAGCGCAATGCGCACACGATAAGAGGCGGAAGAACGGAAATAGGTATGCAGCTTCATGATGTGAGCAGCATAGCGCGAGCCGCGCGGACTGGCATTTTCCCTAGGGCCGGAATACGTAAAAGCCGTCATCAGCCACGCCGTCTCCGGGCCTGCATCGTGGCACACTGCTTGCCACATCAACCATTGCTGATTTCAGCGCGTGTTCCTGCCGAGGACTTCATGAGTTACGTGTTCAATCCCCCTGCCGTTGCCAGCCTGCCTGTTGTGGGCCGCGGCGAGCGCTTTCCCATTCACCGCATCTACTGCGTGGGCCGCAACTATGAGGATCACGCCAAGGAAATGGGCTTTACCGGCCGCGAGCCGCCGTTCTTCTTCATGAAGCCTGCGGACGCGACCGTGGCAGTGGAAGCCGGCAGCACCACCACCGTGGCCTATCCCACGCTGACCCAGAATCTGCACCATGAAATCGAGCTGGTCGTTGCCATCGGCAAGGCCGGCAAGAACATCAAGGCAGCCGATGCACTACAGTACATCTACGGCTATGCCGTGGGTCTGGACATGACACGTCGCGACCTGCAAAACGACATGAAGAAGCAAGGCCGCCCCTGGTGTATCGGCAAGGCTTTCGAGCAATCCGCCCCCATAGGCCCCATCACACCAGCCGATCAGGCGGGAGACATCGTCAACGCCGAGATTTCGCTGCAGGTCAATGGTGACTATCGCCAGCGCAGCCACATCCACAAGCTGATCTGGAATATCGCCGAAACCATTGAGCATCTCTCCAGCGCCTGGGAGCTGCAGCCCGGCGACCTGATCATGACCGGCACTCCCGAGGGCGTGGCCGCCGTGGTCAAGGGTGATGTGCTGGAAGGCGCAGTCACCGGACTTGAGTCCATCAAGATCCAGATCGCTTAAGAATCCCTGGCGCACAGGCAGTTTGCGCCGGCCAGGTACTCGGGGGAGTCGCACCGCAAGGTGTGACTCCCTTTTTCATAGCTGTTTGCGCATGTTGTACCTGCGCTAGCGGCCTGATTTGCTTATAGTTGCGGGATGATTTTTCGCAGCCCCATCAAGTTCTGCCGCAATTGCGGCACCGCAGTCACCTACCGCGTTCCTGACGATGGGGATACGCGCGAGCGTGCCGTTTGCCCGGCCTGCCACACCATTCACTATGAAAACCCGCTCAATGTGGTCGGCACCCTGCCCGTGATGGACGACGGGCGCGTGCTGCTGTGCAAGCGCAATATCGAGCCGCGCCGCGGCAAATGGACGCTGCCTGCAGGCTTCATGGAGCTGGCCGAAACCACCAGCCGCGGAGCCCAGCGCGAAACCGACGAGGAAGCCGGAGCCGACATCGAGCTGGGCAGGCTGTTCAGTCTCATCAACGTGCCCCAGGTAGGACAGGTCCATCTCTTCTATCTGGCCCGCCTCAGAAGTACGCAGTTCTACCCCGGGCCCGAGACCATGGAGGCCCAGTTGTTCGCCGAGGCAGACATCCCCTGGGAAGAAATCGCGTTTCGCACCGTCAAGCTCACCCTGGAACGCTTCTTTGCCGATCGCAGGGCCGGCGTGCTGGAGCAGCCGCAGGTGCACTGCATAGACCTGCCCTGAATCGGCCAGATTGGTTACCCACTTTCTCACAGAAAACACCGCTCTGTCTTGGGGGTACAGAGGAAGTTGTCCGACGCCAGGCTCACTTCTACAGGCCAAAAATTACCAATGAATACAAATTGCGTGTGATCTGACATACCTCCTACGCAATACCGTGAAAGGTCAAGCCATGAGAGCGGGCATCGTGACGGCGTTCTGATCGTCAGCAGGCACATTGCCTTCTGGCTGTTTCATACCAGTCTGCCTTGTCGATGCCCTGACTCATGCATTTACAGTCAATTTACTGGATGAGGCGTCATGAAGGCATCTTTGAGCCCCACACTGAAGTCTCAACAATTGCTGCAGCGCGTCTGGGCTTTTGCGCTCCTGGCACTGATCCTGATGCTCAGCGCCAGCTGCAGCCTCTATCTGCTCTCCGCCGTGCGAGCTTTTGTCAACGGAGAAAGTCTCTGGTCCAAGGCCCAGAAAGATGCGATCTACTCGCTTTCCCGCTACGCGGATGAAGGCAACCCGATCGACTTCGCCCATTATCAGCGGGCCTTGCAGGTGCCGCGTGGCGATGCCGAGGCACGTATTGCCCTCTACGACAAGCCCCTGCGCCTGGACCTGGCGCGCAAAGGCATAGAGCAAGGCCAGAACCACCCCGATGATGTCAGCTCCCTCATCTGGCTGCTGCGTACATTCCGCTATTTCAGCTGGGTGCAGGAACCCGTCGCGTACTGGAAGATGGGTGACGAATACCTGAATCAGCTCGACACACTGGCCCAGGAAATCCGGCAAGGATACGAGGTCGGCAACATCAGCCGCGAAAACATTGCCACCTGGAAGCGCGAGATCGACCTGATCAACCAGGGCGTGACGGCCCTGACCAGAGCCTTCAGCGACTCTCTGGGCCAAAGCTCGCGCAACATCGTCTGGCTGCTGCTCGCCCTCAACGGCGCCCTGGCCATTGGCCTGGTGAGCCTGTGGGTCTGGAATACCTGGCGCCTGATCCTGCTGCGAGAGCAGGTTCAAGAGGGCCTCAACAGCGAAAAAGAGCGCGCGGAGACCACGCTGGCAGCACTCAGCGATGCGGTCATCACCACCAATGCCAAGGGCATGGTCAACTATGTCAACCCCGCCGCCATAGGCCTGCTGGGTCTGCAAAAGCCAAGCTATCTGGACAAGCCCATCAAGCAGGTGTTGCAGTTCTACACCATGGACGCCTCCATCACCAGCGAAGGCCTGCTCGCTCAGCTTGTCAATGACACCAGGGAGACCACCGTCGTGCGTGACGAGCAAACGCACTGGGTTCGCCGCACCGACCACAGCATCGTGCCAGTCAAGGTGCTGGGCTCCGCCATGCAGCGCGATGGCCAGGCATCAGGGGCGGTCTTCGTGCTGCGCGATGTGTCGCGCGAGCAGCAGTACATGGACCAGATCTCCTGGAATGCACGCCACGACACGCTGACGGGGCTGGAAAATCGGGGGGGAATTCGAGCGACGGCTGCAAAAAATGCTGACCCAGGGTCTGCACCAGGTCAAGCCCTACGCTCTTCTCTACATCGACCTGGACCAGTTCAAGCTCATCAACGAAACCAGCGGCCATGCCGCCGGTGATGAGGTGCTGTGTGAAGTCTCTCGCATGTTACAGGCCAATCTGCGCGAAACCGATTGCCTGGCACGCATGGGCGGTGACGAGTTTGCCGTGCTGCTGGAGAACTGCCCTCCTTCCAATGTCGCGAGCATTGCCGAGAAGCTGCGCCTGGCAGCCCAGCAACTGCAAACCACCTGGGGAGAGAAGATATTGCGCACCGGTTTTTCCATCGGTGCCGTGCATGTTCCCGGTGATGCGGTCAATGCCTCCGATCTGCTGCGCATGGTCGATATGGCCTGCTATCAGGCCAAGGAGCGCGGGCGCAACAAGGTCTTTTTCTACAAGGCCGAGGACGGAATCTACAGCCGCTATGTCAGCGAGATGGAATGGGCCACACGCATTCGTACCGCACTGGACGAAGACCGCTTCTGCCTCTATGCCCAGAGCATCGCACCGCTACAGGCCCGCAAGCACAGCCGCCACAGCGGCATGCACTTCGAAGTCCTGCTGCGCCTGCGCGATGAAAGCGGCCAGATCCTGGCCCCCGGACATTTCATACCCGCAGCCGAGCGCTACGGCCTGATGCCATCGCTTGACCGCTGGGTGATCACCAGGGCCCTGCAGACACTGGCGCAGCAGCCCGGACACGCCAAGCTGGTGGAAACCTGCGCCATCAACCTCTCCGGTCCCAGCCTGGATGATGACGGCCTGCTGGAATTTGTGAAGGAGCAGTTGCAGCAGCACGCAATTGCGCCGCAAAAGCTATGTTTCGAAATCACCGAAACCAGCGCCATTGGCAACCTCAGCAATGCCACACGGCTGATTCAGTCGCTGCGCGCCCTGGGTTGCCGTTTTGCCCTGGACGACTTCGGCGTCGGCATGTCGTCGCTGACCTATCTGAAGCAGTTGCCCGTCGACTATCTCAAGATCGACGGCGGCTTTGTGCGTGACATGCTCAAGGACAAGGGAGACCACGCCATGGTGGAGATGATCAATCGCATCGGCCAGACCCTGGGCAAAAAGACCATTGCCGAGTTTGTCGAGAGCCGCGAGATTGCCGAGGAACTCATGACCATGGGCGTGGATTATGTGCAGGGCTACGCCATCGCCCGCCCCAAACCCATGACCAGCGAATACTTTGCCCCCACGCAGGAAAACCAGCTGCCGCAGTGGTGCGGGGCTCTGGCCATGGGCTGACAGCAGCGCACGCCAATACAAAAAACGACGCATCAAGCGTCGTTTTTTTTGTCGGCGGCAGTCAGGCTTCAGCCATCAGCGCGGCTTGCGCGAACCCTGGCCCGCTGGCTTGGCGGGCTTTGCCGCAGTTTTGAAACCGGGCTTGACCTTGCCAGTCACACCCGCGCGCGGCGGCAGGCCGGTATGCTGGGTCAGCAGCTTGCCCGGTTGAGGCTGGCTGCTGCGGAAGCGCACATCGCCCTTGGGCTCCAGGCTCGCCTCTTCGCTGCGGCGTCGCACGGCCACGGCCTTGCCGTCCTTGTTGGTGGTGTAACCAATTCCGCCACCCGCCTTGGACGAGGTGCTGTTCTTCTTTCGTGCACTCTGATAGCTGCCGTCGACCAGGGGCTGGAAGGTCGGGATCAGGTGCTGCTTGCCGTTGCCGATCAGATCGGCGCGCCCCATGGTCTTGAGCGCCTCGCGCAGCAGCGGCCAGTTGTTCGGGTCGTGATAGCGCAGGAAAGCCTTGTGCAGACGGCGGCGCTTTTCACCGCGCACGATGTCCACGCGCTCCTCGGCCTCGTCGCGCATCTGGCGGCGCACCTTGGTCAGCGTGTTGCGGCCGCTGTGGTACATGGCCGTGGCCGTGGCCATGGGGCTCGGGTAGAAGGTCTGTACCTGATCGGCACGGAAGCCGTTCTTCTTGAGCCAGATGGCCAGATTCATCATGTCCTCATCGCTGGTGCCCGGGTGGGCGGCAATGAAATAGGGAATCAGAAACTGCTTCTTGCCGGCCTCTTCGCTGAACTTCTCGAACAGCTGCTTGAACTTGTCATAGCTGCCGATGCCCGGCTTCATCATCTTGGTCAGCGGACCTTGCTCGGTGTGCTCGGGCGCGATCTTGAGATAGCCGCCCACATGGTGCTGAACCAGCTCCTTGACGTACTCTGGCAACTTCACCGCCAGGTCGTAGCGCAGGCCGGAGCCGATCAGAATCTTCTTGATGCCGGGCAGCTTGCGCGCGCGGCGGTAGATCTTGATCAGCGGACCGTGGTCGGTGTGCAGGTTCTGGCAGATGCCGGGGAAGACACAGCTGGGCTTGCGGCAGGCCGCTTCGATCTGCGGGCTCTTGCAGCCCAGGCGGTACATATTGGCCGTGGGCCCACCCAGGTCGGAGATCGTGCCGGTAAAGCCCTTGACCTTGTCGCGGATCTCTTCGAGCTCCTGGATGATGGAGTCTTCGGAACGGCTCTGGATGATGCGACCCTCGTGCTCGGTGATGGAGCAGAAGGTGCAGCCGCCGAAACAGCCGCGCATGATGTTCACCGAGGTGCGAATCATCTCCCAGGCCGGAATCTTGGTGGCGCCCTCGTGGCTGCCGCTTTCGTCGGCATAGACAGGATGCGGGCTGCGCGCGTACGGCAGGCCGAAGACCCAGTCCATCTCGGCCGTTGTGAGAGGAATGGGCGGCGGGTTCATCCACACATCGCGGGCCGTGGTCCCCTCGCCGTGAGCCTGTACCAGCGCACGGGCATTGCCGGGGTTGGTTTCCAGGTGCAGCACGCGATTGGCGTGGGCATAGAGAATCGGATCGCTCTTGACCTCTTCGTAGCTGGGCAGACGCAGCACGGTGCGCTCGCGCGCAGGCAGCTTGGACTTGCTGCGCAGCGAGAGATTGGGCACGAACTGGATGGGCTGGACCTTGGCTACCGATGCGCCGTCATTAGGGCCGTCCGCTTCAGCTTTCGCAGCATCTTCCTTGGAGCAGCTCTGGCCCTGGGCCTCGGCCTGCTCGCTGGTCGTCATATAGGGGTTGATATGGGGCTCGACCTCGCCGGGCTCGTCCACCGTGGTGGAATCGACCTCGAACCAGCCCTCCTCCGAAGCGCGGCGAAAAAACGAAGTGCCGCGCACATCGGTGATCTGCTCCACCGGCTCGCGCGCCGCGATGCGGTGCGCCACTTCGACCAGGGCACGTTCTGCATTGCCGTAGAGCAGGATGTCGCACTTGCTGTCCACCACGATGGAGCGACGCACCTTGTCGCTCCAGTAGTCGTAGTGGGCAATGCGACGCAGCGAGCCCTCGATGCCGCCCAGCACGATGGGCACATCCTTGTAGGCCTCGCGGCAGCGCTGGCTGTAAACGATGGCCGCGCGGTCGGGGCGCTTGCCGGCCACATCGCCCGGGGTATAGGCATCGTCGCTGCGGATCTTGCGATCAGCCGTGTAACGGTTGATCATCGAGTCCATGTTGCCGGCCGTCACGCCCCAGAACAGATTGGGCTTGCCCAGGGCCTTGAAGGCCTCGGCGCTGGTCCAGTCGGGCTGGGCGATGATGCCCACGCGAAAGCCTTGCGCCTCCAGCACACGGCCGATGACAGCCATGCCGAAGCTGGGGTGATCCACATAGGCATCGCCCGTGACCAGAATGATGTCGCAGCTGTCCCAGCCGAGCTGATCCATCTCCGCACGGCTCATGGGCAGGAACGGCGCCGGACCGAAGCGCTTGGCCCAGTACGGCTTGTAGCTGGTCAGCGGCTTGGCATCGCGGTGGAAAAAGGAAACATCAACCGGGGCGTTCATGTGGATGAGCTTTATATGGCCTCATGGCCTATTCGGAGAAACAACCCGTCAGTGTACTTTTCCGCCCTCAGCCTTGCACGAGCAAGGTCTTGCAGAAACAGGTTTGAACTCTGAACTTCATAGCATCCAGCGCTTTCCTTCATTGAAATTCGATGCATAACACACCTTAAATCATTGAAATACAAGCGCTAGGCACTCACTTCTTAATAGCACCAGAATCCAGATAACGCGTCGACTCAGTCCTTTTCCTGCCTCGTCACAGCGCCGGTGGCAGGATCAAGCCTGAGCTTCATGACCGTCTGATCGGCGCGCAGCATCTTGACCTTGTAGCTGGTCTTGCCCCAGTCCGAATCCAGCTGGGCCTCCAGCGGCTTGCCGGGCAAGGCGGCAATAGCTGCATCGACGGCCTGTACCAGCGTGATCCGGGCATCGGCCAGGCGCTTGGCATGCTTGCCCTCGGCTCGCCCCTTGTTCTCCTCCACTGCGGCATCGCCCGTGTTGGCATTCACGCGCAGCTTGATTTCCTCATTCACGGGCGAGATCAGGGTGACCGAGTAATAAGGCGCAGCGCCTTTCTTACCCTCTTCCAGCTCGACATCGATCGCTTTTCCGGGAGCAACGGCCTGGGCTTTTTCGACGGCCTGGCTCAAGCCGATCTGCACGGCACCTGTCAAGGCCAGCCATTCGGCAGCCGACTTGGCCAGGGCCGGAGCCGCACTCAATCCACTCAGGCTCAGGGCTGCAGATAGCAGCAAGGTGCTGGGACGCAATCTCATGGACCAATCCTCCTACAGTGGCAATGGCTCCAGTCTGCCTGGATTTCGTGGCACGGCCTTGTCGGATATCAAGCCATATCGACTTGTGGAAAATCCATCTCAAACTATTGATAGACAATGATTATCCGCTATGAAATCCGAGAGTCAGCACGCCGAGAACCCGCCAAGAACGAGCCTGGGCGGGTCGGGCTGACCGCCACGGACAAGCCTTTTGCTTACAGATCTTGCTGGGCCGCCGCAATCATTTCGCCAAACTGGCGGGCATCACCGAGCTGATTGGCGGCCAGCAGCGCCAGCTTGACCAGCAGCAGCTCGGACTTTTCGGCGCCCACGGCATCGATGGCGACAGCCAGCTGGTCGTACACGGTCTCCAGACCGGCGATATCAAGAGTGGTTTGGATCATTTGAATCTCTCCTCAGGCTGGCAAGGCAGCTTTGAATGCGGCTTGCAAACGATTGGCGTCCAGCGCCATCCAGCGCGCACAGACATGCTGATCGGGGCGCAGCAGATAGGCGGCGCCGTCGGCCATCACTCCGTAGCGGGTGCGGCAGCGGCCTTCGGTGTCATCAAGTACCAGATCGGAACCTTCGACAATGCCTGAAGCGTGGCTGCTGACGGCGATCAGGCGCACGGCAACACCGCGAGCTCTGACCCCGGCCGCGACCGCTTGCAGTTCGGCGGGAATCGCCTGGCCGCTCGTGAAATACAGCAGATCGAAGCCGCCGCCCAGATGGTCGAGCAAATAGCTGTCCGGCGCAAAGCGCACGTTCAGAGGCGGCGCGCCATGGCCGGGGCCGGCCTTGAACAGCAGGTTGTCGTCACCCATGCTGTTGAGTGGCGAGCTGCCGTACTCATGCGGGCGCGAGGTGCGCCAGTGATAGAGTGGGCCGACAAAGGGCTGGCTCAGCGACAGAGACAGCACGGCATCGCGCAGCAGCCTGAAACCTCTGCTTGGTGGCGCCATGAAACGTGTGCTCTTGCCGGCCTCTTCCACAATCTCGCGGGCCGCGCCCACTCGCTCGCTGCTATAGCTTTGCAGCAGCGCTGCGCTGGCCGCGCCCTTGGCGACGAGTGCCAGACGCCAGCCCAGGCCCTGAGCATCCTGAAAACCGGTGTTGGCGCCGCGCACGCCGAAGATGGGCAGCATATGGGCTGCATCGCCCGCAAAGATCACATGGCCATGCACATAGTCGGGCAGGGTCAGCGCGCGGGCCGAGTAGACGGAGCTCCAGTCCATCTCCCAGGGCGTGCCGCCAAAGCCTATCATCTCCAGCTGCGCATCGATGCGCGCCTTCAGCGACTCGGGCCTGAGCGCATCCTCGGGATCTTCGCCGGCAGGCAGCTGGTAGTCCACACGCCAGATGCCGTGCGGCTCGCGGTGCATGAGGATGGTGTTGCCCGGGTTCCATGTGGGATCGAAGAATGCGAGACGTTCGGTGGGCAGAGGCAGGTCGATGCGGATATCGGCAATCACGAAGCGGCCTTCGTAGGAAGCGCCTTCCATCAACAGATTCATGGCCGTGCGAATCCCCGAACGCGCGCCGTCGCAGGCCACCAGCCAGTCGGCCCGCAGCTCGTAGCTGCCTTCCGGGGTATCCACCTCCACCAAAACCTGCTCGCCCTTTTGCTCGACCTTGTTCACGCGGTTGCCCCAGCGCAGCTCGATCAGCGGGTTGGCCTGCACTGCATCGACCAGGTATTCCTCCAGGTACTGCTGCTGCAGATTGATCATGGGAAAGAAGCGATCGTCGTCGGCCCGCGCGTTCTCCATGCGAAACACGCGCTGGCCGCGGTAAATGCTGTTGCCGTAGCACCAGGGCAGTCCGGTCTCCGTCACGCGCTGGGCCACGCCCACCTGCTGCAGGATTTCCATGGAGCGCCGCGTGAACACAATGGCACGGCTGCCTTCGGACACCTGCAATTCGGATTCGAGCACCACGCAGCGCTGGCCGTGGCGAGCAATCTCCAGCGCCGTGGTCAGGCCCACGGGGCCGGTGCCGACGATGACGATGGGGTGGCTTTGCTCGCCCGGATTCCGGGAGGCAAGCCAGGGCTGATGAACCTGGTACTGGTAGTAGATGGAGCGGCGTGGCTCGGCAAATGGCTGGTGCATGTTCTTGTCTCCTGGGGGCGCTGTCGTGGTCAAACCGATGCGCTTTCATCCCCTTTCGGTCTGGCTTGAGATGCAGTGTAGAAAAGCAGCTCGAGGCCGATGTCACCAGATGGAGACAATGCCGACCGACAACCGATATTCAAGTCGAATCAGCCCCCAGCCTTTACAGCTCAACCCCAAGCAGCTATCAAAGTTCACCATCGACAGCTTCAGCGGGCTCCATCAGCAGCGCAAACAGCTCGCGCTGCCCCTGCACGCCCAGCTTGGCGCAGACGCGTTTGACATAGGTGCGCGCGCTGCTGACGGTAATTCCCAGGCGCTGCGCCAGCGCATCGGCATCCAGGCCCTGGGCCAGTGCCCGCACCACGTCGAGGTCGCGCGGCGTCAGCTGCTCGAAGCGCCTTGCCAGTCGCGCCAGCACCAGCCCGACCAAGTCGTCCTGCAGCGTCTGCCCCGCGTAATGCAGACGCATGGCCTGCATGACCAGGGGCGCAAAGGCCTCGATCCGGGCAATGGCTGCGGCGTCGAAACAGCCATGCTCCTCGCCTCGATACAGGTTCACGGAAAGCCAGCGCGCGTTTTCCTGAAGCATCAGCAGCGACAGCCGCTCGGCAATGCGCGGCAGCTCATAGCAGACATGGCGGTACTCGGGGTGCTGCACATCGTGCGGTCCCTGGCGATGCAGCCAGACGCGCGGCCTGGCATGCGGGTCCCTGGCAAGGCGCGCCAGCTCGGCCTGCATCACGCGCTGCGAACCATCGAGCGGATAGAAGCGCTCGCTGTAATCCTGGGAAATCATGGGCAGCGCCCCCGTGCGCGCCCTGTCGCCCATGCCCACCACACGAGGCCTGGCCATGCCCTGGAAGGAGAAGATCGTGCATTGGGCCAGCGGCACATGGCGCCCCAGCAGTTGCAGGATCTGCTCGGCCACGGCGTCGCTGCTGCTGCGCCCCACTCTTTCCATCATGGCCGTCACATCGGCCAGGGCCACGGGCAGCTGTGCTGCCTGTGCGGCAGCCGGCAGCAGCATCCAGTGCGAAGAATCGGGAAACGGCGCAGAGCTAGCAGTCATGGGCTGCGATTCTCGCCGCTGTATCGTGTCCGCGGACAGGAAAAACCGGCCCTCCCTTTCAGGAGCAGCCGGTCTGGCTTGAGACAGAAAGTGCGGCCGGGCCTACCACTCGCCCACATTGCGTATGCGCTGCAGCAACTCCCATTCATCTTCGGGTGCCGCAGCCTGCAGGGCCTGGGGCTCTGCCAGCTCCTGCGCCAGCGGAGGCGGCGTGAAATGCTCGCGGCCAAAAGTATGTTCGCTCAGGGACTGTGGATGCGGATTGTTCATGACGGCCTCCTTTGCGTAAAGCTTAAGGCTCGAGGCTTGCCGAAATTGTAGGAATTGGCTTAAGGACACTGTCGAGCAATCCCCACAAGCCGCGTCGTCATGTCATGGATAGGTCACAGCTGCCGCTACCCGGCCCATGTACCGCAACGCTGCTCGGCCCCGACTTTGCGGTTATGCTGCCGCCGCTATGCCTCAGACTCTTCGTGCTCCCGTCTCCAGTGAACTGATCATCAAGAAAAGCCGCTTTATCGGCTGCGTTCAGCCGATGACGGACCGCTCCAGCGCGCAGGCCGTGGTGGATGCACTCTGGCGCGAGCACCCGGGCGCCGCCCATGTCTGCTGGGCCTTGCTGGCGGGCGGTCAATCGGCGGCCGTGGATGATGGCGAGCCCAGTGGCACGGCCGGTCGTCCCATGCTGGACGTGCTGCGCCATCAGGACCTGGAGGGCGTGCTGGCCACCGTGGTGCGCTATTTTGGTGGCGTCAAGCTTGGTGCAGGCGGACTGGTGCGCGCCTATACCGACGCCGTGGCACAGGCCTTGCTGCAGGCCGAAAAAGTCGCCATTCAGCGCATGCAGATCCTGCAATGCACGGCTCCCTATCCGCTGGAGGGCCTGGTGCGGCGCATGGCCGATGCGGCGGGCGCCGAACTGCTGGAGGTCGATCACGGCAGTCTGGTGAGCTTCAAGCTGCAGATGCCTGAGCCCGACGCCGCCGAATTTGTCAGCGCACTCAATGAAAACGGTCAGGGCCGCATTGGCTGGCTCAAGCCGGACGAGCTGTAGATCGCAAAGAAAAACCCGCCTTTGGCGGGTTTCCGAGCGGGCAATTTCAGCAATTGCCTTTCTTGGCCTGGCCCGGTGGGCAGCCGTGGGGGTGAGGCTTTTTGTAGCCATCGTCGTAGTATCCGCCACGGCTGTCATAGACAGCGCAGCCGCTCAGCACAAACATGGCTGCGGCCAAAGCAAACATCGTTTTCATGGGGTGACCTTTTCAGATTTTTGAGGGCGTCAGTCTATAGGCGACCCCGCCCGCATTCTGTCAACAATCCTGTACGCGGCTTTCAATTGGCCGGCTGCTGCTGCTCGACCGCCACCTGCAGGTGCAGCAAGGTGAAATACAGGGTTACATCGCCCTGCTGGTCGATGAAGGTGCCTACGGCGCGCTGCAGGCGGGCAGCAATGCACATGCACTCCATGGCCTCTGGACGGCCGCCGGGAATCCGGGCCGTGGTCAGCAATGCCAGCTGGTTCTGTCGGCCGAACTCATGCACGACTTCCAGCGCTTGGCCATGCTGCTTGGGAATGGCTTCGTTGGCCCAGCTCCAGACAAAGCTGCCGTCCTGCTCGCTGCTGGTGCCCACAAGGCAGACCGTAGCGATCACCTCATGCAGCGGAGCTTCCAGCGCCAGCAGGGCGCGGTCCAGATCCCAGCGGTAGCTGGGGCTGCCCTGCAAGCCAAATTCCTTGGGCCACTCTGCATTGCGGGCCTGCATCATTTCAACGGCCTCACGGCTCCAGGCGGCCCAGTCGGTGGTTTGTGCGTCGTTGCTCATCGCGTATCCATTGCTTTTCAACAGACCGCATTGTCAGGCAAGAAGCGGGCATGCCCGGGCCCGAAATCCTATGCCCCCGTCAGCCTGCGTTCAGCTCTTCATCTGCTGCTGAATCCAGTCAACCAGAAGCTGCTGCACCGAGCCAGCCCCCCAACTCTGTAGTGCCAGCAGACAGTATTGCGAGCCATCGGGTACAAAGCCCAGCGGCGCCACCAGCCGGCCGGCAGCGATATCGTCCTCCACCAGCAGTTGCGGGCCCATGGCTACACCCAGGCCCGCTGCTGCGGCCTGCAAGCTCAGGTAGAAATGCTCAAGCACCAGATCACCGCCTGCTTGCGCCTGCCGGATCTGGGTGGGAGGCTGATCTGGCTGGGTTTTCCACCAATCCTCCCAGGCCCTGGGTCGTGTCTTGCTGTGCAAGAGCGTTGCATCGCCACGAAGCGCCAGACCGCCATCGGACTGCAACGCAAAGAAATGCGCCAGGCGGTCCGGATGGCAGACCGGCCCCATGCGCTCTGCGCACAAGGGCTGCATTTGGACATTGGGCCCCCAGTCAAAGTCGTTGCGCCGAATGGCCAGATCGATGCCGCGCCCCCATTCCACGGCACCGCCGCCCGCAACCAGATGCACGGTGTGCTGCGGGTAGCGTGCCTGGAAGTCGCCCCAGCGCGGAATCAGCCAGCGCATCAGCAGCGTGGGCTCGCAGGACAGCAGCAACGGCCTGCCTGCCACCTGCTGCCGCACTGCCTCGGCCGCACGTGCCATCTGGCCCAGACCGGCATGCACCCCGTCGAACAACAGCCTCCCCGCAGCATTGAGAAAGACACGGCGATTGCGGCGCTCAAACAGCTGCGCCCCCAAATCTTCCTCCACCGAGCGCACCGCGCGGCTGATGGCTCCATGGGTCAGGTGCAGCTCATCGGCAGCGCGGCTGAAACTCTCCAGCCGCGCTGCCGCTTCAAAACAGCGCAAAGCGACCAGCGAAGGCATTCGTGGTGGACTGCCGGCAGAAATATGTGAGTCTGAATCACTATTTTCTTGAGAAATCATCGTTATTCAAAAAACTTTGACCGCCCTAGAGTTCACAGCTACAGGGCACTGATTGCCATTCTCGTGCAACACGAGCCATTTCACAAACTGATATTTGAACTCAAGCAATACACTGTATGAACGCCTGGCCCACCGTGATTCTCGTTACCTCTCTCGCCGTCATCAGCCCCGGCGCCGACTTCGCCATGGTCACCCGCACCAGCCTGATGGAATCGCGCCGTGCGGGTCTCTGGGTGGCGCTGGGCATCGGCTGTGGCGTTCTGATCCATGTGGCCTACACCCTGCTGGGACTGGGTATGGTCCTGCAAGGACTGCCCTGGCTTTTCAATCTGCTCAAATATGCGGGCGCAGCCTATCTGGTATGGCTCGGAATTTGTCTCTGGCGTGGCGCCAGCCGTACAAATGACGATCTGCCAGATTCCCGGTCCAGCGCCGAACCCGGCCAGCGCAATGCACGCAAAGGCCATGCGCCAGGCCGCTCGCTTTTTGTCCTGGGCTTTCTGACCAATGCACTCAATCCCAAGACAGCGCTCTTCATCCTCAGCCTGTTCATGCAAATCGTCGGCCCTGCCGTGCCCATGCCCACCCAGTTGGCCTACGGCCTTTTTGTCGCCATGGCCCACGTGCTGTGGTTTGCGCTGGTAGCCTGTTTCTTCTCGGCCCCGGTGCTCCAGCCCAAGGTTCAAGCCATACGTCCCTGGGTAGATCGCAGTCTGGGCTGCGTGCTGCTTGTCCTGGGCCTGCTGCTGATCGCCACCGGCACACCGGCCACGTCGAATCTGATGGATGCCAGCATCTGACAGGAAAAGCCTGACAGGCCAATGCCGCAATAGCAGCATCTGCAACGCAAACGACAGCTTTGGAGCGCCCACCCGTGCCATGCTTGTCATGGTTGGTACATATCAGCAAAACTCCAAAGGAGACAGGCACCATGAAAAGCCGCTACCCCTTTCCCGATCTGAACAGCCTGCCTGAAGACATCAGGCTGCGCATCGCCGAGGTACAGCAAAAGTCGGGCTTTATTCCCAATGTTTTTCTGGCCTTTGCTCGCCGGCCAGCCGAGTGGCGCGCCTTCTTTGCCTACCACGATGCGCTGATGCTCAAGGAGGACGGCAGTCTCAGCAAGGGCGAGCGCGAAATGATCGTCACAGCCACCAGCGCTGCCAATCAGTGCCTGTATTGCGTGGTGGCTCATGGCGCCATCTTGCGCATCTATGAGAAAAAGCCGCTGATTGCCGACCAGGTGGCGGTCAATTACCGCAAGGCCGACATCAGCCCGCGCGAGCGGGCCATGCTGGACTTTGCCATGAAGGTCTGTCTGCACAGCGCCGAAATCGACGATGCCGACTACGAAGCCTTGTACCCTCACGGTTTTGACGACGAGGATATCTGGGACATTGCGGCCATTACTGCCTTCTTCGGACTGTCCAACCGGATGGCCAGCTTCGCGGGCATGCAGCCCAATCCCGAGTTCTATCTGATGGGCCGGGTGCCGCGCGAGAAAAAAGCCTGAAGCAACAAGCAGTAACTCGTGGGCTGCAATCGATGCAGCTTCCACGGGAATGACGCATCATCCCTCACAGAGCAGCGGCCAACCCGGCAAAACGCTGTTTGCCGGAGGTCATCCAGATGCGCAATACCGTTTGCTGCCTCGCCGCCCTGCTCGCCACGCTCTGCGCCACTGCAGCTCATGCCACCTCGTGGGAGCTCAAGCCCGGTGGTGATAACCGACTGGAATTCACCGCCACTTTCGAGCAAACGCCGGTCACCGGCGTGTTCAAAGACTTCCGGGTTCGCTTTGACTTCGACCCGCAAAAGCCAGACAGCAACAGGCTCAATGTCAGCATTCGCATCAGCAGCGCCGACATGGCCAACCCGGACATCAACCAGGCCATTGCCGGCAAGGACTGGTTTGACTTTGTGCGTTATCCCGAGGCAGTCTTTGATGCCAGGGAGATTCTTGACGCCCCCGGCGCAGCCGGTTATCGGGCACGCGGCACCCTGCTGCTGAAAGGCCGCAGGCAGCCGCTTGTGCTGCCATTCAGCTGGAAGCCCGAGGAGCGCCGCATGGAAGGCGAATTCGTTACCCATCGCTCGATATTTGATATCGGCACAGGAGAGTGGAAGAGCAGCAATGCCGTGGGAGAGGCCGTGACAGTGAAATTTCGCATCCAGCTGCGCGAGTTGCCATGACATTGCGCAGACAGCTGATTGCAGTCCTGCTGGCTCTGATCACAGGCTGCTCGCAACCAGGCATCGAGCCAGCCCAGCCTCCCGGCCCGACGGCAAGGCCTGCGGACTTTCCTGCGGCCTTCTATGCCGATGCTGCTGCACGGGGCCAGTCGGTGCTTCAGATCGATTCATCGCACTCCCTGGTCTCGATCACCGTTCGACGCGCTGGCGCTCTGGCCAGACTGGGGCACGACCATGTGATTGCCAGCCATGAGCTGCAAGGCTATGTGGCTCCTCGGCTTGGCCGGGCCGATCTCTATGTGGCGCTGGACAGGCTATCGGTCGACGAACCCGCTCTGCGCGCCAAGGCGGCTCTGGACACCCAGCCCAGCGCTGCCGATATTGAAGCGACCCGTGCCAATATGCTGAACAAGCTGCTGCAAACCTCGCTCCATCCATTTGCACTGATCCAGGCACATGCCTCCCCCGAAGCGGACGGCGATGTATTGCTGGCCCTGGAACTCACTCTTCACGGAGTCACACGCAGCCTGAGCGTACCGGCCCGAATCAGGAGGACGCCGAGCGAATTCCATATCAGCGGCTCGCTGAGTATCGATCAATCGAGTTTTGGCATCACGCCTTTGTCCATCCTGGGCGGTGCAATCCAGGTCCGCGACAGGCTCGAGTTGAACTTCGAAGTACGCGCCGCTCCACCTTTGAAGCAGGAATCCCTGTCATGAGAACAGGGCTTGTCGCTGCCTGCGGCGCAGTTCTGACCCTGTTCTGCGGCGGTTTGCAGGTTTCGGCACAAGAGCTGCGCATAGAGACTGCCGAGCACAATGAGGCCATGACGGTGAACGCCTCGGCCGTCATGCAAGTCAGGCTGGCTACGGCCTGGAGCGTGATTTCCGACTACGAGCATCTGGCCGACTTTGTGCCGGATATGCAAAGTTCGCGCGTGCTGCAACGCGATGGCAACCAGGTGCTGCTGGAGCAAAAAGGCAGTCTGGGGTTTCTGTTTTTTCGCCAGGCAATCGAGGTCAGACTGGCTGTGACCGAATGGCCACAGCAGCGCATTGCCGCGCATGCAATAGGCGGCAATCTCAAGCAAATGGACGGCAGCTATACCCTGGAAACCCAAGCCGACGGCCGGGTACGCTTGGCTTACAGCGCTCGCCTGGTCCCGGCTTTCGCCATCCCGCCGCTGGTCGGGAAGCCAGTGCTGCGCCAGTTGTTGAAACGCCAGTTCAAGGCACTGGTGGATGAAATCCAGCGACGCGAAGCCCTGACGCTTCAAGAGCAGAAGCAGACACCAGGAAATTAGCAGCAGGCCATTACAAGGGCAAGATGGCATTGGACGCATGCAAGCCCGGCCCCTGTGCCTCGGGTTGCCGTCATGACTGCGCAAGCATCTGCAAGAACAAAGACTTAAATCGCAGAGGACCTGAGACGGCGCGTGAACTGCTCGAACTCTGCAGCCATGGGGGCAATGGCTGCCCTGGGCAGTACCAGAGCCTGCATAGCGTCGATGAACAGATAGTAGTTCACGTCATCTTCGGCAAGCGCCAGCACTCCTGACCACGGCAGTATCGTGTCACCTCGAACCGAGGCTACCCTGATGGCGTCCGACGAGAGCGTGACCGTTTGTGGCGACAGAAAAGCTCCATCCGGCAGGAGCATGAGCTTGCGCATGGATGTCTGTGACAGGTATGGCATCGTCACGACGGCGATCAAAGCGACGACCAGAAGGCAGGCAACCACTCCCAGCGGGCGGGAGATCTCGGGAAACTCACGCATCAGTCGCGCGTAGGCTGCGCCAGCGAGGCCAATGCAGAGCCACACCACAACCCGCAAGAGGAACGGCCAGGAAAGCATCCCTGCCTTCTGATGCCAGCGCCGCGCAACCATTTTCTGCAGGCGAACGAAGTCGGCGGGAATGAGAGTAAAGCTGGCGGTCATGTTAATGGTTGGCTCATGTGGCAACAGGTATGAGCGACCTGCAGCAGCGAGTATTGATCGAAAGGTGACTGCGGCATCTCACACGGTCGCTGGCTCTGGTTCGTGAACGATTTCATTACCGGCACTGCAGCCTGCACTATAAGCCGGCGCACAGGGCATTACAGGGTGCGATCAGACCTGTGCATGCGATGCAAGCCCGACCCATGCAGCCCGCAAGATGTGAGATTGCAGCAAATCGAGACAGCCGTTGCAATGGCGTGACGGGCTCGATGCATTGATCTGATTGTCTCCCACCCATCAATTTCGCTCCACCTTCCTCGAACTCGCGAATAGTCAAACAGTCTTGCTGCCAGCACTTGGCCCTCAGGCGCTGGCAGCAACTTCAACCTCAAGCCTTGAAAGTCAGCCAAGGCTTCAACCGCACACTCGCACGGATCAGCCCCGCCTCTTCCTGCGCCTGCAGCACCGGCCCTACGGGTTTGTAGGCGCTGGGAGCTTCTTCGATCAGTCGCTCTTCACGCAAGGTGATGCATTGCCAGACGGACTCGACCAGCGGCTGCTTCATGCGCCGCGTGTCCTGTCTGCGCACCTGGCGGCCCGCGCCGTGGCTGCAGGACCGCAGCCAGTCTTCATGGCCCAGACCTTTGACGAGAAAGGAGTAGTCGCCCATCGAGCCCGGAATCAGCGCCCACTGGCCGTCATGCGCGGGAGTGGAGCCCTTGCGGTGCACGTTGAACTCGCCCTCGGTCATCACCACGTTGTGGGGCACATCCACAATCAGGCGCGATGCATCGGGCGCGGCAATGCCTGCCAGCTCTTTGCGCACCAGCTCCGCCAGCGCCATGCGGTTGAACCACGCATAGCGCGCAGCCACGCCCATCGCTTGCAGATAGTCCTGCGCCAGCGCGCCACTCAGGCCATACAGACCATGCTGAGGGTGTTTGATACCTTGCGGCCATTGCTGCCTGGCCAGGTCCATCCAGCGGCGACCGACATAAAAGCCGACATCGCGCGAGCCGGTGTGGATCATCACCGTGACATCGCCCTTCTTGAGCCCCGCGGCATAGGCGGCATGACGATCGTAGACTTCCTCGACCACGCAGAACTCCAGAAAGTGGTTGCCGCTTCCCAGGTCGGCAGCAGATGGCGGGCGCAGCAGCTCGCGCGCCTGCAACAGGGCTTCAGGCGCGTAGCGACTCTGTCCCGCAAAGCCTTGCAGGCCCACGCACTCGGCCAGTTCGGCCTGCAGCCGGTCGCGGTTCACGCCCTGCCATAGACCCACGTCAGGCAACTGTTCAATAAAGGCCTGGGGGCCCTCATCAAACAGTGCCTTGAAGCCTGCGCTGCGCACGGGTACATCGCGCCCGTTCTGCAAGATGACGCGGGTCAGCCGCTGCACGATGGTGCTTTTGTGCAGCTCGGCCTGCGCCTGCGTCAGGCCCGTGCTCAGCAGGCGTATGCCGCAGTTGATGTCCGTGCCGATGGCAGCAGGAATCACGAAGTCTGGCGACGTGGCCACCACCGCCCCCACGGGAGCAATGCTGCCGGGGTGAAAGTCCGGCGTGGCACAGGCTTTGCAGACCGCGCCATGGCCTTGCGGGTCGGCAACCGAGGCGAAGTCCAGCAATTGACTGACGGCTTTGTGCTCCAGGGGCAGGCTGTCGGGCAGCAAAATGGTGGCTGCTGCCTGCTCGTTATGGATTTGATAGATATTGTCTCGGTAGGAGACCTGGATGCCCTGACGTGACAGAGCTTTTTGCAGTCGGGAAAGCTTCCCGGAAAAGTGCGACATGACGCTGAGAAAAACAGGTACGCAACAGCACATCTCCGAATCTGGGAGATGCAACGCACCTTCGAGCAGCAGCATCAAGAAGGACTGATAAGCGGTCTATTCTAATGAGTAAGCGCCGGGCCGCCTAACCGGCGTTGCTAATATGCTGCAATGCGCAATGCAATTCGGTCCTTTCAGATTCCCGCACCGCTGCAGACTTTGTATGACGCAGCCGCGGCCATAGGCCCGCAGTTCGGCCTGTCGCCCGACGCCGTTTTTGGGGACTGCGGCTTGTGGCTGGAGATACCCCCCGTACCCAGCTACATCGGTTGGTGCACGCCGCGCAATGTGATGACGTTTGCGACCACGGGCTGCGACAGCGTTCATTACAGCTATCTGGTCGATGAGCGCCTGCCCGGTAACGTCAGCCCCATCGTCATGACACTGCCCTGCGTGAACGAATTGAGCTGGGTGATTGCCGAGAACTTTCAGGAGTTCTTTGACTACGGCTACTACGTGGGCTGGCGCGAACTGGAGCAGTTGTACTACGAAGATGAAAAAGGCGAAGCCTGCTTTCACGAGCCAAGCCAGTCATTGAACCATCTCGGCATGCAGCAGCTGCCGCTGCTGCACAAGGCGTTGAATATGCAAGCTGTGCTGCCGACGCTGAAACGCTTTGGCGAGCTGCAGCAAAAGTACCAAGCCCTATTGAATATTCCGCCCATGCCGCCAGAGCATGCCTGATTGCGTATCCATCAATCGCATTGATCTCCATATTCGCTGAGCGATACCGGTTTTCATCCGAAATTCAGTCCAGAAAGCGGGCTGCCACAGCAGGGTCCGGCATCATGCACTGCTCGCTTTTGCCAAACCAGTGATAGCGGTTTCTGGCAATCATGCGGTAGAGCGCATCGCGCAATGCAGCGGGTATCAACCTGATCACTGCCGTCAGTCGCCACGGCCAGCCCAGTGCGTGCAGCACGCGCAGGATGGCCTCCGTGTGCTGCCAGGAGCGCTGGCCGTCCACCAGCAGCAGGGTCTGCAGACCTTCCATGCGCAAGCCTGCATCGGCCAACAGCTTGCCGCCGACCTCGCCCTGTATGGCAGCGAACTGAAAAATGCCCTGCTTGTCGTGCTTGAGCAAGAACTGCACCCAGCCGTTGCACAACAGACATTGCGCGTCAAAGACCACAATCATGCTTTTTCCTCGGGCAGCAATAGATAGCCACGATAACTGGCCACTACGCCAATCAGGGGGACGGCCGCTTCGACATGAAATTGCATATGTTCCCCGGCTCCGGTTTCTTCGGCCACGATGCGCGGAGCCAGCCAGCCCGGGCATGGGAAGCCCAGAAAATACAGACGCTGCAGTCGCATGAGAAGCCGTCCATCCACCGCCTGCAAGGCAAAGCACAATCGCGCCAGGCCAAGGCGCTCGATCAGGCGACCATTGTGCAACTGCATGGTTGAGCGCATGAGCTGAGAGGGGAAGATGCGAATCCAGGTTTCCACCTCGGGACTGGCCTGCAGTTCGAAATGAATCGTCCCCTCGCTGGCCGCGCGTGGCGTGCCCAGCGCCAGCGCCAGCAGCTTGGCCGCCAGAGTCCGGGGGGCGCCGGTCTGCACCCTGCCCTGAAGCTCATGCTCACCCTGCAGGCCGTGAAAGCGCTGCAGGGCGACATCGAGCTTGCAGAACTCATCGCCCATGGCCTGCTGAAACAAAGAAGCACTCTGCATCATCAGGCAAGCTCCCACATCTGAATATCCAGTCCTTGCGCTTCGGCTGCAAAGTCCTGCAGCGTCAGCAGCCCCATGCAAGACCTGGCGCCGGGCTCCAGCGGTACGCCCGCAGCCAGCTTGCGTACCAGCGCACTGGCGGCCAGCGTGGGAACATAGGGCCCGTCGCCCGAGCCCGCCATAAGCACCCAGCAGCGCTGGCAGGCTTGCATCTTTGCATTCAGGCCATCGACCGTGACATGCATGGCCCCTGCATCGCTGCCCCAGTTCCTGAACCAGTCCGCCATGCGCTTGAGCCTGCGCGCATGTGCAGACCAGTCCTGCACCAGCCCTCTGTGAGCCAGCCAGGCCATGGCATTCATCCCGCGCTGCAAGAACGACAGCTCAAGCCCGGCACCGAAGCTGATGGACGGACTGCCTTCATAGCGAAGCGGTAGCAGTGCGAGATCCGGCACATCGCAGGCCGACAGCAGCCGCCGCCCAACAGGGGCCGGATAGTCATGCCCATAGCTGCGCAGCCAGCCAATCACGGCTTGCTGCCCGGAGCCAGGCAGCGGCTTGCCACAATAGCTGAGGATGGCAGCGACGGTGGACAGGCCTCTATCCGTACGATTGCCTGGGCTGATGCCTATGTCGATACGGCTGACGCGAGCCATGGCCGAAGCCAGCTCATCCACGACCGCCGAGGACAGCGCAGGCACCGAGCTGGCACCGCTGAGCAACAGCACGCCCGCAGCTTTGGCCCGCGGATCGAGCACATCGATGCCGCAGACAAAGTCACGCCCGTCGGCCAGATCCACATAGTGGACGCCGGCACGGGCGCAGGCTAGCGCCACGCGGTAGTCCTGCCCCTGAAACGGACCCGAAGTGTGAATGAGCGCATCCACCTCCAGCATCTTGAGCCTGTCCTCCAGACCCTGCGCCATCACGTCCAGAACTGCGTGGCTCAGGCTTGAGCAAGCGCCCGGGGCCAGACTTTCAACCAGCGCCTGCGCCGCAGAGGCCGAGCGCCCTGCTACCACGATGTGCAAACCGCTTTGCCTGGCCAGCCTGGCAACCAGCCGGCTGCCAAAGAAGCCATAAGCACCGACGACCATGACCTTGAATTCACGCATGCCTCAGTGTAGCGGGACGCGGGTTTCGCTCCGGAGCGCAAGCCTGGCAACGGCGAGCCTGCTCTGCCGCGCTCATGGCTCGGTCAAAGCCCGGTCACAGCCCGTACTTGCGAATCTTGTCGTGCAGCGTTGTCTTGGGGGTGTGCAGCGCCTGGGCCGTGCGCGTCAGGCTGCCTTCGTTGTTGCGCAAGGCTTCGGAAATCAGGGAGCGCTCTATGGACTCCATGGTTGCCGCCAGCGAAGCCGCTGCCTCGGGCGCCTTACCGGACGGGGACAGGCCGGCATCCAGCCCCAGCGTGATGCGCTCGGCCGTGTTGCGCAGCTCGCGCACATTGCCTGGCCAGTCGTGGGCAAGCAGCGCTTGCAGACGCTGCGGCGTCAGCTCTGCCACGGGGCGCTGGTGGCGGGCGGCGGCCTGCAACGCGAAATGCTCGAACAGCAGCGCAACATCCTCGCGGCGCTCGCGCAGCGGGGGCAAATTCACGGTGACCACGTTGAGACGGTAGTAAAGATCGGAGCGAAACAGGCCCTGACGGCTGAGTTCCAGCAAATCGACCTTGGTTGCGGCAATCACACGGCAGTCGACGGCAATGAGCGTATTCGAGCCCAGGCGCTCCAGCACTCTTTCCTGCAGCACGCGCAGCAGCTTGGCCTGCATGGGCAAGGGCATGCTTTCGATCTCGTCGAGAAACAAGGTGCCGCCGCTGGCATGTTCGATCTTGCCGATGCGCTTTTTGCCCGCGCCGGTAAAGGCCCCGGCCTCGCTGCCGAACATTTCGCTGTCAAACAGCGTCTCCGGCAGGCCGCCGCAGTTGACGGCGACAAAATTGCCGCTCTTGCGCCGGCTGGATTCATGCAGGCTGCGCGCGACTCTTTCCTTGCCGGTGCCGGTTTCCCCCCAGATCAGCACATCGGCCTCGCTGGCCGCAAGGCTTTGCAATGTGCTGCGCAGCTGCTGCATGGGAAGCGAGCGCCCCAGCAACTGGTGCTGCAACACATCCCGACTTTGTAGCTGCTGGCGCAGGCTGCGCACCTCCAGCACCAGGCGACGGCGCTCCAGCGCTCGGCGCACGGCTTCCACAAGGCGCTCGGGCGCAAACGGCTTTTCCAGAAAATCGGCGGCGCCATCCTTCATGGCTTGCACGGCCATGGAGATATCGCCGTGCCCGGTAATGAGAATCACAGGCAGTTCGGCGTCCAGCACGCGCGCGGCGGCCAGCAGCCCAAGGCCGCTCATCTGCGGCAAGCGGATGTCGCTGACCACGATGCCGGCAAAATCCGGGGACAGGTGCTTTTGCGCCTGCTCGGCACTGCTCACGCAGATGCAGTCCAGACCTTCGAGGCGCATGGTCTGCTCGCAGGCCATGGCAACATCGGCATCGTCTTCAACGATCAGGACTTTGAGGGAAGGGTTCATGGGCTGCAGGCAATCAGGACAGCGGCCGAGTATCCACCAAGGGCAGGCTCAGCGTGAAGATGGCCCCGCCTTCCGGATGGTTGCCGCCCGTCAGGCTGCCGCCTGCGGCCTGGGCGATCTCGGCCGACAAAGGCAGGCCCAGACCCAGGCCCAGTCCCTCGGGCTTGGTCGTGAAGAAAGGCTCGAACAGTCGCGCTTGCGCCTGATCACTGAGTCCGGGGCCATGATCGCGCACCGTGATCTGCGCCCAGGCACCGCAACGGTTGCAGGCAATTTCCACGCACCGCGTATTGCCGCCCTGCACGGCGTCCAGCGCATTGCTCAAGAGATTGATCAACACCTGCTGTACGCGATTGGCATCGCACCAGGCGCTCAGCTCAAGATCCGAGGGCTGTCGCACGATCATGACGCCGCTTTGGGCAATGCGCGGCTCCATGAGGGACAGGGCGCCATCGACCACCTTGGCCAGTTCAACCTGCTCGGGCTGGCCTGCGGACTTGCGGGCAAAGTTGCGCAACTGTCCGGTAATACGCCCCATGCGCTCGGTCAGCTCGGCCATGCGCTGCAGATTGCTTTGCACCATCTCGCTCTGACCACGTTCCAGAAAGCGCTGACTGTTGCCGGCCAGCGCCCGCAAGGCCGCCAGGGGCTGATTCAGCTCATGGGCCACTTCCGTGGAGAGCTGACCGATGACGGCCAGTTTGCCTGCCTGTACCAACTCGTCCTGCGCCGCGCGCAGCGTGGTCTCGGCCTGCATGCGCTCCATCACCTCCTGCTGCAGCGCCACATTGGCACTCTGCAGATCGGCTGTGCGCTGCTGCACCTTGTTTTCCAGCACCTCGTTGG
The DNA here is from genome assembly GCF_040187805.1 of Comamonas sp. wu1-DMT. Lineage (NCBI taxonomy): Bacteria > Pseudomonadati > Pseudomonadota > Betaproteobacteria > Burkholderiales > Comamonadaceae > Comamonas > Comamonas sp. wu1-DMT. The sequence goes on from NZ_JBANEM010000017.1 coordinate 78,598, forward strand.
CCTGCTTCAGAGCTTGCTGGGCCGCCAGTTGCTCACGCACATGTCTGCGCCGCAGGTACAGCAAAGCTCCCAGCAAAAGCATCAACGCAATCAACGCCCCCGTCACCCAGGCGCGACTGGCCGCCAACTGCAGTGCAACGCTCAAGGGGGAGAGCACGGTAATCTGCCAGGGCGTGCCGGCCATGGGTCTGGACTGGGCCAGAAAGCGGCCAGCGCTCTGGTCTGCCGCAGCGTCCTTGACATCGGGAATGCTCACCTGCCTGACGCCCGTGACACTGCTCATGCCACGCCAGCCCAGAGGCCGCAAGTTCAGGCGGTTGTATTTCTGCGAAGCTTCCAGCTCGGCACGCCTTGCCTCATCCAGCGGCAGCAAGGTGGCAAAGCGCCAGGCCGGCATGTTGCTGAGAATGACCACGGTATTTTCATCGCTGACCAGTACCGGAGACTCTGCGCTGGCCCAGGATTGCTCGAGCTGCGCCAGCCCGACCTTGACCACCACCACGCCATACATCTCGCCCTGCCCCAGGGTAGTGGTCAGGTAATAGCCGGGCTCGCCGCGCGTGGTGCCCACGCCGAAGTAACGCCCGCGCCCTTCTCGCAATGCCTGCTGGACATAGGGCCTGAAACCGAGGTTCTCGCCCACAAAACTGTCGGCACGACGCCAATTGCTGGCAGCCAGCACATGACCGTCGTGATCGAGCATGTAGACGCTGAGGGTGCCCGCACGACGGCTCAACTCCTCCAGATAGAGATTGGCGCGAGACTGCAGTCTTTCGTCGTCCGGCGATTGCAGCAGCGACAGGATCTCGGGCTGCAGGGCCACTACATCGGGGAGAAAGGCAAATTTGTCGATCTCGCGCCGCAGGCTGGCAGCATAGAGATCGAGGCGGTTGTTGCCGGCAGCCACCACGGTCTCGAGACCGATCTTGACAAAGCCCTGATAGCCCAGCCAGCCCCCCAGGCTGCTTGCAGCCAGCCAGAGCAGGATCAGCAAAGCAGCACGCAGGCGCGGGGGCAGAAAAGCTAACATGGTGCGAACCATGGTAGCAGCGCCCGGCATCGCAGGGGACAGGAATCCGGGCAAGGGGACGATCAGGCTCGGGCGCGAATGGGCTCGGGCATCAGCTGTGGCTCGACAGCCAGATCTGCGCACGACTCCTGCTCTTCGTCGCCTTCCCATTTGGCAACCACGGCCGTGGCAATGGCATTACCCAGCACATTGGTCAATGTACGGCCCATGTCCAGGAAATGGTCGATACCCAGAATCAGCAGGATGCCCGCTTCCGGCAAACCGAACATGGGCAGCACGGCGGCAACCACCACGAGCGAGGCACGAGGCACGCCGGCAATGCCCTTGCTGGAGATCATCAGCACCAGCAGCATGGTCAGCTGCGCGGTCAGCGACATCTCGATGCCATAGGCCTGAGAGATGAAGATGGCCAGGAAGGTGGTGTAGATCATGGAGCCATCGAGGTTGAACGAGTAACCCAGAGGCAGCACAAAGCCTGTGATACGCGGCTTGATGCCGAATTTTTCCAGCTGCTCCATGAGCTTGGGCAGCGTGGATTCGCTGCTGGCCGTGAAAAAGCCCACCAGCACCGGGCCGCGAATCAGCGACAGCAGACGGAAGACATCCTTGCCCAGCACCAGATAGCCGGCACCGATGAGCAGCACCCACAGCGCGGCCAGCGCAATATAGAAGCCCAGCAGGAATTTGCCGAACACCAGCAGCATGCCCAGTCCGTGGGTGGCAATGGTGCCGGCGACAGAGCCGAACACGCCCACGGGCGCAAAGCGCATCACGTACTCGGTCACGCGCAGCATGACATGCGAGGTCTCTTCCATCAGATCGACCAGCATGTGCTTTTTCTGGTGGTTCAGGTAGCCCAGAGCGATACCGAAGAACAGCGCAAACACCAGGATCTGCAACACCTCATTGGTGGCCATGGCCTCGAAGATGTTCTTGGGGAAGACGTGGGTGATGAAATCCTTGAAATTCAGCGCACCGGTCTTCAGACCCAGGCTCTCGGCATTCGTGGGAAGCTCCACCGTCAGGCCATGGCCGGGCTGCAACACATTGGCAAAAACCAGACCCAGAAACAGCGAGCAGAACGATGCCGCGATAAACCAGCCCAGCGCACGACCACCCACTCGGCCCACAGAGCCGGCATCGCCCATATTGGCCAGCCCCGCCACCAGCGTGGCAAACACCAGGGGCGCGATGATCATCTTGATCATGCGCAGAAATACGTCGGTGAGAATGCCGAAATAGCCGGCGATGTCTTTGGCTGTCTCCGGTGTCGCGGCGTTGGCGTGGACGAGATAGCCCACAACCACACCCAGAACCATGGCCAGCAGAACCATGATGGTCAGGCGGTTGGATTTCATTTTTTTGAATCTTGGTATGCGTTGTTTGAGCCGCTGCCGGAATCCAGGCCATGCAGGCACCGGGTTTCGGCAGAGACAACAAACCGAGACGGACCGCTGACGGAACCGAGGTTTCGTCAGCCAGGTCCAGCCCCAGTCTCACTTGGTCAGCCGCAGTAAAGCGGCGTGCCGTCCTTTAAGCACATACCGTGCCAACCAAAAAATCACGTCCAAGTCTTTGATTTGCTTATATTCAAAATACTTTTTTGCATAACTGCAATCGGATTTCCGGACATCACCAGGATTGATGTACGGAATTCCGAACGGGAATCAGGCCGTTACTGCTGAACGTATCCAGTCCGGCAGCGCAGCGGCTTTCTGCCGGGGGAAATCCACCCAGATCACCGTGCCTCCGCCAGCGGCGCAGATGACTCCCGGCTGTGCCACACGCTCCATGGTGGCCCAGGTCTCAAAGGTGGTGCGTGCGGGATCGCTGACAAACATCTTGAGCAGCACCTCGTCGGGATAGGCAAGCTGCTGATAGAAATTGCAAAAGGCGTTGACGATGACCGGCCCCTGCCCTGCGGGGTCCGGATTCAGGCCCATGCCGCGCATCCAGTCGATACGCGCAGTTTCCAGATAGCGAAAGTACTGGGCGTTGTTCACATGCCCCATGGCGTCCATATCGCCCCAGCGTACGGGAAAGCGCGTTTCATAGACCTGCTTCTTCAGCTCTGGCAGCTCGATTTTCATGCCGGTATGTCTCCTGATTGAACGAGATTTGCAACTGCATCACCACCTTGTTCTAGTTTCTTTGAGGGATGGCACGCCCTGGGGCGATCACTAGCCTATGGACTTTGCCGCAACACCGATTGATGCGCTGTCGCCAAATCTGCACGGTCGTGCCGGGCTGTCAGCATAGAATCGCCCGCATCGCGGTTTTTGCAGACGCACCTGCCAAGGCCGCGCACGCCAGTTTTCCCAATCCAATATCAAGCGAGACTTTCCCGATGACAAACGAAGAGATCCTGGCCCAGTACGGCCCGCGAGAGGCCATGGAATATGACGTGGTGGTGGTGGGCGGTGGCCCCGGTGGCCTGGCCACTGCCATTCGCCTCAAGCAACTGGCGGCCGAAAAAGGTCAGGATGTCTCCGTAGTCGTGCTGGAAAAAGGCTCCGAGCCCGGCGCACACACGCTGTCTGGCGCCATCATGGATCCTCGCGCGCTGACCGAGCTGATCCCCGACTGGAAGGAAAAGGGTGCCCCCCTGAACCAGCCGGTGACCGAAGACGCCATGGTCTTCCTCGGCGAGAAGAGCTCCTTGCGCACGCCCAACTGGCTGCTGCCCAAGTGCTTCCATAACGAAGGCAACTACATCGTTCGCCTGGGCTTTGTCACCAAGTGGCTGGCAGAGCAGGCCGAAGCCCTGGGCGTGGAAATCTTCCCCGGCTTCACCGCGGCCGAAGTGCTCTACAACGAAGACGGCTCCGTCAAGGGCGTGGCCACCGGCAATATGGGCATCAGCAAGGAAGGCGAGCCCACGGGCGACTTCCAGCTGGGCATGGAGCTGCACGGCAAGTACACCATCTTTGCCGAAGGTGCGCGCGGCCACCTCGGCAAGCAGATCATCGCCAAGTACTCCCTGGACGCCAACCGCGACCCGCAGACTTACGGTTTGGGCATCAAGGAACTCTGGGAAATCGACCCCCAGCGTCACAAGCCCGGCATGGTGCTGCACACCGCAGGCTGGCCCATGAAGAGCGACACCTACGGCGGTGCCTTCCTCTATCACCTGGAAGACAATCTGGTCACGCTGGGCTTCATCACCGGCCTGGATTACTCCAACCCCTATCTGTCTCCATTCGAGGAGATGCAGCGCTGGAAGACCCATCCCAATATCCGCTACTACCTGGAAGGCGACGAAGCCAATGGCATCAAGCCCGGCAAGCGTATCTCCTACGGTGCCCGTGCCATCACGGCCGGCGGCATCTCCAGCCTGCCCCGCTTTGTCTTCCCCGGCGGCGCGCTGGTGGGCTGCGAAGCCGGCTTCCTCAACGTCAGCCGCATCAAGGGCAGCCATGCCGCGATCAAGACCGGCATGCTGGCCGCAGAAGCTGCCTACGCCGCCATCGTCGCGGGTCGCCAGAGCGACGAACTGACCGCCTACACCTATGCGTTCGAGAACAGCTGGCTGTATGAGGAGCTGTGGAAGGCACGCAACTTCAAGGCCTGGTTCAAGAAGGGCCTGACCACCGCCTCGATCATGAACGGCCTGGAGCAGTTCGTTCTGCGCGGCAACATCCCCTGGACGCTGCATCGCAACAAGCCCGACCATGCCTATCTGAAGCCTGCGGCCGATTGCACGCCCATCGAGTATCCCAAGCCCGATGGCAAGCTGACCTTCGACCGTCTCTCCAGCGTGTTCATCAGCAGCACCAATCATGCAGAGAACCAACCAGCTCACCTGACGCTCAAGGACGCCAGCGTTCCTGTCGACGTGAACCTGACCAAGTTCGCCGGTCCCGAGCAGCGCTACTGCCCCGCAGGCGTCTATGAATTCGTCGAGGACGAAGCCAATGCCGGCAAGCAGCGCCTGCAGATCAATGCACAGAACTGCGTGCACTGCAAGACCTGCGACATCAAGGACCCGACACAGAACATCGTCTGGGTGACACCCGAAGGCGGCGGCGGCCCCAACTACTCAGGCATGTAATCCGTCCGCGATTGCATTCGGCAGCAGTTGCTCCGGATGCTGTGCCACAAAGCCTGCGCCAGCCATTGCTGGGCAGGCTTTTTTCATGGGCTGAATGTTTTTAGCAACGCAGGCCGCCAAATGCCCACAAATTTGCAGCATCACAGAAAAAACGCATGCCACCGCAATCGCCGCAAATCACTCATTGAAGATCGCTTGCCAGCGCAGAAAGAGCAATGTTCAAAAAACAGGCAATTGCATCAATATGCCTGCCCATATCGCATCAAGCGCAGGAAAAATGCGGCACAAAACCAAAATCAGACACCACTCAACGCAATATTGCGCGCCATAGACCTGCTTCCACACACACTAACTCCTGCCAATTAGCGCTTTGCGCAGCTTTCATGCCATTTTTTCGCGATCATCGTATAGGGATAAACAAGGTTATCTCAATCGCGAAGACAGCCAGATCGGTGCAGTAGACTTTGCCGCGAGGCGACGCGCATCACGCACTGCCGTCTTAATTCACCTGCAACACACAACAAACGCTGGAGATACACATGAAGCAGCTGTCCTTGGCCCGCATGGGCGCACTGGCCCTGGCAATTTCCGCCATGTCGGGTGCCTATGCCGCCGATACCAAGTCCGTGGCCGTGACCGCCATTGTTGAACACCCCGCCCTGGATGCGGTGCGCGACGGCGTCAAGGATGCCCTGAAGGCAGCCGGCTACGAAGAAGGCAAGTCCCTGAAGTGGCAGTACCAGAGTGCACAGGGCAATACCGGTACGGCTGCCCAGATCGCGCGCAAGTTCGTGGGTGACAAGCCCGATGCCATCGTCGCCATCGCCACGCCTTCCGCCCAGGCCGTGATCGCGTCGACCAAGAGCGTGCCTGTCGTGTTCTCTGCCGTGACCGACCCCGTTGCCGCCAAGCTGGTCGCCAGCTGGGAACCCTCCAAGAACAATGTGACCGGCGTTTCCGACCTGCTGGCCCTGGACAAGCAGATGGATCTGGTCAAGCAGGTCGTGCCCAATGCCAAGCGCATCGGCATGGTCTACAACCCCGGTGAAGCCAACTCCGCCGTGGTCGTGAAGGAACTGCAGGCCCTGCTGCCCAAGATGGGCTGGACTCTGGTGACGGCTGCGGCTCCCCGCTCGGTGGACGTCTCCAGCGCCGCACGCTCGCTGGTAGGCAAGGTGGACGTGATCTACACCAACACCGACAACAACGTGGTGTCGGCCTATGAATCGCTGGTCAAGGTTGGCCAGGACGCCAAGATTCCTCTGGTGGCGTCTGACACCGACTCCGTCAAGCGCGGCGCCGTGGCCGCCTACGGCATCAACTACCGCGATCTGGGCGAGCAGACCGGCCGCATGGTTGTGCGCATTCTCAAGGGCGAGAAGCCCGGCGACATCAAGCCCGAAGTCTCTACCAAGATGGAGCTGTTCGTGAACCCCGGCGCCGCTGAAAAGCAAGGCGTGAAGCTGTCCGACGCGCTGATCAAGTCCGCCGCTACCGTGGTCAAGTAATCCACTCCCTGTCGCCAGCACTGCCGCTCTCAGGCGGTGCCAGCACAGCGGCAGGTGCCGTGGCAACATGGCCCTGCCGATTTTTTTAGACGTTTGCCGCGCCTGTCGCTCTCTCTATGTCTCTATTTTCCATCCTCGGTGCCATTGAAATTGGCCTGATCTTCAGCCTGGTGGCGCTGGGCGTCTTCATCTCCTTTCGCTTGCTGCGTTTTCCCGATCTGACGGTCGACGGCAGCTTCCCCCTTGGCGGTGCGGTCTGCGCCATTCTGATTTCTACGGGCACCAATCCCTGGCTGGCCACGCTGGCCGGCACGGCAGCCGGTGCCGTGGCGGGCTTCATCACAGGCTGGCTCAACGTCAAGCTCAAGATCATGGACCTGCTGGCCTCCATCCTGATGATGATCGGCCTGTACTCGGTCAATCTGCGCATCATGGGCGGCCCCAATGTGCCGCTGATCAACGAACCCACGCTGTTCACCATGCTGCAGCCGGCGAACATTGACGACTATGTGATGCGTCCGCTGATCATGCTGGGCTTCGTCATCGTGGCCAAGCTGGCTCTGGACTGGTTCTTTGCCACCGAACGCGGTCTGGCCATCCGCTCCACGGGCTCCAACGCCCGCATGGCCCGCGCTCAGGGCGTCAATACCGGCGCCATGATTCTGCTGGGCATGGCAATTTCCAATGGCCTGGTCGGTCTGGCCGGAGCGCTGTTCGTGCAGACGCAGGGCGGCTCCGACATCTCCATGGGTATCGGCACCATCGTCATCGGTCTGGCCGCCGTGATCGTGGGCGAGACCATCCTGCCCTCGCGCAAAATCATCTGGGCCACGCTGGCCGTGGTGCTTGGCGCCGTGGTCTACCGCTTCTTCATCGCAGCGGCCCTCAATATCGATGCCATTGGCCTGAAGGCACAGGACTTGAATCTGGTGACGGCAGTGCTGGTGACCATCGCACTGGTGATTCCGCAAATCAAGAAAAAGCTGAGCAAGCGCAAGTAAGAAGAAGGACGGCGGAGAACACCATGCTGAACGCACAAAACCTCGAACTCACCTTCAATCCCGGCACGCCGATCGAAACCCGTGCCCTGCGCGGGCTGTCGCTGTCCATCCCCGACGGTCAGTTCGTGACCGTCATCGGCTCCAACGGCGCAGGCAAGTCCACATTTCTGAACTGCGTCTCGGGCGACCAGAGTGTGGACAAGGGCAAGATCGAAATTGCCGGCATCGACATGACGCGCATGCCGGTATGGTCTCGCTCCAAGCAGGTGGCCCGCGTGTTTCAGGACCCCATGGCCGGTACCTGTGAAGACCTTTCCATCGAAGAGAACATGGCGCTGGCGCACGAGCGCGGCAACCTCCGCGGCCTGTCCAAGGCAGTGAAGGCCAGCAATCGCGAGCTGTACCGCGACCGTCTGGCCACGCTGGGCCTGGGTCTGGAAAATCGCCTGACCGACCGCATCGGTCTGCTCTCGGGCGGACAGCGCCAGGCCGTGAGCCTGCTGATGGCGGCGCTGCAGCCTTCGCGCATTCTGCTGCTAGACGAACACACTGCCGCTCTTGACCCGCGCACCGCGGACTTTGTGCTGCAGCTGACGGCACGCATCGTGCAGGAAGCCAATCTGACCACCATGATGGTGACCCACAGCATGCGCCAGGCGCTGGATGTGGGCACGCGTACCGTCATGCTGCACCAGGGCAATGTGGTGCTGGACGTCAGCGGCGAAGAGCGCTCCAAAATGGACGTCCCCGACCTGCTGCATATGTTCGAGAAGGTGCGTGGCGAGAAGCTCGCGGATGACGCCTTGCTGCTGAGCTGATTGAGGCCGGACGGCCTGACCGCACACAGTTCACTATCAAAAAAGAAGCTGCCAGTCCTTGATAACCATTGGCTGGCGGCTTTTTTCATCTCAAGATAGAAACTATCGACAATCAACATTGACATTTCGGCATTTATTTTTGACGAAATTGACAAATAAACAATCAAATAGACAGAGCCCTGCCGAATGCAAGCCAAGTATGAAGCCGCTCTCGTCGACGATTTGACGAAGATTTAAGGATATTTTTTTGAATCTCTGATCCAGTCATTAATTCTGAAATATCAAACACTTAGATATCGATTCAAGCCATGGCTGCCTTAATCCACAGCTCACGCTGTACGGCTCATGCGCAAATCGCTCACAATCTGCACCCTATCGGAAGCCACTGAGCACGATGCATGTCATCGCCGTTCACGCTGACCGCGTTGATACCCGGGGACTCCTGATATCAGGGCGCAACAAACGGGCATGGGGCCCAGGCTTTTACCAGCCAGGACCGCCAAGGCTTCATGATCCGCAAAAAACCAATATCTCTCATGAGCGATAGCCAAGCAAAAACTGACAACGGTGGCTTGCACCGTTCCCTCAAGGCCCGACATATGTCGATGATCGCCATCGGCGGCTCCATCGGCACCGGCCTTTTTGTCGCCTCTGGCGCAACCATCTCGCAAGCAGGCCCCGGCGGTGCATTGCTGGCCTACATGATTGTGGGCCTGATGGTCTATTTCCTGATGACCAGTCTGGGCGAGATGGCTGCACACATGCCAGTCTCCGGCTCTTTTGCCACCTATGGCGCCAAGTACGTGGATGAAGGCTTTGGCTTCGCCCTGGGCTGGAACTACTGGTACAACTGGGCCGTGACCATTGCCGTGGACCTGGTTGCGGCGCAGCTGGTGATGGCCTACTGGTTCCCCGGCACCAACGGCGTGCTGTGGAGCGCTCTGTTTCTGGCACTGATGTTCGGCCTGAACGCACTGTCCGCCAAGGGCTTTGGCGAATCCGAGTTCTGGTTTGCTGCCATCAAGGTCACAACGGTGCTGGTCTTCATCGCCATCGGCGTGCTGATGATCTTCGGTATTTTGCAAGGTGGCGCGCCCGACGGTATCTGGGGCAATATTGCCAACCTGAGCACAGGCGACGCGCCGTTTGCGGGTGGTTTTGCAGCCTTGATCGGCGTGGCAATGGTGGTGGGCTTTTCCTTCCAGGGCACGGAGCTGATCGGCATCGCTGCCGGCGAATCCGAAGATCCCGCCAAGAATGTGCCCAAGGCCGTGCGCAAGGTGTTCTGGCGCATTTTGCTGTTCTACGTCTTTGCCATCCTCATCATCGGTCTGCTGATTCCCTATACCGATCCCAAGTTGCTGCGCAACGATCTGGGCGATATCGCTGTCAGCCCCTTCACACTGGTGTTCGAACGTGCCGGCCTGCTGGGTGCCGCTGCCGTGATGAACGCCGTGGTGCTGACCTCCGTGCTGTCGGCCGGCAACTCCGGCATGTATGCCTCCACCCGTATGCTGTATGCGCTGGCCAAGCAGGGCATGGCGCCCAAGCTGTTTGCCCAGGTCAACACGCGCGGCGTGCCCGTGCTGGCATTGATCGCCACCACCGTGATTGCCGCCCTGTGCTTTCTGACCAATATCTTCAGCCCCGAAGTGGTCTACATCTGGCTGCTGAATCTGTCCGGCATGTGCGGCTTCGTCGCCTGGCTGGGCATTGCCATCAGCCACTACCGTTTCCGCAAGGGCTGCGAGGTGCAGAACTACGATATGAACCAGCTGCCTTACAAGGCAGCGGCCTTCCCCTTCGGCCCCATCTTCGCCTTTGTGCTGTGCCTGATCATCACCTTGGGTCAGAACTATGAGAACCTGATCAAGGACCAGATCGACTGGGTCGGTGCCATCGCCACCTATATCGGCCTGCCTCTCTTCCTGGTCATCTGGTTTGGCTACAAATGGGTCAAGGGCACCAAGATCGTCAAATACTCGGAAATGGATCTGAACGGCTCGCGTTAATACCTAGTCATTTTTGATCCCGCCCAAGGCAGCGCCGGCAACGGCGCTGCCTTTTTTGCGTCCTGGGACTGCCTCGAATGCCGTCGATTAGTCCCAACAGACGATTCATGTCATGACAAATATCTGAAGAATAAATGCTCACAGGCAACGGCCTGCAAGGTTTTTTCACTAGGAAAACAAGAGCAATGCAACAAAAGACGATGAGCACAGCACTGATGCTGTGCATAGGTTTGCTGAGCGCAGGAGCCGCCTGTGCCAAGGTTCCCGCCACGGAAGCCGACAAGCTGGGCAAGGAGCTGACTTGCACCGGCGCCATCAAAGCCGGCAATGCCGACGGCAGCATCCCGCCATTCACGGGCAAGATCCTGGGCGTTCCTCCCGGCGTGAAGTTCACCAAGTCAGTGGGACAGTTCCAGCCCGATATCTACGCCAACGAAAAGCCGCTGTTCGAAATCACGGCCGCCAACATGGCGCAATATGGCGACAAGCTCAGCGCCGGCCAGAAGGCGCTACTCGCCAAGTTCCCCACCACCATGCGCATTCCCGTCTATCCGGGCCACCGCGACTTCCGTTATGACGACGACATCTGCGCCGTCATCAAGCGCAATGCACTGGAAGCCGAGGTAGTCAACGACGGCAATGGAGTCAAGGGCTTCATGGGTGCTCTGCCCTTCCCCATTCCAAAGACCGGCCTGGAACTGCTATGGAACAACCTCATGCCCAGCCGCGCCAGCACCGAAGAGGTGGAACGCGACATGGCACTGGTGGGCGCAAGCGGCGATATCGCCTGGGGCCGCACCAGCTATATTCAGCTCAGTCGTTATGACTCCAAGGAAAATCTGGGCAAGCCCAACGAAGGCAAATACGCCTATGTGACCAATTTCTCCATCCTGCCCGAGCGAGAAAAAGGCGGCGTGATTCTGTCCATCGAGCCCATGAACTTCGGCACGGACAAGCGTCTGGCCTGGAATTACGATCCCGGCACTCGCCGCGTGCGCCAACTGCCCGAGTTCGGCTATGACCAGCCCTCCCCCGGCACCAGCGGCAAGGCAACCATCGACTCCGAGCGCCTGTTCAACGGCGGCTCCGAGCGCTACGAGTGGACCATGCACGGCAAGCGCGAGATGTTCATTCCTGCGAACACCTTTCGTATCAACCAGCAGATGAAATACGCCGATCTGCTCAAGCCAGGTCATCCCAACCCGGCCTACACCCGCTATGAACTGCGCCGCGTCTGGGTGCTGGAGGGCAAGCTCAAGCCCGGCTTCCGTCACCTGTACTCCAAGCGTGTGATGTTCATCGACGAAGACACCGGTCACGCCGTCTCGGGCGACTTCTACGACGCACGCGGCCAGTTGTGGCAGCACGGTGAAATCAATTACTACTATGCCTACGACATCAAGAAATGGCACGCGGGCACATCGTTCTACTATGACCTGAATGCCGGCTCCTATGTGAGCATGAATCTGGTCCAGGAGCGCCCCAAGGCACCAATTCTGGGCAAGGACAACCTCAAGCCCAGCCAGTACACTCCCGAGGCGATTCGCAACCTGGGCAACTGATAGACAACAGGTGGCTCAGCCACCGCGCGCACCGCACCGCAAGGTGCAAAGAGAGGCCATGAGCCTCTCTTTTTTATGGCCGCTGCCGCTCCGAAACTGGTGCGCACCCCAGCATATGCGCGGGCTGCGTGCTAGGATGAAACACGGTGCCAGCATTGAAAACCATAGCAGCTGGCGTCGTTTTTTTCTGTCTTCGAGTCGATTTCAACGTGAACATCATTCACAAGCAGCCAACGACCCACCCGGTCGCATGGCAGGGCGCGGATCTGGCGGGCGCCCCCTTCCGGACTCATCGGCCATCCGCCGACACCCTTGCCGCCATCGCTGCCATGCGGGCCCGGTTCGGACAACGCCTCGAGTCACTTTGGAGCAAGGCGTCCCACTCGGCCAAGGTCGCAGCCTCGTCCTGTTTTAATCCCTGCACAACAAAGCCCGACTAAGCTTGCAGACGATTTAGTTCGCCGCAATCATGACTTCCATGCAATCACTGGCCCGATGGCTGCCCTTTCTTAATTGGCCCAAACCGACTTTCGGCCTGCTGCGCGGCGAGTTCTGGGCCGGCTTGACCGTGGGCCTGATGTTGCTGCCCCAGGGCGTGGCTTACGCCGCGCTGGCGGGCATGCCGCTGATTACCGGCATCTATGCCTCCATCATTCCTGCTGCGGTGGCCATCCTCTTCAGTCCGTCGCCCCGCCTGGGCGTGGGGCCGACGGCGCTGAGCGCCTTGCTGATCGGCGCCTCTCTGACCGGCATGGCCGAACCGGGCTCGGCCCAGTGGGTTGTGCTCGCTGCATGGATGGCCATTCTGTCGGGCCTGGTTCAATGGAGTCTGGGCGTGGTACGCGCGGGTTGGCTGCTCAATCTGGTCACCTCTCCTGTACTGGCAGGTTTTACCCAGGCTGCTGCGCTGCTGATTCTGGCTTCGCAGCTGCCCACCCTGCTGGGCATGCGCGCTGACTGGTCCACCGTCTGGCATTCTCCGTCCATCTATCTGTTCAGCATCCAATCCATCGCCTACGGCCTGGTCAGCATGGGCTTGCTGATGTTGGCCAAGAAATGGCGTCCTGCTTTTCCCTCGGCCATTTTCATCATCGGCTTGAGCGGCTTCATCAGCTGGCTCACGGGCTTCGCCGATGCGGGCGGCGCCGTGATCGGCCACCTGCCTGCGGGGCTGCCCAGCTTCCAATGGCCCGGCATGCTGGACTGGGAGCAGTTCGGCGCCCTGGTCATGCCCGTGCTGGTCATATCCCTGGTCAGCTTTCTGGAAACTGCCTCGAGCGCCCAGGTCGAGCATCAGCAGGCCGGCACGCGCTGGAACGAGAACCAGGATTTGATCGCCCAGGGCCTGTCCAAGATCAGCGCCGGCCTGTTCGGCAGCTTTGCCACCAGCGCATCTTTCTCACGCTCTGCCGTCAATCTGCTCGCAGGTGCCAGGACCGGCTATGCCAACGTGTTTTCCATTTTGCTGGTGGTCGTGGTCGTGCTCTGGTTCATTCCCTGGCTCTACCATGTGCCGCAGGCAACGCTGGCTGCCATCGTGATCACCGCCGTGCTCAACCTGGTCAAGCCCAGCGCGATTCTCAAGCTTTTCAGGATCTCCAAGGTCGAAGCCAGCATCAGCGTCGCCACGCTGGTGCTGACCATCGTCACCGCCCCGCGCATGTACTGGGGTGTGTTCGCGGGCATCATGCTCAGCCAGGCTTACTACCTCTATCACCACCTGCACCCGCGCATCATCGAGGTCGGCGAGCATCCCGACGGCAGCCTGCGCAGCCGCCTGCTTTGGCAATTGCCGCCCCTGGCACCTGAAGTCGTGGCTCTGCGCATGGATGCAGACCTTGACTTTGCCACGGCCACGGCACTTGAGCGCTACGCGGCCGATGCCCTGCAGCAAACGCCCCAGGCCAAAGACCTGGCACTGCTGATGCAGTCCATCAACAGCATAGACATCACCGGAGTCGAAACATTTGCCCGACTGGAACGCCTGGTCGCATTGCGCGGCGGTCTGCTGCACGTGGTGGGATTGAAGTTGCCGGCCGAGCAAAGGCTGGAACGCGCCGGACTGCTGCACAAGGAAGGCAGCCCCATCAGGCTCTATCGAACGGATGCCGACTTTCTGCGAACGCTTGGCAATTTCCCCACAGAACTGACCCGGATCAACGCTGACGAAAAGCCTACATCCACAAAAAGCTAGGGGTCGCTGCTACACTGACGGTCATCATTGATAGTTTGTCGTGACTTCATCCGCCCCCCACCAATCCGTGTTTTTGCGCGATCTGCGCCTTGCCACCGCACACAATCTGGTGACTCGCGCGGGCGGTAGCGATAACCGTCTGCCCACTGACACTCCCACCCATTACCTGCAAGCACTGATTGATGGCTTGTGCGCACTGTCTTTGCGCGACCCCCTCACGGGGCTGGCCAACCGACGCCATTTCCGCTCCGTGATCGAGCGCGAAATCGACCGCGTGGCCCGCTCCGGAGAAACCGCACTGCTGCTGATGCTGGACATTGACCATTTCAAGCAGATCAACGACGAGCACGGTCATATTGCTGGCGATATGGTGCTGCAATCCGTGGCACAGACCCTGTCCGAAATCATTCGCCCCATGGACACCCTGGCGCGCTTCGGTGGTGAAGAATTCGCCATAGTGCTTCCGGTGTGCCCTGCGCATCAGGGCCGCGCGGTCGCCGAGCGCCTGCGCCAGGCCATCGAAAGCAACTCCATCGCTTTGTCCTCGGGCCAGTCGCTGAAGATCACTGTGAGTATCGGCGGGGTCTACGCCCAGCAATGGATTCGCAGCACGGCGCAACTGTGGACCGAGCGTGCCGATCGCCAACTCTATCTGGCCAAATCGGCAGGCCGCAACTGCGTCTGCGTGGAGGATCCGCCCGACAGTACGGTGAGTGCCGAGGAAAAAAGCCTGCTTTTCAGCCCTTTGCCTGCCGCTTCGTTAGAGGAAAATGTCTCTGACAATACAGCACCAGACGTAAACACCGACGCCGCAAGCCAGGTCATAACGCCTTGAGACGATGGACACCTTGGCCCCTCACCCTACTTTGCCCGCTCATATATCCATGGAAGATGCCCTGCGTGCGCCTGGCCGCAACAAGCAGGCCCACATCATTGCCGTCACCAGCGGCAAAGGCGGTGTCGGCAAGACTTTCGTCTCTGCCAATCTGGCTGCTGCGCTGACGCGCCATGGCTTCAACGTGCTGGTATTGGACGCGGACCTGGGCCTGGCCAATCTGGATGTGGTGCTCAACCTCTACCCCAAGGTCACGCTACACGATGTGTTCACGGGTCGCTCCACGCTGGAAGATGCCATTCTGACCACGCCGGGCGGCTATTCCGTGCTGCTGGCAGGCTCGGGCATGATCGAGTACTCGCGCCTCACCCCCGAGATTCGTTCCCAGTTCATGCGCACGGTGGAGTTGCTGCGCCCGCGCTACGACATCATCCTGCTCGACACCGGCGCCGGCATCTCGGATGTGGTGCTGTTCTCCGTCTCTCTGGCAACCGAAGTGCTGGTCGTGGCCACGCCCGAGCCCACTTCGCTGACCGATGCCTACGCCGCCATCAAGGTACTGGCCCTGCAGCAAAAGCGCCAGCAGATCCGTCTGGTCATCAACCAGGCGCAACGCCCCGGCGATGGCCGCGCCATCACGGGCCAGTTGCAGCAGGTGCTCAACCGCTTCGTGACCACCGAGTCCGGCCAGCCGCTGCAGCTGACCCACTGGGGCGATATTCCGGTCGACTCCGCCGTGCGCGAGGCCGTGATGCGCCGCCAGTTGCTGCTGCAGGCCATGCCCGGAGCACCCGCATCCCTCGCAGTGGCACAGCTGTCCAATAAAATCAAGGCAGAGCTGACGGCCCCGGTCTGAGCTGCATCACCGTCGATGCAGCAGCCGCGCGGCCGCCCCCGGATATCGACGTGGCCGACATACTCAACATCTCCTGCTACAAATTCACGCCCCTGCCCGACGCCGACCAGCTGCGCCAGACGCTGCTGGAGCGTGCGCATGACCTGAGCCTCAAGGGCACGGTGCTGCTGGCCGAAGAAGGCATCAACTTTTTCCTGGCCGGCCCTGCCGAGGCCGTGCGCAGCTTTGTGGACCAGCTGAAGCAAGACCCGCGTTTTGCCGACCTGGCTCCCAAGGAAAGTTGGTCCGAGACCGTACCCTTTCGCAAAATGCTGGTCAAGGTCAAGAACGAGATCATCCGCATGGATCATCCCGCCATTCGACCCGCCCATGGCCGTGCGCCATCGGTCAGCCCGGCCACGCTGCGCCGCTGGCTGGAGCAAGGCCATGACGACGAGGGCCGCGAGGTGGTGACGCTGGACACGCGCAACGACTACGAAGTGGACGAAGGCGCGTTTGCCGGCACGATCGACTGGCGCCTGAGCAAGTTCACCGAATTCCCGCCCGCACTGCGCCAGCACAAGGACGAATTCGCCGGCAAGACCGTGGTCAGCTATTGCACTGGCGGCATCCGCTGCGAAAAGGCCGCCATCCTCATGCAGGACGAAGGCATCGAAAACGTCTACCAGCTCGAAGGCGGCATCCTCAAATATTTCGAGGAGACCGACGGCAAGTTCTACGACGGCGGCTGCTTCGTCTTTGACGGCCGCGACTCGCTGGGCACCGATCTGTCGCGCACCGAGCTGGTTCACCCCCGCCCCATCAAAAAGCATCTGATGGAACAGGACGCGGAGTAAGAAGCGCCAAGATGGCGCTCAACGCCACTATCAAAAACTAAGCGGCTAGCGCTGACTCAAGCTAAGTTTCAGAAGCATTCATCTCTGAAACACATGCAGGGCCAGCGCTATCCGCTTTGAATTGGATAGCACCCAATTTAGCTGAACGCTTATCTGACCCAGCGTGCTGCGGCCTTGGCCACACGCTCGCCAAACTGGCGTGCGGTTTCCAGATCACCGCCGGCCATCTCGCCGGCCGATGAGTCAGAGGGCGACTGCGCCATGGCACCGCAGAAACTGCCCATCCAGTTCACATCGTTGCGCTGGGCGGCCTTGGTATTCGAAGGCAGCAGGCCCAGTCCCACCCACACGCCGCCATGCTGCATGGCCAGGTGGTAGAAATAATCGAGCGTGACCTGCTTGTCGCCCTGCACGCTCGCGCTGTTGGTGAAGCCGGCAAACAGCTTGTCCTTCCAGGCCTGGGCAAACCAGGCCTTGGACGAGGCGTCGGCAAATTTCTTGAATTGCCAGCTCGGAGCAGCCATATAGGTCGGCGCGCCGAAGACGATGGCATCGGCCGCGGCCAGTTGCTCCCAGCCGCCCTCGGGCAAATTGCCATCGGCGTCGATGGCCAGCAACTGTGCGCCCGCGCCCTGGGCCACGGATTGCGCCATGCGCTGGGTATGGCCGTAGCCTGAGTGGTAGACCACAACGATATTGCTCATGATTTCTTCTTTCCTGCTTGCATCGGCGCGGCCATCCGCCGCACCATCCTGTATCTGTGCCAAATAAAGGCCCGCCGGATTGACACCCGGCGGGCCTTGTCTTTCGAGAGCGCGCTAGCTTAACAAAGCTATGACCGCTTGCGCACTTTCAGCCTGCGCTGCCTCATGCTTCAGCCTTTGCGGCCGTCCATGCTCCAGGCGCCTGCCCCATGGGCGGCGTAGCCAAGCAGGCCCCCGACCACGGCGATGTTCTTCCAGAACAGCAACTGCTGCATCATGGCTGCCTCTGCGGGCACGCCCCAGAAGTTATGGAAGAAGAAGCTGGCGATCAGCGTGAAAAATCCCAGGATCAAGGCTGCGCAGCGCGTATGCCAGCCCAGCAATATGGCCAGACCGCCCACGATCTCGATCACCAGGCCCACCGCCACCGCCACCTGGGGCATGGGCATGCCCGCCGATGCGGCATAACCCACGGTACCCGCAAAGCCATTGATTTTCTGAATGCCTGCTGGCAGAAACAGCAGGGCAATCAGCACACGGCCCACCAGGTCCAGAGGATTTCGCAATTGATTCAACATTTAAACTCCAGTCATTGCGACCCAGGGCCGCGTTGGTTCATATCAGCACAAGCCTTGAAATCGTCAGACTCAAGGTTCCAGGTCAAACACCAGAACTTCCGCAGCCCGGCCATTGGCAAGGCGCAGGCGCTCCTCATTTTCAATAAGTGCAGCGTCGCCGCTTGTCAGCTTTTGTCCATTCACGTCCAGCTCGCCACGCACCAGGTGCACATAGGTCTTGCGACCGGCTGGCAGGGCCACATCGGCAGCCTCTTCTGCATCGAACAGACCGGCATACAGGCGTGCATCGGCATTCATGGGAACCGAGCCCTCGGCACCGTCAGGTGAAGCCACCAGACACAGACGTCCACGCTTTTGCGCCTCGCTGAATGTCTTCTGGGCATAGCCTGGCTCGATACCTGTCCGTGCGGGCAGCAGCCAGATCTGCAGAAAGTGTGTGGTCTGCTCCTTGGCGTAGTTCTGCTCGCTGTGCACCACCCCCGAGCCCGCACTCATGCGCTGCACCTCTCCAGGCAGGATGGGGGTTTCATTGCCCATGCTGTCCTTGTGCGAGAGCGCACCTTCGAGCACATAGCTGATGATTTCCATATCGCGGTGGCCGTGCGAGCCAAAGCCTGTGCCAGGGGCAATCCGGTCTTCGTTGATCACGCGCAGATTACCGAACCCCATATGGCGCGGGTCGTAATAACCGGCAAACGAAAAGCTGTGATAGGACTTGAGCCAGCCGTGGTCGGCGTAGCCGCGTTCCTGGGATTTGCGCAGAGTCATCATGGTGTGCTTCCTTTCGTTCAAGTGACTGTCTCTATGGGCTCTACTGTAGAAGTCACCTGCCAGGCTGTGGCTGAACGGCGTTGATGGCATCATTCAAACTGTTTGAATCATCAATCTCACCATGCCCAGCTCCCGCGATGTGCTCACCCCCGACAGCCTGGCCATGCTGCAGGCCATTGCCGAAACCGGCAGCTTTGCCGCCGCTGCGCGCTCCCTGGGCCTGGTGCCCAGTGCGCTGACCTACCGCGTGCGCCAGATCGAAGATGCGCTCGATGTGCTGCTGTTTGACCGCAGCTCGCGCCACGCCCAGGCCACTGAGGCAGGTCAGGCCCTGCTGCACGAAGGCGCCCGCCTGCTGCAGGAGATCGATGCCGTCGCGCACCGCGTCAAGCGTGTGGCCACGGGCTGGGAGCCGCAGCTGACCATCGTCATCGACGGGGCCGTGGCCCGCACGCCCATCTTCGAGCTGGTCGAAGCCTTTTATGCGCTGACCCCGCCCACCACACTCAAGCTGCGCGACGGCATTCTCAACGGCACACTGGAAGTGCTGACCAGCGGCCATGCCGATCTGGCCATTGGCGTGGCGGTCAACACCAGCAATGTCTCCGAGCTGCAGACGCGCGAAATTGGGGAGATGGATTTCGTCTTCGCCGTCGCGCCGCACCACCCACTGGCCGGACTCGATGAGCCGCTTTCCGACGAGTTGCTGCTGCGCCATCGCATGGTGGCCGTGGCCGACTCGGGCGTGCGCAGCAACACCAGCTTTGGCCTGGTCAACGGCCAGGACGTGCTCACCGTGGACAGCATGCAGGCCAAGCTCGAGGCCCAGATACGCGGAATTGGAGCCGGCTTTCTGCCACGCGGCATGGTGCAGGCCTATCTCGATGCCGGCCTGCTGGTCACAAAACAGGTGCAGCGCGCCAGTCGCAATCTGCGCCTGCACTATGCATGGCCCGGCCCCGCCCACCGCACGCCTGGACGCGCCCTTCAGTGGTGGCTGACGCAACTGGAAAGCCCCGCCACGCGCAAGGCGCTTATGGAAAACCATCACCGTCAATAAGCTGCTGCGCGTCGCAGCCGCCACGCGGGAGGTGTAGAGTGAGTTGCGCTGCAACAATTCAGCACAAGCAGCACTTGCTATCTTTTGGATAGCTGGCTACGCTAGAACTCAAACGGTGTCGAAAAGGCTTTTTCATGAATGCTTCCCGCACTCGCGCGTCCGCAACTGCCTCCGCTTCTTCCCCTTCCCCGCATACCGGTGGCAAGCGCATTGCCGTCATCGGCGCAGGCATTGCCGGTCTGGCCTGTGCCCGCACGCTGATGCAGGCCGGGCACGACGTCCATGTCTATGAGCGCCTGACCCAGGCCGGCGGACGTATGCGCTCGGTCAGCGGCCCCTACGGCAGCTTTGACATCGGCGCCCAGTTCTTCACCGTACGCGATCCGCGCTTTCAGCAAGTGCTGGACACCACGCCCGGCAATCTGCGCGCCTGGAGCCTGAACAGCGTGCAGACCCGCAACGCCCAGGGCCGCAGAGTCGACAAGCACACGCCGGTGCGCGAGACCCACTGGGTCGGCATGCCCGATATGCAATCCCTGCCACTGGCCTGGGCAGCGCCGCTATGGGATGCCGGGCGCCTGCATCTGGGCCAGTCCCTGCGCGCCATGAGCCACCACATTGCCAGCGGCAGCAGCCACAGCCGCCACCAATGGTCCCTGATGCTGGATACCGAAGACCACGGCCCGCAGATTGCTGCCGACTTCGATGCCGTGGTGCTGGCCGTGCCGGCGCCCGTGGCCGCGCAACTGCTGCAGACCGCGCCTCAGGGTGCGGCCCTGGCCAGGACCCTGGCCCCTGTGGAAATGGCCCCCTGCTGGGCCATGACGCTGTCCTACCCCATGGCTGCGCAGGCCGGACTGACCACACTGGGCCCGCAGTGGAATGCCGCACGCAGCACGCATGAGCGCGTTGCCTGGGTGGCCCGCGAGTCCTCCAAACCCGGCCGCGCCCAGACCGAGCGCTGGACGATCCATGCCAACCCGCTGTGGTCCAACGAGCACCGCCACGACGACGCCACGCGCGTGCTTGCCAAGCTGCAAAAGGCCTTTGGCGAGATCACGGGCATCCGCGTTGCGCCGCGCCATGCCAGCGTCTACCTCTGGCAGCATGCCCAGACGCTGGCGCCCCTGGGCAGGCCGTTCAGCCACGACCCCTCGGTCGGCCTGGGCCTGTGCGGAGACTGGTGCATAGGCATGCGGGTGGAAGACGCTTTTGTCTCGGGTCTGGAAATGGGGCTGGCCCTGGTCTGAGCCAACTGCGCGCAGTCAAGGGGCGTAAGATGGCGTCCCTCATGACTGCGGCCCTTTCCTGTTCCTCCTCCAGCGCTCCCTGCACGGGGCCATATATCGGGCGCTTTGCGCCCTCTCCCACAGGGCCGCTGCATGCCGGCTCTCTGGTCGCGGCGCTGGCCAGCTGGCTGGATGCACGCGCCCACCACGGACGCTGGCTGATTCGCATCGAAGACATCGATCCGCCACGCTGCCAGGCTGGCGCCGACCAGGAAATCCTGCGCCAACTGGCCGCCTGCGGCCTGCACTCCGATGCCCCCGTGGTCTGGCAGTCGCAGCGTCATGCACTCTATGAAAAGGCGCTGCAGCAACTACAGGCGCAAAAAATGGCCTACCCCTGCGGCTGCACGCGCAAGGACATCGAAGCCGCCTGGCTGGCACAGGGACTGACTCACGAACGCCATGTGGAGCGACCCTACCCCGGAACCTGCCGTCATGGCCTGCGAGGCAAGCCTGCCAGAGCCTGGCGCTTTGCGCTGGAGCAGCAGGTACATGACTTACAAGAGCATCAACCCGAAACACCCTACCAACAAGCGCAAACAGCTACGCAAAGCATAGCAATCGGGCACTCTTGCCTCGAAAGCAAGCGCCCCGTGCTGCACTGGCAGGATCGGCGTCTGGGCGCGCAGCAGCAAGACCTGCTCGCCAGCGTTGGCGACTTTGTGCTGCGCCGAGCGGACGGACTCTGGGCCTACCAGCTGGCCGTGGTCGTCGACGATGCCGAGCAAGCCATCACCGACGTGGTGCGCGGCGAAGACCTGGCCGACAACACCCCTCGCCAGATCGTGCTGCAACACGCCCTGGGCCTGACCCAGCCGCGCTATCTGCACACGCCCCTGGTCTGCATGGAAAACGGAGAAAAGCTCTCCAAACAGCACGGCGCACCCGCCGTGGATGTCAGCCAGCCGCTGACCGTGCTTTCTGGCGCCGCGCAGCAGCTCGGCCTGCCACAAGCGCCCGCAGCCGCATCCTGCAGCAGCGAAAGCCCCGCAAGCGCCTTGCCTTTGGCGCTGGACTTCTGGGTCCGGTGCTGGCGCCAAACCTACAATATCGCCCCGTGACTTCTTCAAATCCAACACCTACCACCGATATGGCCGAAAACGTGCCAGCCGCTGACGCATCCGCAGCATCCCAAGGCCAGGCGCCCGAAGGCGTGGCCTATCCCAAGACCATCAAAAGCTATGTACGCCGCGCCGGCCGCACCACCACGGGCCAGGCCAAGGCTTTTGAAGAACTGGGTCCGCGCTTCCTGCTGCAATACCAGAAGGCTACTCTGGACGCCGCTGCCGCCTATGGCCGCGACGGCAAGCTGATTCTGGAAATCGGCTTCGGCATGGGTGAAGCCACCGCCCATATCGCCCGCGTGCGCCCCGACGATAATTTTCTGTGCTGCGAAGTGCACGAGCCCGGCGTGGGCGCGCTGCTCAAGCGCATTGGCGAGCAGGAGATCGAGAACATCCGCATCCTGCAGCACGATGCCGTGGAAGTCATCGACAACATGCTGCCCGAAGCCTCGATCGACGGCGTGCACATCTTCTTCCCCGACCCCTGGCACAAGAAAAAGCACAACAAGCGCCGCCTGATCCAGAGCCCGCTGATCGCCAAGCTGGCTGCTCGCATCAAGCCCGGCGGCTACATCCACTGCGCCACCGACTGGGAGCCCTATGCGGTGCAGATTCTGGAAGTACTGAACGCAGAACCCATGCTGCAGAACACGGCCGAGAACTACGCCGAAAAGCCCGACTACCGTCCGCTGACCAAATTCGAGAACCGCGGCATTCGCCTCGGTCATGGCGTCTGGGATCTGGTGTTCAGGAAAAAGTAACACCCCCTGAGCGGCTTTGCCTAGGCGGCCCCGCCGCTTCCCCCTCTCTGCTTCGCGGAGGGGGACGACAGCCTCGCTGCGGGGCGGCCCTTGCTTGCTGTCTCTGATTTGAGTCAGCGCCAGCTATTTGGATAGCGCCAGTTGCAAGGACTTGGCTCCAAGCCATAAAAAACGCTCCTCATTGAGGAGCGTTTTGTTTTTGGGCAAGGCAGCCCCAGCTGCCTTTTCCGATGCGCTTACAGACGCTCGGCCGCCCAGGCCTGGACGCTGGCCAGCGCTGCGGGCACGGCTGCGGCATCGGTGCCACCGGCCATGGCCATATCGGGCTTGCCACCGCCCTTGCCGCCCACTTGCTGGGCCACAAAGTTCACCAGCTCGCCGGCCTTGACCTTGGCGGTTTCAGCCTTGGTCACGCCCGCAGCCAGTTGCACCTTGTCGCCGTCCACGGCAGCCAGCACGATCACGGCTGCGCCCAGCTTGTCCTTGAGCTTGTCCATGGTGTCGCGCAAGGTCTTGGCATCGGCGCCTTCGAGCTTGGCTGCCAGCACCTTGACGCCATTGACGTCGGCAGCCTGCGTGGCCAGCTCGTCGCCCTGGCTGGAAGCCAGCTTGCCCTTGAGCGCAGCGATTTCCTTTTCCAGTGCCTTGATCTGATCCAGCGCACCGCCGATGCGGTTGGTCAGCTCGGCCACAGGGGCCTTGAAAGCGGCCGCGGCCTGGTCCACGGTGGACTCCAGCGACTGCAGATAGGCCAGCGCGTTCTCGCCGGTAATACCTTCGATACGGCGCACGCCAGCGGCCACGCCGGATTCGCCCACCACCTTGAACAGGCCGATGTCGCCGGTACGGCTGACGTGAGTGCCGCCGCACAGCTCGCGGCTGGAGCCGATGTCCAGCACGCGCACGGTTTCGCCGTACTTCTCGCCGAACAGCATCATCGCGCCGGTCTTCTGAGCCGACTCGATATCCATCACGCGGGCGTCGGTGGCTGTGTTGGCCAGCACCTCGGCATTGACGCGTGCTTCGATCTCGCGGATCTGCTCGGCAGTCACCGGGGCGTTGTGCGCAAAGTCGAAGCGGGTGCGCTCGGCATTGACCAGCGAGCCCTTTTGCTGCACATGGCCGCCCAGCACTTCGCGCAAGGCCTTGTGCATGATGTGTGTGACCGAGTGGTTGCGCATGGTCGCAGCGCGCACGGCGGTATCCACCTGTGCTTCAACGGCATCGCCCACCTTCAGGCTGCCGGCTTCCAGCACGCCGTGGTGACCGAATACATCGGCCTTGATCTTGAGCGTGTCTTCCACGGCAAAGCGGTTGCCGCCTGCGGCAATCACGCCCTGGTCACCGACCTGGCCGCCGGATTCGGCATAGAAGGGGGTCGTATCCAGCACCACGACACCGTTTTGGCCGGCCTGGAGCTCGTTCACGCTCACGCCATCGGCGTACAGCGCGACGATCTTGGCAGCCTCGGCCAGCTTGTCGTAGCCGGTGAACACATTGGCGTCCCCCGTGTATTCCAGCGCACGGTCCATCTTGAACTTGCCGGCTGCGCGCGCAGTTTCCTTCTGGTGCTGCATGGCGGCGTTGAAGCCGGCCTCGTCCACCGTCACGCCACGCTCGCGCGCCACGTCGTTGGACAGGTCCAGCGGGAAGCCGTAAGTGTCATGCAGCTTGAAGGCCACATCGCCGGGCAGCACCTTGACGTCACCGGCCAGTGCGCTGTCCAGGATTTCCATACCGTTGGCCAGGGTCTCGAAGAAACGCTCTTCCTCGGCCTTGAGCACGCTGGTGATATGCGCTTCCTGCTCCTTGAGCTTGGGATAGGCATCGCCCATCTGCACCACCAGGTCGGCCACCAGCTTGTGGAAGAAGGGAGTCTTCTGGCCCAGCTTGTAGCCGTGACGGATGGCGCGGCGGATGATGCGGCGCTGCACATAGCCACGACCTTCGTTGGAAGGGATCACGCCGTCGGACACCAGGAAGGAGGTGGCACGGATATGGTCGGCAATCACCTTCAGCGAAGGAGTGCCCAGATCTTCGGTGTGGGTTTCACGGCCGGCAGCCTTGATCAATGCCTGGAACAGGTCGATCTCGTAGTTGCTGTGCACATGCTGCAGGATGGCCGCCAGGCGCTCCAGACCCATGCCGGTATCCACGCAAGGTGCGGGCAGCCTCACCACGGAGCCGTCTTCCTTCATGTCGAACTGCATGAACACGTGGTTCCAGATCTCGATGAAGCGGTCGCCGTCTTCTTCCGGGCTGCCAGGAGGGCCGCCGGCAATGTGCTCGCCGTGGTCGTAGAAGATTTCCGAGCAGGGGCCGCAGGGGCCTGTGTCGGCCATCATCCAGAAGTTGTCGCTCTTGTACTTGCCGCCCTTGTTGTCGCCGATGCGGATGATGCGCTCAGCAGGCAGGCCGATGACGTTCTTCCAGATGTCATAGGCTTCGTCGTCTTCGTGATAGACCGTGGCCAGCAGCTTCTCGGCGGGCAGGCCGAAAACCTTGGTCAGCAGCTCCCAGCCCCACTCGATGGACTCCTTCTTGAAGTAGTCGCCGAAGGACCAGTTGCCCAGCATTTCGAAGAACGTGTGGTGGCGCGCGGTGTAGCCCACGTTTTCCAGGTCGTTGTGCTTGCCGCCGGCGCGCAGGCAGGCCTGCACCGAAGTTGCGCGGTTGTAGGGGCGCTTGTCCGTGCCCAGGAACACGTCCTTGAACTGCACCATGCCGGAGTTGGTGAACATCAGCGTCGGATCGTTGCCGGGAACCAGCGAGCTGGACGCGACAACCGTGTGGCCCTTGGAAGCGTAGAAATCCAGGAACGTCTTGCGGATGTCCGCAACGGAAAAAGTGGGTGTACTCATGGTGTTTGGTATGAAGACGCCTGCATGACGCCTGCGATCAGTACGGCCCGGCGCTGCTTTTTCAGGAGCTGCGCAGACAGGCAAAGGCGGGTAGGAACAGTTCATTGCTGAACCATTCCCCCCTAAGAACCGGACTTGCGACTTTCACCGCATCCGGCTCAAGCACAACAAGATTCAGTCCCGTCTAAAGCACCCCATTCTACTTCGGAGAGGCTTTTTCGAGATGAACCCGAAGCCTTTAAGAGGCCGGTTTCGCTACCTGCAAACCCAAGGCATGCAGTCGTCTATGACAGACCGGATGCAGCAGCACCCGATTGGAGAGGTTGTCCGACCCGCCCATCACCTTGTAAACAATGTGGTGGTCGTGCCAGCGTTCCCCTTCCTCCAGCGGCTCCGCACAAAGTGCGCAACGCCCGTTTTGGCTGATGTACAGCATCGAAGTTTCGTACTGGTACGCCATGTTTTTCAACATGCGTTTCGTTCTCAACTCCTCTCCGTACACCTCCCATACCGGGTCAAAGGGGTTGTATTCCCCCTTGATCTTTTCGTGCCTCACGATCTCTGTATCTGCAAGCTTCAACAGTTTGGTCGTAAGCGGGCCGTCCGCCGTTTTCACGGTTGCAGCAAACTCATCCCTGTCCTTGATGCGCTGCCAGTAACGGCTTTTGCACCAGGGGTGGGACTTATTCGGATGTCGCCGTCTCGTCCAGCGCACCAGGCGCCAGTAGATCAGGCTGTCCATCCGACTGAAGGTTTCCTTCGCCACCACCGGTTGGTGATACCTCGCCCAGCCTCGAAGGATTGGGTTCAGTTTGGCAATGAGATCCTCCTGCTTCGTCGATAGGTGTGTTTTCACGATTTCACTGACCTTGCGATAGAACGCTTGCGCGTTCTTCTTGCTCGGTTTGATCAAGAGCTTCCCTTTGTATTTGCGGAAGTTCCATCCCAGGAAATCGAAACCCTCGTCTATGTGAACGACCTTGGTCTTCTCCGGCGACAGTTGCAGACCTCGTTGTGCGAGGAAGGCTTCTATCCACGGCTTGATTTGTGTTTCCAGCACCTCTCGCGAGATGCCAGTCACCACAAAATCGTCGGCGTACCGGATCACATGGACTTTGAGTCCCTTGGCTTTTGTCTTCCCGTATTTCGCAACCAAGTGCGCTTTCAGGTCGGTTTCCAGCCCGTTCAAACACATATTCGCCAAAGTTGGCGAGATGATGCCGCCTTGCGGCGTCCCTTCTACAGTCGGCGATAGGTGCCCTCTATGGACTACCCCGGCTTTCAGCCATTTCAGCAAGATTGCCTTGTTCATAGGAACGTGGCGCACCAGCCATTCGTGGTTGATATGGTCAAAGCAACCTCGGATATCCGCTTCTAACACCCAAGAAGACGCCGTCTTCTGGGAAGTCGTGACGAATATCTGGCCCATGGCGTCTGCCGTCGAACGATTTCTCCTGAAGCCGTAGCTATTCGGATCGCTCGTGGTTTCCGCCACCGGTTCCAGTCCAAGCAGGTGTAGCGCCTGCATGGCCCGATCCAACATGGTTGGAATGCCCAGAGGACGCTCTTTCCCGTTGGCTTTGGGGATGTAGACCCGCCGCAATGGCTTGGGTTTGTATCCCCGCTGCTGCTTCAACCTTCCAATCGCCGCCCGTTTCAGGGCAGGAGAATCCCAAAGCTGGCGATCGACTCCCGCCGTTCGCTTACCTTGGTTTTCAGTTACACGTCTTACCGCCAGAGCCCTGGCGGAAAACGAGTGGTTTAAAGACCGTTGCAGAGCTTTCACCCTGCGCCAGTCCTTGTCC
>NZ_JBANEM010000018.1:0-101776 GCF_040187805.1 Comamonas sp. wu1-DMT
GGGCCCCGGCGGCGACTGCGCCGCCGACGCCCGTAGCCGCAGCGCCCACGGCAACAGCAGCGCCGGCCGCGCCCAGCGCCGCACCGGCCATCGCACCTGCGCCGAGCTGCGGGCCGCCGGACACCAGCCCGGTTGCAATGCCCGGCCCGAAGATGCCCAAGGCCAGCAGCGTCAGCGAGGCCAGCATCACGACCACGGAGTGGTCGATGGATGGTTCGGCGGGCTGTACCTGAAACTCGGCGAACAGGCCCGAGCCGATGCCCACGATCACCGCCAGCACCAGCACCTTGATGCCGGACGACACCACGTTGCCCAGCACCTTCTCGGCGAGAAATGCGGTCTTGTTCCAGAGCGCGAACGGCACCAGCACGAAGCCGGCAAGCGTGGTCAGCTTGAACTCGATCAGCGTGATGAAAAGCTGGATCGCCAGCACGAAGAAGCACAGCAGGACGATCAGCCAAGCGAGGAACATCACGACGATGGGCGTGATGTTCACGAAGACTTCGGGGAAGCCCGCCATGTCGCCGATCTGTTTCAGGATCGGCGCACCGGCGTCGATGCCGACCTTCGCCAGCCGGCCCGGTTGCAGGAAGTTCTCCATGCTCAGGGTCGAGCCGCTGGCCGTCAGGCCCAGCCCGGCGAAGGAGCGGAACACGATGCCAGCCAACCAGTTGAAGTTGCCGATGATGTAGGCGAAGGCGCCGACGTACAGCACCTTGCGGATCAGCTTGGCGATCACGTCCTCGCCCTGGCCGGTGGCATGGCTCATCGCCCAGAACAGCCCGGCGAGCGTCATGTCGATGACGATCAGCGTGACGGTCAGAAACGCCACTTCGCCGTGCAACAGGCCAAAGCCCGAGTCGATGTAGCGCGAGAAGGTGTCGAGGAAGCGGTCGATGACCGTCACGTCGTTCATGGCGAGTCCTCCTGCCCAGGCAGAGCGATTGCCGCGCTGCCATCGGCGGGTTCATCGAAGCTGGGCGGGATCGGCGGCAGGTCGGCCAGCGTCTGGTACTCATTCGGCCCGGCCTGGCCGGAGAGAAAGCGCCGCAGGTCGGCCTGTGCCACCTGCGCGCAAAACGCGCCGTCGTGCGCGCCCGCGCGGCACTGCGCGCGCAGCGCGTGCAACCGGGCCGGGTCGGCGGCGAGCGCATTCACCGACACTTGCTGCGGCCGGTCACATCCGGCCAGCACCAGCGCATGAATGGCGAAAGCAAACACGACGGGCGTGCGTTGCATGGCAGCCTCCGTCAGCGGTTGTAGAAATTGACGGGCTGCGGCGTGTACGGCGTGCCTTCGCCCAGGAAGCGGCGCGTCACTTCGCGCCCGCGCTCCGTGGCCGCCGCCTGCCGCGCCAGTTCCAGCGAGGCCGCGCGGTCTTGCGTGATCTGGAGCCGCTGCGTCTGGATCGACTGCTTGGCCTGCAAGGCCAGCAACTGGTTCATGGCCTGCATCGCTTGCAGCGCGCCCTCGGCCGACTGGCTCTTGCCCACGAGGTCGGCCAGCACGCTTTCGTCGTCGCTCAGGTTCTGCGACGCCTGGGCCTGCATCTGCATGGTCGTTTGCAGGCCGTTGAGCGTGTTCTTCCAACGCTCCTGCGCATCGAGGTACATCTGATTGCCGCTCACCGTGGCGGCGTACTTCTCGGGATACAGGCGCACGAATTCGCGGTCGATGCTTGTCACTTCGTAGGCCAAGCCCTTGGCCTGCGCGATCAGTCGCTGGGTGGTCGCCAGGTTCGCGCGCAACTGGCCGACCACGCTGGACGGCAGGCTGGCCAGGTTGCGCGCCTGGTTAATGAGCATCTGCGCTTCGTGCTGGAGTTGCTGGATCTGGTTATTGATCTGCTCCAGCGTGCGAACGGCGGTGAGCGTGTTCTGCACCAGATTGGTCGGGTCGAGCACGATGTCGCCGACGCCGAACAAGGCGTGGGCGGGTTGCGCGATGCCGAATGCGAGCACGCAGGCGGCGGTCAACGCGGCGAGCTTGGGGGTATGCAATTTCATAGTTGGTTCTCCTGGGGGTGGTCAGCGGTACGGAGGGAACCCGGCGCGTAGCCGGGGAACGAGGGCAGCAGGTCGGCCGCCCAATCGAGGCCGCGATGGCGCAGCCAGGCGCCCGCGAAGCCGGGCACGCCGGCGTCCTGCGGCACGCGGCCAAGAACCTCATCAATGGCGCGCTGGTCTTGCGGCGTGGAAGCACCCGCGAAGGCCAGCGTCGCCGGCCCCAGGTCGAGGTCGAACACGCGGTTGCCGAGGCGGGATTGGTAGTAGTAGTCGCGCTTGGGCTGCGCGGTGGCGACGATCTCGATCTGCCGGCTGTTGAGGCCGAAGCCCTCGTAGATCGCGCGAATCTGCGGTTCGGTCGCTTGCGGGTTCGGCAAGAAAATCCGGCTCGCGCAGCTTTCGATGATGGCCGGCGCGATGGCCGAATCCTTCACGTCCGCGAGCGACTGCGTGGCGAAGATGACACTGACGTTCTTCTTGCGCAGCGTCTTGAGCCACTGGCGGATGCGCGCCGCAAACACCGGGTCATCGAGGAACAGCCAGGCTTCATCGAGGATCAGCAGCGTGGGCGCACCATCCAGCCGCTCCTCGAAGCGCGCGAACAGGTAGCGCAGCACCGCGAGCACAGCAGCCTTGCTGTGCATCAGCTCCTCCATCTCGAACGCCTGCACGTCGGATGTGCCGAGGCGGTCGTGGTCGGCATCCAGCAGCCTGCCGTGCGCGCCGCCCAGGACGTAGGGCGCGAGTGCCTGGCGCAAGGTGTTCGATTGCAGCAAGGCCGTCAGGCCCGTGAGCGTGCGCTGCTCCACCGGCGCGCTGGCCAGGCTCCCCAGCGCAGACCAGATGGCCGCCTTCTCGTCCGGGCCGACGGCCGCGCCTTCGTGCAGCAGGCGGCCTTCCACCCATTCGCTGGCCCAGGTGCGGTAGCCCTCTCGGTCGATGCGCGCCAGCGGCTGGAAGGCGATCTCGTCGTCCGCGCCCAGGTCGTAGTGCTCGCCGCCCATGCCCAGGATGGCCGCGCGGATCGAGCGCCCCATGTCGAAGGCGAAGATGCGCGAGCCGCGATAGCGGCGGAACTGCATCGCCATCGTCGCCAGCAGCACCGACTTGCCCATGCCGATGGGGCCAACCACCAGCGTGTTGCCCACGTCGCCGATGTGCGTCACCAGCCGGAACGGCGTGGCGCCGTCTGTGCGCGTGACGATCAGCGGCGGCCCATCGAGATGCGCATTGCGTTCCTGGCCGGCCCATACCGCCGACACCGGCATCATGTGCGCCAGGTTCAGCGTCGAGACGATGGGCTGGCGGACATTGGCGTATGCGTTGCCCGGAATGGACGACAGCCACGCATCCACGGCGTTGAGCGTTTCGGGGATGGTGACGAAGCCGCGCCCCTGGATGACGCGCTCCACCATGCGCAGCTTCTCGTCGGCAACGGCGGCGTCCGCGTCCATGACGGTGACGGTCGCCGTCAGGTAGCCGAAGGCGACCTGATCGCTGCCCAGCTCCTGCAAGGCAGCATCGGCGTCGGCGGCCTTGTTGTTGGCGTCGGTATCGACCAGCGGGCTTTCCTGCTGGAAGATCGTCTCGCGCAGCAACGCGATGACGTTCTTCCTTTTCGCAAACCACTGGCGGCGCAGTCGGGCGAGTTCTTTTTCCGCCTCGGCTTTGTCGAGGCACAGAAAGCGCGTACTCCAGCGATACGCGAAGCCCAGGCGGTTGAGGTCGTCCAGAATCCCCGGCCAGGTCGAGGTCGGGAAACCGCGCACCGACACCACGCGCAGGTGCTGGTCGCCCAGCATCGGCGCCAGGCCACCGACCAGCGCGGAATCGGTCAGCAGCGCGTCGATGTGGAACGGCACTTCGGGAACGCCGACGCGGTAGCGGCGCGTCGAGACGGTCGAATGCAGGTAGGTCAACGTCTGGCTGTCATCAAGCCAGGCGATCTCCGGCATCACGCCATCGAGCAGGTCGAAGATGCGATCCGTTTCAGCGACGAAGGCGTGCAGCCGCTCGCGCCAATCCACGCCTTCGGTGGGCCGGTTTTCGTACAGCAGGCCCGCGGCCCGAGCACGGGATTCCTCGGACGGCAGGTAGGCCAGCGTCAGGTGATAGCCGCTCTCGAAGTGGTTGCCCGAATCCTCGAAGGCGGCGCGGCGTTCTTCATCGACCAGCCAGGACAGCGGTTCGGGGAAATCGGAGTGCGGGTAGTCGGCGGCAGACCGGCGCTCGGCTTCGATGAACAGCGCCCAGCCCGAACCCAGGCGGCGCAGCGCGTTGTTCAAGCGCGCCGATGTGGCGATCAGCTCGCCTTGCGTCGCGCTGTCGAGGTCGGGGCCACGAAAGCGCGCCGTGCGCTGGAAGCTGCCGTCCTTGTTCAAGACGACGCCCGGTGCCACCAGTCCGGCCCAGGGCAGCCAGTCGGCGAGCAAGGCCGGTCGCTGGCGGTATTCGGCGAGGTTCAGCATCGCGGCGTCCTCCCCTACACGTCCAGCAGCGGGCGGTGCTTGATGTGCCGCGCGAACACGGCCATGAACTGCGGATCGACGCGCGCGCCCCGCATCGCCAGCGAATGGCCGACGATCCAGAGCACGACACCGGGAATCCACAGTTGCAGGCCCAGCCCGACAGCGGCGGCCAAGGTGCCGTTGGCGATCGCCACGGTGCGCGGTGCGCCGCCCAGCAGGATCGGCTCGGTGAGCGAGCGATGCAGCGGCACCTCGAACCCGGCCGCGAAGGTGTCCGGGGCACTCATACGACGGCCCCGCCCGAGAAGCTGAAGAACGACAGGAAGAACGAGGACGCGGCGAAGGCGATGCTCAAGCCGAACACGATCTGGATCAGCTTGCGAAAGCCGCCCGACGTGTCGCCGAACGCGAGCGCGAGGCCCGTGGCGATGATGATGATGACCGCGACGATGCGCGCCACCGGCCCCTGGATGGATTCAAGGATGGATTGCAGCGGGCCTTCCCACGGCATCGAGGAACCGGCGGCCTGTGCAGTGCCCGCAAGCAGCAGCATGAAGGCAGCGAGCATCAAGCCTTGCATGGCCGGGCGGGCCAGGCCATCCAGCCGCGCGGGACTGGAGCGGCGGGAAAGCGGATTTACAGAAATACGGAAAGCATCAACGTGCGTCATGGCAGTTCTCCAGAAAGGTCGAGGGATGGGGAAGTCGCCGCAGCGGGTGCGGCATCGGGAAGTGGCGGCAGCTCGGGAAACGGCGCGTCCATCGCATCCGCCAGTCGGTAACCCACGCCGTCGAAGCCGACGACGCGGGCGATGCTCTCGATGCGGCGCTTGCGTCCGCGCCCGGCGATGTGGATCACCACGTTGACCGCCTCGGCGATCAGCGCGCGGGGCGGGTTCACCGCCACTTCGAGAATCAGTTGCTCCAGGCGCAGCAGCGCGCCGAGGGCGGAGCCGGCGTGGATCGTGGCAATGCCACCCGGATGGCCCGTGCCCCACACCTTGATGAGATCCAGCGCCTCGGCGCCGCGCACCTCGCCCACGACCACGCGGTCAGGCCGCAGGCGCATGGACGAGCGCACAAGCTCGGTCATCGACACCACGCCTGCGCGGGTGCGCAGCGGAACGTGGTCGCGGGCCGCGCATTGCAGTTCCACCGTGTCTTCGAGCACCAGCACGCGGTCGCCCGTGGCGGCGATCTCGGCCAGCAGCGCATTGGCGAGCGTGGTCTTGCCGCTGCTGGTGGCGCCGGCGATCAGGACGTTCTGCCGCTCGCGCACGGCACGAACGAGAAAGCCCGCCTGCGCGCTGGTCATCATCCCGTCGATGACGTACCGCTCCAGCGGAATCACACCGATGGCGCGCTTCCGCAGCGCGAAGGCCGGCCCTGGCGCGGCGGGCGGCAAGATACCCTCGAAGCGTTCGCCGGTTTCGGGCAGTTCGGCGGACAGTAGCGGCTGGCCGCGATGGACTTCTGCGCCAACGTGGGCGGCGACAAGGCGGATGATTCGCTCGCCGTCCGCCTCGGACAGCTCCACGCCCATCGGTGCGCGGCCCGATGAAAGCCGATCCACCCAAAGGGTGCGATCAGGATTGAGCATGACTTCCACCACGTCCGGGTCTTCGAGCGCGGCAGCGATCAGCGGCCCCATCGCCGTGCGCAGCATCTGAATGCGGCGGTCGAGCGAGGTGGCGAAGGACGAAGGTGCGACGCTCATGAGGCGCGCTCTTGCGCTTCGGCAACTGCCGCCGCGTCATCCATCCGCGCCGGGTCGGGGTGCAGTTCCTCCACCACATCGCGCACCAGGCTTCGACCGCGCAGCAGGTGGCGACCCAACTGTTCAACGAACTGCTCGAAGCGCGCTTTGCCCTGTGCGCGTGCCGCGTCTTGGTGCGCCTCGGGAACTGGCGTGCTGACCGTGAGGTAATAGCGGATGAACAGCGCCAGCGTTTCGATGGCGATGTTCTGGTCGCGCTCCATGCGCTCGGCCTGGCGCGAGAGGCGATCAAGCCGCTTGGCAATCGCTGCCTCGCGCTGGTCGGCAGCATCGGGCGACAGCCACGATGCGAGCGCCGCCGCGACGATGCTGGATTTCGATACGCCTTTCTTGGCGGCCAGCTCGTCCAGACGCTTGGCATGCTCCGGCTGGATGAACAGGTTGAGGCGGTAGTGGCTCATAGCTCGATTCCGTCGTTGGGG
Organism: Comamonas sp. wu1-DMT; assembly: GCF_040187805.1. Taxonomy (NCBI): domain Bacteria; kingdom Pseudomonadati; phylum Pseudomonadota; class Betaproteobacteria; order Burkholderiales; family Comamonadaceae; genus Comamonas; species Comamonas sp. wu1-DMT. The sequence continues at coordinate 6,673 of NZ_JBANEM010000018.1, forward strand.
TCGAGGGAAGCCAGCCGGGCCGTGCGCTGCATGGCCGGGTCAAGCTGGCGAGGAAGGGGAAGCGGCAGGTCGTCATCGTCATCGAGCAACCCGAGGTCGGCTGCGGACGCGGCCAGCTCGGGGTCGTAGGCGACGGCTTCGGAAAGTTCGGGCTGACGGCGCGGTCCGCCGTCGTCGGCCGAACCCAAGTGCTCCAGGCCATCAGTAGGTGCAGTGGCCGGTGCGGCAGGCACGGCGGGAATCGCCAGCCCGCTCCAGTCGTCGGCTCGCGAGGGCGGAACGTCGGCATAGCGTCCGGCCGCAAGCACGGGCGGCGGCAGCACGCGCCGCTTGAAATTGGTGTCCGCGTAATAGCGCAGCTTTTTGGCCTTGATCGGCGCCACGCTGGACACCATCACCACGGCTTCATCCGGCGGTAACTGCATCACTTCGCCCGGCGTCAGCAGTGGGCGCGCGGTCTCCTGGCGCGACACCATCAGGTGGCCCAGCCACGGCGCGAGCCGGTGGCCTGCGTAGTTGCGCTGTGCGCGCAGCTCGGTTGCAGTGCCCAGCGTTTCGGAGATCCGCTTGGCCGTGCGTTCGTCGTTGGTGGCGAACGTCACGCGGACATGGCAGTTGTCCAGAATCGAATGGTTCTGCCCATACGCCTTGTCGATCTGATTGAGCGACTGCGCGATGAGAAAGCTGCGAATGCCATAGCCCGCCATGAAGGCCAGTGCCGTCTCGAAGAAGTCGAGCCGCCCGAGCGCCGGGAACTCGTCAAGCATCAGCAGCAGCTTGTGGCGGCGCTCGATGCCGTCGGAGCCATCGAGCGATTCCGTCAGCCGTCGCCCGATCTGATTGAGGATCAGGCGGATCAGCGGCTTCGTCCGCGAAATATCTGAAGGCGGCACCACAAGGTACAGCGATACCGGATGCTCGGCCGCGATCAGGTCGGCAATGCGCCAATCGCAACGCGACGTGACTTCGGCCACCGTAGGGTCGCGGTACAGGCCGAGGAACGACATGGCCGTGCTCAACACGCCGGAACGCTCGTTGTCCGACTTGTTGAGCACTTCGCGCGCCGCCGATGCGACGACCGGATGCGGGCCATAGCCGAGATGCGGCGTGGTCATCATCCGGTGCAGCGTCAGCTCGAATGGGCAAGCCGGATCGGAGAGGAAGTTGGCGACGCCGCGCAGCGTCTTGTCCTCGCCCGCATAGAGCACGTGCAGGATGGCGCCGACCAGCAGAGCATGGCTGGTCTTCTCCCAATGGTTGCGCCGCTCCAGCGCGCCTTCGGGATCGACCAGGATGTCCGCGATGTTCTGCACGTCGCGCACCTCATGGGCGCCGCGACGCACCTCCAGCAGCGGGTTGTAGGCCGCTGACTTCGCATCGGTCGGGTTGAACAGCAGGCAATGCGAGAAGCGCGAGCGCCAGCCTGCGGTGATCTGCCAGTTCTCGCCTTTGATGTCATGGATGACGGCGGACGCGGGCCAGCTCAACAAGGTGGGCACCACCAGGCCCACGCCTTTGCCCGAGCGGGTTGGTGCGAAGGTCAGGACGTGTTCCGGACCTTCGTGGCGCAGGTACTGGCGTTCGTGCTGGCCGAGGAACACGCCGTCCGGCTGCGTGAGACCGGCCTCGCGAATGTCATCCGCGTTCGCCCAGCGCGCCGAGCCGTAGGTCGTGACCAGGCGCGATTGCCGCGAGCGCCAGATCGACATGCCGATGGCCACCAGCACGGCCACCAGGCCGCTGCCACCCGCAATGGCGCCGCCGATGTCAAAGACGCTGGGCGCGTAGGCATCGAAGAAGAACCACCACTCGAACAGCCGCCACGGGTGATAGACCGGCGTACCGAAGAAGTCGAACCAGGGCGAGCCAAGGCGTAGCTGATAGCCCAGGGCGGCGGCTGTCCATTGTGTGGCTGCCCACACGCCGGCGATCACGATGCCGAATACCACGGCGATCTGACCGAACAGCACGTTCGTCCCTTGCATGATCCCGCCTCCAATCACGGCACAACAACGTGCCGCGTGCATCAGGATCAAGGCGTGTGCATAGGTCGGTCAAAGACCGTTATGGCGGGGATTTAGGCCGAAAAAGCCTGATTTCTTGCAGGAGCGAAGGCAATAAAAACGCCGCAGACGGGAGCGCGTTGCGGCGTAGTGAGGTGTCAGCGAGAACTTTGTCGCTGCGAAGCGACTACAACAGAGCTATTTGGACTTCTGCTCAGGTCGGTCACCGAAGAAACGCCGATTGGCGGCTTCGGCAGCACGGCGGCAAAGTTCATCACCGACTTTTGTGCGATCTTCCTTGCATTGCCGTTGAATCTCCTTGATGCGCTCGGGATGCGCCGCGAGGAAATCCACGGTTTCCGAAGGTTGAGACGAGCCACATGCGGTCAGTGCGACGGTCAGCATCAGTAGCATCACTCTGTTCATGATTCCAGTCCTTTCGTCGGATGGTTCAGGCATCGTCGGCAGCGTCGATACCGTCTGCCGAATCAATGAAGGCCACACGCTCGATGAACCGAGCCAGCATCTCGGACGGCTCCGCATCGCGGCGTAGCAGATAGGTCGTAAGCATGTATGGCTTGCCTGCCAAGCGGCGGGCCACGACACCCGGCTCGCGGCTGGAGGCGATATGCGCCTCGCCCGCTAGGCCCAAAGCCAGGCCAGCGGAAACCAGCGTCATCATCACGTCGAAGGTTGCCACGCGCTGCGCAATCAGCGGCTCCTGATCGAGCTTGCGCAGAAAACGATCGATCTGCCGCGCGTGGCCTTCGCAGACCGCCGGGTCGCCCAGTGCCAACGGATAGCGCAGCACTTCTTTCAGCGGAACCTGTTTGAAGGCGAGCACGGGATGGCGGGCTGGCACCGCTACCATCAGTTCATCTTCCCAAGCAGGTGTGACCAAGATACCATCGCCTCCATCCTCTGCCATCGAAAAACCTACGTCATACAGATCTTCATGCAAACCCTTGATCTGCAGCCCGAGCGGCACCTCAAACAGACGCATCTCAACTTCAGGGTCCTCTTCACGGCATCGCGCCAGCAAAGTTGACAATCGTGTGGGTGTTACACCATCAGACAAGGCAATGCGTAACTGGCCTAAAAATCCGTTGGTGGCAGACTTGACGCCATCACGGGCCTGATCCAATGCGGTAAAAATGCGCGGGACATGCTCCAAAAGCTGTCGCCCGGCACGGGTTAGTTGAGTGCTTCGGGTAGTACGAATGAATAAACGAGCACCAAGTTCCTCTTCTAATTCTTTGATAGTGCGTGAAAGTGGAGATTGGTCGATATGTAGTCGTTCAGCGGCGCGAGCGAAATGAAGTTCCTCCGCAACGATGAGAAAGCAGCGAAGATGTCGAAGCTCCATTGTGCTCACTCCACTTTAATTCGTCTAATTTCATTTGCGCGGCTAATTAATCAGCCTTTGCCAGAGTGCTGACAGCCAAACCCCCCCCAGTCAGCAAAGTGGCTAACAGCACGGCAGCGCTTCCCATGTCCTTTGCACGCTTTGATAGCTCATGCCATTGAGGGCCAATACGATCAATCGCCGATTCCACAGCAGTATTGAGTAGCTCCACAATCATCAAAATAAGGATACTTCCTGAGAGAAGAGCGACTTCGACCCATCCCTGCCCCAACCAGAAGGCCAATGGGACCAACACAAAGGAAAATACTGACTCAAGTCTAAAGGCCGGCTCATTCCATCCAGCGCGCAATCCCTGAATTGAGTAATGGGACGCATGCCAAATTCTCAATATTCCTCGGCGAGATTTTTGTTTATTTTCGAATGCGGACATGGAATCAGCTGCGATTGTGTGTTTTTTATCTTTCATGAGAACAACTCTTATATATTCTTATCATCACAGCCAAAGAAAAAATCGAAATTCCTATCGTACTCACTTGTTTTAACCTGCATTAGCCCCAAGACAGACGAAAACAATGCGTCGTGATTCGCATAAGAGCGGGCTCGCTCACTCAAACAGCCAATATTCAGCCCTCGACTTTGAGTAAACGTTGAAGAGAACCACATAACCAAAGGAACACGAGTCTGCTCTTGTGGAGCAATCGCATAAGGCATGCCGTGCAGAAAAAGTCCCTTCTCGCCCAGGGATTCGCCGTGATCCGAGACGAATATCATAGCTGTGTCGTAGTCGGAAAGGCCCTGCAATTTTTTAATGACTTGGGTTAGGAAATGATCTGTGTAGAGAATAGCGTTGTCGTAGCTATTCACAATCTGTTCGCGGGTGCATTTCCCCATTTCCGGTGTGTCGCATGTTGGGATGAATTTTCGATACGCTGCTGGGTATCGTTGAAAGTAGCTGGGGCCATGATTTCCAAGCTGGTGCAAAAAAATCACACGATCACCGGGATTTTTGCGAGCCTGAGCTGGTAAGTCTTCAAGCAAAATCTCATCGAAACACCGACCATCAACGCATAAAGAGGAACTTTGTGCATTCCCTAGGCTTTGATATTCGAGACCATCGCACACCCCTTTGCAACCTGACTGGTTATCTCTCCATAAGGTGGTAATACCGGCGCGCTCCAGAACATGCAGTAAGGATTGGTGTGAGCGAATCTTGTCTTCATCGTAGTTTCGGCGACCAAAGGACGAGAACATGCAAGGCACAGAAACCTCGGTATTAGTTCCACAGGAGTGCATGTCGGAGAAATTGATCACACCCATCTGAGTCAATTGAGGCGTTGTTTCGCGTGCATAGCCGTTCAATCCCCAGTTTTGGGCGCGAGCCGTCTCGCCTACGACAAAGACTAATAAACGTGGCCGACTGCCTTCGGGCCTGACTGTTGCAACGGCATCAGCTCCAATGGGTATTTTTTCGGCGGACTGCGTGATAGAGGAACCTGTCAGTGCCTTCGGCAAACCCACCAGATAGTTTCCCGGTGTAATCAAGTATCGCACTTCGCGATGATTTCTCATCAGTGCGGACATGTCCTGAAATGACAGCATGACACCGCCCGAAATCATCAGTGTCGAAAACAGCATCAATCCCATACGCCACACGGTTGCTTTCAGCCAAGTACGCCCGAGCAATCGGATTCGCCAAAGAAAAATAATCGGAACTACTGCCAGTAGGCTTAGTGGAGCAATCAATGCAGGCGTCAGTAGCTCGCGACTTTCCTTGAAGTCTGTGGCTAGAACATTGCGCAACATGCTCGAATCGAGGTAGATATGAAAGCTGCGCATGTAATGTGTTGCGAGGGCAGAGGCAACAAAAAGCACCGCAAGTAAAACCTTGGCATTCCAGCGCCACACAACCAAACTCAACAGCAGACTGTGAATTCCCACCAGAAACAGCAGTACGGATGTACCCATGCGTAAGCTGGACTGGACGCCTAAGGCGCTACTCCAAAATAGACCATTGCAGGCTAGTGCAAAGAAAATACTGGTCATCAAGATCAGCCACTCGACGCTGCATTGTGGTCGCCAATGGCTTAGGTCCTTGAGGTTTGCAGTTCTGAATCGCGGCATCAGACCGAGAGCCTGTTTGAAAGTTCTCATGCTTGGAACCCCGATGAATAGACATCGCCTGAGCCATCAACAAACCAGCGTTGCCAGACCATGAAAAGACCCAAGGCAACGACCCAACAAATCAGGAGCGTCCACAAGTCATGGGAAAGGAAGTGGGCTCCGCGCACCTGCTGGGTCCATCCAAAGATGGCACCTATCATCAAACTTGCAGCCAAGGCCATCCAACGCCAGGCAGGACGAACCATCAAGGTAAAGAAATATAGGCTGACCCATGCATATCCGGCACTTGCATGCCCTGCGGGAAAGCACACACCGCGCGGCATACCGGGCGGGCGTGTTTCAAACAGGCCCACAAACACTCGCGTTCCGCCATAGCGCACCAAGTTCCAGGGGCAATCCATGTTAGTGAACGATTTCAGCGCCGAAACCGTCAGTGCCCCGATCAAGTACGCACAAAAAAGATACAGTAGCGGCCAGCGTAGGTATGCCGAGCATTTGTTGCTACGTTTTTTTCTCCAAGCCCAGATGCACGTTGCTGCAACCGCAATTGCCAGGAAGGTGGAAAGATTCTTCCCACCACGATGCAGCAGGTTGCTGGTTAGCCAGGCATCCCGCAAAGCCCATCGGCTGCCCTGCAAGCGATAGAGATGATCGGCGACCCAGAAGTCCCCACCGCCATCCATCAATAGACTGCTGATGATCAGCGCCGCACCCGCTGGTAGCGCTAAATGAGTGATTAAGAATCGAGGTGCGAATGGTGCGTTGGATAGTGGGGCGTTGCCCAGTAGTCGGGATTCATTGAGGGGCATCGGCATGTGCCCCCTTCGAATGCCACAGCGCATGCGCATCGATACGCACCAGTGCTGACGCTTGCAGCGCATCGATGCGAGCCTGTGCCTCACCGAGGCGTGTCTGGCGCAGGTTTCGCAACGTCAAGAGGTATTCGGCCAAGGGGGCCTCTCCCAGTTCCCAAGCTCGCCGCGTGCGGTTGCTGGCCGTGGTCTGCGCGGCCAGCGCCTGCGCGAATGACTGCCACTGCGTGCGCTTACTTTCAGCTGCCTGCGCGGCTACCCACGCACTTTGCTCCACCGCGCGCCGCACGCCGAGCGCCTCTGCCTCTGCGGCAGCTGCGTTGGCGCTTTCCGTGGCAGCCATTGCACTGCGATAGTCAGTGCCAAATGGCACCGTCAGGACAACGCCAATGACACGTTCCGTCCCACCGCGTTCAGACATCATCCGTACCCCGACTGTGGGGTCGGGCGTGCGGTTGGCGCGAGCTCGCTCGGCCACCTTGGCAAGGCGCGCTGCCTCTCCATCGGCAATGCCGATTTCGACGCTTTGTCGCACAATTCGCGCCAGCCACTCCTGTACCCCGCCCGGCAAAGGATCGGGATCTGGCAGCGTGGATGGCCGCGCGGGAATCTCAATGCCCGGGAACTCGATCACCATCGTTTGTCGTGCTGCCCGTTCTGCGTCGCGCGCAGCGCTAACCTGGGCTGCAAGCATCGCGCGTTCGGCTTGCAGAACGTCGCTGTCCCGCTGCGCTGCATCGCCCAGGGCCACGCGGCGGGCCATTGCTTCCTGCTCACGTCTAAGCAACTTTTCCTGAGCTTGCATCTCGTCGACTACGACGAAACTGCGCAGCCATCCGGCCCAGACTTCCAACAGTCGCCTTGCCATTTGGTGCTCGGCATCTTCAAGGCGCATATCGGCCACCCTACGGGTGCGGCTGCCGATGTCCCGATCTATACGCGCCTTGTTTGGCAAGCGAACAGCACGGCTGAGCTGGATTTCCCATTCGTTGTAGCGACGCGCTTCGTTGGTCACGTTGCGACGTTGTAGGCCACTACTGAGTTCAAATTCGTGGCTACCGGCTTCAAGGGCGCTTTGCGTGGCGGCCGCCGCGTCCAAGCGAGCGGCTGCGGCATTCACGACCGGCTGGATTTTTATCGCCGCTTCGACTTGCGCCTGCGCAGGCAGCCACGAAAGATCATCGGCGCGCGCTTGCGCGGGATGAAATGTCAAAGCCGCGATAGCCACCATGACGGCACCAGTCGGTAGTACCAGGCTGCATCCTTTGTTTTTACTCGTCATACCAGTCTTCCACTTGCCAACACCGACTCCACCCACCAGCGGACATCGCTAGACGCGATGCGCTGGCGCAGATGCGCCAGGACCTGTTCCAGTTGTTCATATTCGATCAACACCCAAATGACGCGCCGATCCACACGGCCGCGAACCTTCTCGCGAATGGACGCGCGCGCGAAGTCGCCGGTATGCCCTTCGGCGTGCAACAGGGTGAACCCTGGCAGCACCGGGTCGGCCATCAGGGCATCGGTGACGGCGTCTTCGAGCGTGGGTGGAAACACCAGATTCAGGCGCACCAGTTGCGCTTCTTTCAATCCGTTCATGCGTGGACTCCTTGTTGTGAGGAGATGGCCTGGCCGAATCGCCGGTACAGCACCGGCAGCAGGACCAGGGTCAGCGCAGTGGAACTGACCAGTCCGCCAATCACCACGATGGCGAGTGGGCGCTGGATCTCAGAGCCAGGGCCACTGGCCAGCAGCAGGGGCACTAGGCCAAAGGCGGTGATGGAAGCCGTCATCAGCACGGGGCGCAACCGTCGCAGCGAACCTTCGCGCACCACCTGTTCCATGGGCAGGCCTAGCGCGTGCAGGTGGTTGAAGTGCGTCATCAGCACCAATCCGTTGAGCACGGCGATGCCCAGCAGCGCGATGAAGCCGACCGAAGCAGGCACCGACAGGTACTGCCCCGACAGCCACAGCGCCGCCACGCCGCCGACCATGGCAAACGGCACGTTGCCGAGGATGAGCGCGGCCTGCCGCACCGAGCCGAAGGTCATGAACAGCACGAAGAAAATCAGCCCCAGGGCTACCGGCACCACCATGCCTAGGCGGGCCGCTGCACGTTGCTGGTTCTCAAACTGCCCGCCCCATTCGACGCGGTAGCCGGGTGGTAGCGGCACGTCGCGCGCCACGGCTTCGCGCGCTTCATCTACGAAGCCGACCAGATCGCGCCCGCTCACGCTGGACTGGATCAGCGCGAAGCGCGAGCCGTTCTCGCGCCGCACCAGCACGGGGCCATCAGTGGTGGCGATGCGCGCCAGCGAGGTCAAGGGGATTTCGCCCTGATCGCCGCGGGCGAGCTGCAAGTCCTTGAAGCGCTCGGCCGAGCCGCGCAGGCGGGCGTCGCCGCGCACCACGATCGGCGTGCGCCTGTCCGGCTCAATCACCAGCCCGGCCGGAACGCCTTCGAGTTGCGCGCGCAACTCGTCCTGAACCTGTGTCACGGCCAGCCCGGCGCGCCCCGCCGCCTGCGCATCCACCTTCACCTGCAGGTATTCCACGCTGTCGCTGGCCTGGGTGAGCACGTCGCGCGCACCGGGCACTTTCTCGATGCGAGCGGCCATGCGCTGCGCCAGATCGCCCAGCGTTTGCAGATCAGGGCCGAATAGCTTGACGGCCACGTCGCCCCGGCTGCCGGTGAGCATTTCCGAGATGCGCATCTCGATGGGCTGGGTAAAGCCGAATTCCAGGCCGGGGAAGGCATCCATCACCTTGCGTATCTCGGCACTCAACGCGTCCTTGTCGGCTGCATGCCAATCCTTGCGCGGTGCGAGCTGCATGAACAGGTCGGTTTCGTTCAGGCCCATCGGGTCGAGCCCCAGCTCGTCGGAGCCCACCCGCCCGATGCTGTGCCGCACCTCGGGCACCGCCGCACCGATGGCCTTCTGCACTGCCAGGTCAATCTCCAGCGAGCGCTGCAACCCGATGGACGGCGGCTTTTGCAGTTGCAGCAGGATATCGCCCTCGTCCATCGTCGGCATGAACGCCTTGCCCGTGCCGAGGTAGGCCACCACACCCAATGCCAGGGCCGCGATGGCGACCGCCGATGCGCGTAGCGGGTGGTGAAGCGCAGCCTCCAGCAGCGGTTGGTACAGGCGCGTGGCCCAGCGCATCACCCACGGCTCGGTGTGAGCGTGTTCCTTGAGCAGCAGCGAGGCCAGCACCGGCACCAGCGTGAGCGACAGCAGCAGCGAGACGCCCAGGGCGAATACGATGGTCAGCGCCACCGGCACAAACAGTTTGCCTTCCAACCCTTGCAGAGTGAGCAGGGGCATGAAGGTCAGACAGATGATGAGGATGCCCGAGGCCACAGGCATGGCGACCTCGCGCGCCGCGGCGAATATGCGGTGCAGGCGCGGCTGGTGCGCACTGGGCGCGTGCGGGTCGAGCCGACTGACGGCGTTTTCCACCACCACTACGGCAGCGTCCACCAGCATGCCGATGGCGATCGCGAGGCCCCCCAAGCTCATCAGGTTGGCGCTCATGCCGACCAGACGCATCAGCAAGAAGGTGCCCAGTGCCGCCAAAGGCACCATCACCGCCACAACCAGCGCGGCGCGAAGCTCGCCGAGGAACAGAAGCAGCAGGATGACGACCAGTACGGTCGCCTCCAGCAAGGCGCTTTCCACCGTGCCCACGGCGCGCTCGATCAGCGTGCTGCGGTCATAGAACGGCACCACCTTGACGCCGGGCGGCAGGCTGGGAGTCACCTCGTCCAGCCGGGCTCGAATGGCTTTGACCAGCGCCGAGGCATCGGCCCCGCGCAGCGCCACCACGATGCCTTCCACCGCTTCGCCCGCGCCGTCCCGGGTGACGGCGCCATATCGCGTCACGCCTTCGATGCGCACCTGGGCCACGTCGCCCAGGCGAACTGGGGCCGTACCATTGGCCCCCGCGCGCAGGATCAGACGGGATAAATCGTCCAAAGTGTGGATCGCGCCTTCGGCGCGCACGATCAGCGTGTCTTCGCCTGCATCCAGGCGGCCCGCACCGTCATTGCGGTTGTTGCGGCCGATCGCCGTGATGACATCAGAGAAGCTGAGGCCCGCAGCGGAAAGCCGTGCGCGATCCGGCACCACAGCAAAGCTCTTGGCTTCTCCACCCAGCACGTTGACATCAGCAACACCGGGCAGCGTGCGCAGGGCCGGGCGCAGCGTCCAGTCCAGTAGGGCGCGGCGCTCGCTCAACGTGAGGCCACCGCCTTCGATGGTGAACATGAACACGTCCGACAGCGGTGTCGAAATCGGCGCCAGCCCGCCGCTGACGCCTTCGGGGAGGCTGCCCGAAACGCCGGCATAGCGTTCAGCCACCTGCTGACGCGCCCAGTAGATGTCGCTGCCTTCGGCAAAGTCCAGCGTGATGTCGGCTATGGCGTACTTGGCCGTGGAGCGCAGCATCACGCCCCGCGGCACACCGAGCAACTCCATCTCCAGCGGCGTGATCACGCGCGACTCCACCTCCTCGGGCGTCATGCCAGGGGCCTTGATAATCAGCTTGACCTGCGTGGGGGAAATATCTGGATAGGCGTCGATCGGCAGTTGCAGGAAGGCCGCCAGGCCCGCACCCGCCAAAGCCAGCACGCCAAGCAGTACCAGCGCACGTTGGCGCAGGGAAAATTCAATCAGACGGGACAACATGCGTGGTCGCCCCTCATTGCAATGGAATCATGGATTTAAGCAGTGCCGTACCGCGCACGACGACCTGCATGCCTGCCGCAAGCGGCGCAGTGTCTGGCGAGACGGCACGCACGGCGCTTGACGCCTCTGATTCGTCTTGCCCCAGCAGTCGCACCGGAACAGCGCGGACGCGTAGGTCGCCGTGCTTGTCTTGCGATGACGGCTCAGCAACGTAGACCACGTGGGCGCTGCCCGCTGGCAGCAGTGCGGACGATGGCACGCTCAAGGTGCCCTGCGGTGCTGGCAGCAACAGCGCGACACTGATCTGCTGCCCGGCCGCATAGCGGTCTGCCCCTGCCTGATCTGCATCGACGCGGGCACGTACCCGCAGGCTCTGACTACTGAGGTCAGTGTCGCCACCAACAGCCGTCACGCGAGCGATCGTGCCATCGGGAAGACGCACTTCCAAGCCTGGGTGGAGATCCGAGCGCCAGCGCAGCGGAACCGCGACGCTGACATCCAGCGGGCCAGGCTGAGCCACTATGAAGGCGATGTCGAGCGGCGCGACCGCCAGCCCGAGGCTCAGGTGACGACGCATCACCCGCCCGGACAAAGGCGCCAGCAATTCATACTCGCCGGCCTGCCCGCCGCTAACGGGTCGAAGCCGTGCGAGGGCGCCATTGGCCTCTTGCAACGTACTTTGCGCAGCCGCCGCGCGCGCCTGGGTTTGCTCGTTGCGCGTGGCTGGGATGATGCCCTCGGCCAAGAGCGTGGCATCGCGCCGGGCCTGCGCCGTAGCCACCGCCGCTTCGGTGCGGGCACGCGCCAGATCGGCTTGCGCCGCCAGAACGTCCTTGCTCTGGATGCGCGCCAGTGCCTGACCTTGGCGCACTGCGGCGCCTTCATCGACCAGAACGCGCGTCACCACACCGCCATAGGGCGCCACGACCTGCGCGCTAGCCGAGAGTGGTGCCACCGTCTGCGCGGGTAAGCTATCCAGCGGTATCACTGCAGCATCCTTGACGAGTGCGGTTTCCACACCCTGCGCGCGAAGCTGAGTGGCATTGAGGTGAACGCCGCCAGCACTCGGCTGGGCGACAGCTTCGCTCGCGTCTTTATCGGCTACGGTTGTCTGCTGGGTTGCCCAAGCCCACCAGCCGTACCCTACGGCAGCCAGAACTGCCACACCGACGGCGGACAGGGCCAAGGTCTTGGTTCGGCTGGAGGTGCCCGCCGCTTTCAAGGTCGGGAAGCTCATGCTTGTGCCGCCCCAAATGACGTAGAGCAGAGTAGAGAGCACACAGCGCGAATTGAAAATTCGTCGCATATGAAGCGGTGCGCGAGGTTAATGAGGCGAAACATGCGGTCGATCTCTTGTAAAGATCAGCTCATGTTCTTCGGTGAAGCTTTGAGAAAGCTTTGGAGAAAGCGAAATTTTCTCTGTACGATCTATTCAGAAAAAAACCGCTTGTCTTGAGCCACAAGCTGCCGGTAAGTTGACTTCTCAGTCACTTGATCCGATAGCCAGGATAGCCAGCGGTTCGCTTTTTTGCCATCTCAAACATCGGGGCCATGCGCCATGGACATCAAGAATTCCGAATACCGTTTCAGTCCCTTGGTCATAGGCTTGCACTGGCTGACCGTGATTCTCATCATTGCGGTCTATGCGAGCATGGAATTGCGCGGACTGGCACCCAAGGGCAGCGAGTTGCGCGGCGCCATGAAGTCCTTGCACTTTCTATTGGGCCTCAGCGTTCTGGTGATCGTCGTGATCCGTATCGGGGTGCGCATCCAGGCGGGCGTGAAGCCCGCGATCCAACCACCCATGCCACGCTGGCAGGCCACGCTCGCCGATGGCATGCACTATGCGCTCTACAGCTTCATGCTCGCCATGCCGCTGCTCGGATGGCTCACCTTGAGTGCGGCGGGCAAGCCGATTGTTCTGTTTGGCTTGCCCGTTCCCTCTCTGATCGGCACCGACGTTGCTTTGTCGCGCCAACTCAAGGATGTCCATGAGGCGCTGGCGACATTGGGCTATGTCTTGATCGGATTGCATGCGATGGCGGCGCTGTTGCACCACTACGTCATGCGTGACAACACACTGGTTCGCATGCTTCCCGGTCATCGCACCTGAACTGCTGGCCTTGGGCTGCTTCACATGGATTTGATTTTTCAATGACAAAATTTCATCATCGCGCTCACCCTGAAAGTCATCGCACTGAACATATCGGATGGCTACGCGCAGCTGTTCTGGGTGCCAATGACGGCATCATTTCCACGGCCAGCCTAGTTGCAGGCGTGGCTGCGGCCCATGCAAGCCATGCCAGCATCATGACCACGGCCATCGCGGGGTTGGTAGCCGGTGCCATGTCCATGGCTGCAGGCGAATTCGTATCGGTCTATTCACAAGCTGATACGGAGAAGGCGGATCTGGCGCGGGAACGTGATGAACTGAAGAACAGTCCGGAAGCCGAACATCGCGAACTCACGGCCATCTATGTTCGGCGTGGCCTGGATCATCGACTCGCGGATCAGGTCGCCACGCAATTGATGGCGCATGATGCGCTGGGCGCGCACGCGCGCGATGAATTGGGCATTTCTGAAACCTTGAGCGCTCGCCCGCTGCAAGCCGCCATGGCGTCCGCTGGAAGCTTCGCCGTGGGTGCGGCCATGCCGCTGGCCGTGGTTCTGTTGGCGCCGGAGCAGAGCCTGCTCTATTGGATCGTCGCGACGGCGATTGTCTTCCTGGCCCTGCTCGGTGCTGCGGCTGCTGCCGTGGGTGGTACGCCGCTCTTCAAAAGTGCGCTGCGCGTCGCGTTCTGGGGCACATTTGCCATGGCGGTGACAGCGGGCGTGGGAGCCATGTTCGGCACTGCGGTGTAGATCTGCGTCAATCTCAGAGCAGCGGTGGCCAAGGGCCAAGCCGCGCGGACAGCCGACCGTTGTCCAGTGAGAACGCCAGCGGCAGCTCTATGGCATGCGCGAGAGCCAGGGCCAGCGCCAGTCCCAGTCCAGCGTGATGCGCCGTGCCGCCTTCGGAATCCTTGCGCCAGAAGCGAAGGCCGAATTGATCTAGATCGGATGCCAGCAAATTGGGAGCTGTGTTGACGATGGTTAACATCCAGCCGGATGCCTCGAGCTCCAACCTACATTGAATGTCGTCGCCTTCGGGCGCGTATTCAATGGCATTGCGCAAGAGGTTGGAGAGGATGCGTTCGATCACGCCCTGATCACTTTGCACCCATGCCGATTCAGGCAAAGTCACGCGGATGGGTGACTTGGGTGCCATTTGCTGGACGTTAAGTCCCGCCAGCAACTCTCGCAGCAAAGCAGTTAGATCCAGAGGATCCAGCGCCATTGTGTGTTGGCCGGACTCAAGTCGCGCCAACAACAGCAGAGTGTCCACACTGCGCTGCATGCGTGAACTGGCCTGGATCATTGCATTCAGGGCGCGCTGGATTCGGGCCGGGTCGGCATCGATCAAAGCGCTTTCTGCGCTGATGCGGATTTCCGCCAGGGGCGTGCGCAACTCGTGGGCCACATCGCGGGAGAAGCGGCGCTCGCGGACAATGGCCACATACAGGTGATGCAAGCCCTGATTGAAGGCTTCGGCAAATGGACGCAGTTCACGGGGAAAGTCCGCTCCGATCCGCGCAATCGGCCGATCCGAACGCAGATCGGCCAGTTGCTCGCCGACCCGCTCCAGCATGACCACGATATGCCGAACCATGAGCAGCGCCAGGCCCGTCGCTAGCAGCGTTGCCAGCACAATACCGCCCAAGAGCGCAAAGTGGATGCGCCGCTCGGTTTGATCCCAATCCCGGCGTTCTGTTGCGACGACTAATAGCTGAGACCTCTCTCCAGTTACCGACACGCGCGTCGCCAGCGCGCGGCCCGCGTGGCCATCCGGAAGTGTCACGTCGTAATAGCGCGGGGTGCCTTGCTCCACCGGGCCAAGCGATAGCTCGGCGCCTGCACTGCTGGGAGAGCGTAGCAAGGCCCGGTGGGTCTGCGAATCGAAGACCGTGAAGAACTCGGTATGCCCGCCAGGCTCATATTCCGGCATGAGGCTTTCGAGCTTTCTCGCATCCAACTCCTGCAGCACGCGCCCCACCGCCGCTGATCGTTGCATCAGGGTGGTATCCATCCGTCGATAGATTTCGTGGTCAATCCAGTAGTCGAGGACGGGAAACAGGATCGCGAAGGTTCCTCCAATGCAGATCACCAAGCTGGCAGCCAGCCGCCGCTGCAAGGACCAGGATCCGCCTTGACTCGCATCAGAAAGGGCTTCGGAATCGGGACGTACCATCGTTCAGGGCAGGATGTAGCCGAAGCCACGGCGTGTCACGATCAGTTCATCCAGGCCGCACAGGGCAAGCTTGGTTCGCAAGGTGCTGACGATCACCTCTACCACTTTGTCCGATGCATCGCTGCGGCTGTCGTACAAATGTTCAAAAATCTGCGAGCGCGACAGCGTGGCGCCGCGCCGACGCAGCAGCAAGTCGAGCAGTCCATACTCCTTCGGCGTGAGCCCAAGATCAATGCACTTGAACCTCGCGATGCGCGAGCGCGGATCGACCTCCAGATCGCCGTGGCGCAGAACTGGAACGTCCCGTTGCGGCGGACGCCGTACTAGCGCCCGCAGGCGAGCCAGCAGTTCGGCTAGCTCGAAGGGTTTTGTCAGGTAGTCATCGGCACCCGCATCCAAGGCCCGCACCCGGTCGTCGAGCAGTTCGCGCGCGGAGAGCACCAACACCGGTGCGGCATGGGCCTCCCGGCCCAATGCGCGCAACACGCCAAAGCCGTCCAGCCGGGGCAGCATCAAGTCCAGAATGATGGCGTCGTACCGGTAGCTGGCAAGAAACTTCAGCGCGGACACGCCATCGGCTGCTGTATCGCAGGCATAGCCTTCCGACTGAAGGCTCTGGCTCAGGGCTTCGGCCAGCGTTTGCGAGTCTTCCACGATCAATACGCGCATGTGCTTTCTTCCATTCAGCGCATCTCGAAAAGCTCCTGGTGGAACGCCTCCGGCTCCAGCCCCTGGGCCAGCAGGTCGGCGCGCAACGCGCGGCCGAAGGCCGTGGGGCCGCAGAACCAGACGCTGGCGTCTTTCCAACCCGGCACCATGGCACGCAGGCGTTCACCCGTCAGGCGACCGTTCTGCTTGTCGATGAGCAGGTGCAGCACAACGCCGGCCGCCTGGCTGTCGGCGCGCAGTTTCTCGATGGCCTGCGGATCAACGTCGCTCGTAGGATGAAACAAATCGACCGGGCGTGCGTCTTGGCCTTTATGCTGCGCCAAATACTTCATGCGCGCAATGAATGGCGTGATACCGATGCCGGCGCCGATCCAGATCTGGCGGGCCTTCTCGTCGTCGAAAGTGAAGCAGCCGTAAGGCCCCTCGACCGTTACCTGGTCGCCTACCCGTAGGCGCTCAGGCAGCCGGCGGGTGTGGTCGCCCAGCGCCTTGGTGATGAAGGTAATGCGCCGGTCTTCCGGCACCCAGGCTGAGGCTAGCGTGTAGGGGTGCGGGCCTTCTTTCGGGTTGGACATGGCGAAGGCAAACTGTCCGGGCCGGTGGCCGGGCCAGCCCGGGTCCATCCGCAGGGTGGTTTCCAGCACGTTCAGCGCAGGGTAGGTCTGCAGCGATTCGATGACACCGTGCGCGGTGCGCTGCGCACCGACTCGGCCCAGCAGCACCCACACCGCCGATACCGTGCCGCTCGCCAGCAGCATAGCCAAAGCCCAGCCCACGGGCTGGGCCCA
Organism: Comamonas sp. wu1-DMT; assembly: GCF_040187805.1. Classification (NCBI taxonomy): domain Bacteria; kingdom Pseudomonadati; phylum Pseudomonadota; class Betaproteobacteria; order Burkholderiales; family Comamonadaceae; genus Comamonas; species Comamonas sp. wu1-DMT. Next base: position 23,411 of record NZ_JBANEM010000018.1, read on the forward strand.
GTAGGAGAACTGCACCAACACCAAGGTGTGGAAGGCCAGCACCAAGTAGATCGCTGCCATCCAGTGGTGCGTCTTGGCGAACAGCCGGTAGGGAAAGCGCTTAACCAAAGCCAGCACCAGTAGCACGGCGACGGCGTAGAAGGCCCATTCGCCCAAGTCCTCGGCCAGTCCACGCCAGCCACGCAGCGCCGATTCAATGGAGCCCATTGAATCAGCCGTTGCGCGGGGCTTGCGCGCGGGGCGCGTCAGCCAGCCCCAGCCTACGGCCCATTTAGTACCCTGCGCCCACAGCCAGTGTACTGTTGCAGCGGCCAGAGCAGCGATGCCGAGCCACTTGTGCAGGCGGTATATCTTGTCCAGTCCGTTCAAGCTGGGCTCCAGCCACGCCGGGCGCGTGGCCAACATCATCGCCACGGACATCGCGCCGATGGCCAGTACGCCGCTGTATTGAATCCATACCGTTCGCAGGGCGAAGTAGTTGGACTGTGCAGGCCAGAGCGTATCGGTAAAAAGCCATAAAGCGCTCAATGCCAGCGCAAAAAACCAGAACGTCCAAATTATTCTCTTCATCGTGGATTTGCCCCAAATTCTGCGGAAGGCGCATGCGGCACTGGTCGGAAACCATCAATCCATATACGCGATAGCGTGCCTTTGAATGTGGCCGTGTATCCGAAATTACAGATAATTCTAATTTTGACATCCCAACCTTTGGTAACGCTTTGGATTGATCACCCATCTATGGATAAAATCTAATTTTGCCCACCGGCTTGTGGCTTTACCTTGACTCAAGAAATGGTTGGCCCCCGATGCCGCCCAATCTCCCAGGACGCCCCGCCGCCGCGAACCGTCGCGGAAAGCTGCTGCCCCAATCGCTGTTCGATCACCGGCTTCCACGGCACCAGCGAGAAGCCCATGCCGTCATCAAGCATCGCGTAGCGCCCGCTGGCGAGCATGACGCTGCGCCGGTAGATGCCGGCCACGCGCTGCCCGTCGGCCACGGGCCGATGCTCCAGGCCCGTTTCGCCTGCAATGTCCTTCGCGGCCTGCGCCAGCTCCCGGTTGCGCAGCGTGCCCAGCAGGTTGCGCGCCAGGATCACGCGCTGCCCGCGCCGCTCGGCCAACCCCTGTTCGGCCAGGAAGTCGGTGCGCTGCTGCATGGCCTGTTTGGCCTCGCCGCCAAAGCCCAGGTCGCCCAGGCCCGAGCCGCCGCCGATCAGTTGCTGGTCGAGCCAGGTGGCCCCGATCACGCGGGCCTGCCGCTCGATGGGCAGGTGCGATTTCAGTTCCACGGCCACGCTTCCCAGGCGCTGCGCGTCGTACTGACGGCCACGCTCGGGCAGATCGTCCGGCACCTTCCATAGACCTTCGGCCACACGCTCCACGATGCCGGCGCGGCGCAAGGCTTCCAGTCGGCGGACATGGGCCGCGACGACTTCCTGCGGATCGCGGCCGGGCACGGCCTGCCCCTGGGCGATGGCGAGGTGATGGTCGGTACGGTACAAGCCATCGCTCGCCAGCGCGGCGATGTTCTTGTCCGCCGCGCGCACGTCGGCCGATCCTTTCACCTCCACCACGGCGCCGCTGGGATAGTTCGCCAGCTCGTCGCGGGCATTGAGCGCGACGTAGTGGGCCTTGCCGTCCACGCCGTCGATGACCAGATAGCCCCGGTCGCGCAGTTCGTCGGCCAGCCCCTTCGCGGCTACGCGGCCGAGAATAGTTCGGCCATCGTCGCCCGGCTCGAACACCGCCAGCTCGCGCGGCTGGCCGCTCATGGCCCGCTGGATGGTGCGGATGATGTCTCCACGCTCGCCCAGGGCGCGCAAGGTCTTCTCGGCATCGGCATGGACGGCCCAACTGCCGGGCTGCGTCTCGTCGACCAGGCCCAGGTGCTGCAAGCGTTGCAGGCGGCTGATCAGCAGCAGGCGCTGGCGTTGCAACGTCGGTTCGTTGAAGCGTTCGATCTGTACCCGGCCATCCTCGCCGGCCTCGCGTTTCAACGTGCGATCCAGGCTAGTCCACCGCTCTTGCTCCACCTCGCGCTGCAAGGTCTGCTGGATCTCCAGCTCGGTGCGTGGCCCCAGCCATTCGGTCGCCAGCTCGGCGGCGCGATGACGAAAACCATCAGTGATGTAGTCGCCCGCGATGATGAGGTCTTTGCCGGTGTCGTCGCGCCCGCGCACGATCAGGTGGGTGTGCGGGTTGTCGGTATTCCAGTGATCGACCGCCACCCATTCCAGCCGCGTGCCCAGGTCGGCCTCCATGCGTCCCATCAGGTGCCGCGTGTAGGTGCGCAGGTCTTCCAGCTCGGCCCCTTCCTCGGGCGAAACGATGAAGCGAAAGTGGTGCCGATCATCGGCGCAGCGCTCCTTGAATGCGTTCAGATCAGCTTCGTCGGTCTGCGGCCCATAGGCCCGACCCGGTTCGCCGTCGCGGCCCACGCCGTCGCGCTCGATGTAGCGCAGGTGCTTGGCGAGCGACTGCGGACTGGCCCGCTGCTGGTTGACCAGTAGTGTCTTGATGGTCACGCGCCGCGACATAGGCGTGAGCTTCGCCCCTGCGAAGCGCGCCGCCGTGTGGCCGCGTCCCAGGCGCGATCCGGGCCGCTGGCCGGTGCCCTTGCCACTGCCGCCAGGACGGCGCACCGTGGACTTGCCGCCGCTGGCCTTGCCTGCCTGCTGGAGCACCTTGGATACGAAGCCCTGGCCCCGGTTCTTCGGTGCGCTGGGGCGGATGCGGAAATCATCGTCGCGGCGGTTGGTCATGCCTGCGCTCCCTGCAAACTCTGGCGTGTCCGGGCGTGCGAAGCACGCGGACATGCCTGTATCGGTGCGTGCCTCACGCCCCAAGCGGCACGGCGGCAAAGCCGCTGCGTGCCTCGCCCCCCCCACGTGCAGACTGGCTTTGCGGGCCGACAGGTGCCGCCCCCTTTTGTCTTGCCTTCCGCCTTTGCCCCTCGCTGTCGCTCGGAGCAGCGGCGGCCCGGCGGCGCTGCTGCGCGAGCAGCCAGCGCGCCGGCGAACGCGGACACGGCCGCAGGCCGGGCGCGTTCGAGGCAAGACGCCTGCACGTTGGACGGCTGCGCCGAAGGCAGCGCGAAGTGCGGTGCCCAATGCGCAGGATTGGCACCCGCACTGCACGCGCGACGACACGGCGACGACCAGCAGGACGACACGCCCGATGGCACGATGAGATGCACGGCAACGTGCAGCGAATCGACGGCCATCATGGGCGGGATTCCAGCCAGACCGGATGCGCGACGCCGACCACGGCGGATGCGCTGACCGGCCCGAAATACCGGCTGTCGAACGACGCCGGATTGGTGACACTGAGCAGGAACAGCTCGCCAGGCCGAAGGCGGCGGCACTGCTGCCAGGATGGCAGCGGGCGGCCCCAGCGGTCGGCAGGCAGCACGGCGGCCGAAGGCACGCCGTTGATGCGGACGCTGCCGTCAGCGATGCACACCTCTTGCGGCGCCACCGCACCTACGCGCTTGAGCAGCGAGATGCGCGTTGGTAGGTAGCCGCGCTGCGCAGCGAGCGCGGCAGCCTCGGCGGGCAGCGGCACCAGCACGATGCTGCCCACGGACAACGGACGTGGCGGCGAGCTGGCGCGAGGGTCGAGCGGATCGACGCGATACCAGCCGACCGCCACGCTGTCGGACGGGTTGTAGGTCAGGCGCGGCAGTGGATGCACGAAGGACGCCCAGGCCAGCGCAGCGAGGCCGCAGGCGGACAGGCCCGCCAACACGAGGCGAGCGCGCAAACGTGCGCGGTGCGAGCGAGGATGCGGCGTGGTGCCGGAAGTGGAAACGGCGGTCATGGCAGTGCCCTCCCGGCGAGCCAAGCGGAGTGCCGCTCGGCGGTGTATTCGGGCAGCGGCAGGCGCGCAGCGAGCCGGTTGGCGAGCGTGCGCCAGTACGCGGGCGAAGCGGCAGCGGGCGTGATGCCCAGCGCCTCGATGGCGTCGATGCGTTCCAGCACGGCGCGCACCTGGTTCTCGCCCTCGGCGTGCAGCACCAGGCGCGCGCCCGGCTGCACGCCGGGGATGCGCTGCGCTGCATCGAGCGGCGTGCACGCCTGCATGACCATGAGCTGCCAGCGCACGGTGCCGTAGTCGTTGGCCTGCCAGCGAATGCGGCAGAACACGGCGTTGGGCATGAACACGGCGAGACTGCGCCAGCGATCGAGCCGCAGCGTGCGCGCCGGTTCGCCAAAGCGCAGATAGAGCTTGAAACGGTGCTCCAGGAAGGCCAGCGAAACGCGCGTCAGCGGCGTTGAGATAGGCCGCGCCGCACGTGCTGGGAGTGATGGCGACGTTGCAGCCGTGGCCGCGTCAGCGGCAGGCAAAGCGGATGCGATCATGGTGTGTTCTCCCTGCGGTGTTCTGGAAACTCCCGCTCCAGCAGCGCGCGCAGCAAGTCGGCCACTGTCACGCCTTGCGTGAAGGCCGATACCTTGATGCGCGCCCGCATCGCGGGCGTGATGTCGAGGGTCAGGCGGGCCGTGTAGAGGTCGCCCTTACCCAGCGCATCGGCATCGCCTTGGCGAATCCACGCCTCGGCGTGCGGATTCGCAGGCGGACGCGCGCCGATGCAGACATGCTTGGCCGTGCGTTTGCTGCTGGGTGGCGGCTTCGCAGTCATGTCGGCCACCGCAGAAGTTCGTCCACCAGCGCGGTGATTTCTCGCGCGGCGGTACTGTCGGGCGCCGTCTCGCGGGCAAGCCGACCAGCGGCCACGCTGTCGGCGAACACGATGCGCTGATGCACTTCCGAGCGCAGCGCAGGAAGCGGCTGGTCGGCGAGCGCCTGGCGCGCTTCGCGTCCGATCACGGTGGTGCTCACGCGCCGGTTGATGACGAAGGCCGCGCGTAGCGCAGGCCGGAACACCTGCGCTTCGCGGATCAGCGCCACCATCTCGGCGCTGGCCCACAGGTCGTAGGGGCTGGGCTGCACGGGGATCAGCACGCGCTCGGCCGCCAGCAGCGCGGAGCGCGCCAGCGCCGCGATGCGTGGCGGGCCGTCGATGACGACGTGATCGGCGCGACGGGCCAGTTCTGGCGCTTCCTGGTGCAGCGTTTCGCGTGCGAGGCCCACGGTGCTGAACAGCCGTGGCAAACCTTGCTGGCTGCGGCGCTGCGTCCAGTCCAGCGCGGAGCCCTGCGGATCAGCGTCCAGCAACACGACGTGCTGCCCGCGCATCGCCAGCTCGCCGGCGATGTGGGTGGCGAGCGTGGTCTTGCCCACGCCGCCTTTCTGGTTGAGCAGCGCGACGATCATGGCCTGGCCCTCCGCGTTGGAGAGCCCGGCTGTTGCTGCTGCATTTCTGGCCGCGTGGTGGTTGTCCACCGCGGCGCGGCGCTGCTACTACCAGTTAGAGGTTTTAAGTTAGGGAAGTTAAGGGAGGCCGAAACCCGTGCCAGCATTGGCTTTGCGGCCGATGGACACGCCTGATAGCACGATAGTCCCACGCCTGATAGCACGACACCTGGCACGCCTGATAGCACGAGTCCGTCCACAGGCTTTGCCCCGGTTATCCCCGTGCCGTGGGCGGCACGGGACGCCCTGGCCGGAACGTCAGCAGCTCGGCGCCATTCAGCCGCTCTATGCCCAGGACGTAGCCCGGCAGCGACTGCCGCGCCACCAGGGCGCGCAGGTCGCAGGCGAAGTCGTAGGGCTTGGCCGTGCTGCCCGACTTGCGGTGCAGGTGCCGGAAGTCGAATTGCCAGCCGCCAGGCTGTCGCCCGCCGTGCTTGCGCACCAGGCGGTACAGCCATCGCTCGATCCCGCCCGTGAGCTGGAAATACGCCGGGTCGATGGTCAGCACCAGTGCCGCATCCAGCACGCCTCCATAGAACCAGTCCGGCAGGATCAGTTCCAGCCCCAAGGGGGTGCCCTTGGCATCGGCGAGTTCCTTCCACTCGTTGATCCACGAGAAGCGGTGTAGCCGCCGCCCGGTCGTCTCGCGGATCGACGTGGCCACGGTGGTCGATTGCAGGCGATCCAAGGCCGCCTTGAGGCGCTGGTAGTCGCGCAGCGATGTACCGCGCCCAATGAAGCGCAGGATCTCGTAGGGCGTGGCCTGCATCAGCCGCGACGGACGCAAGCCCGCGTCGCGCGCCTCCACGATCTGCGAGGCCGCCCAAATGAGCACGTCCGCGTCCCAAATCGTCGCGATGCCATGCTCCTGCGTCCCCTCCACGCGGATCGTCACGCCGCTGGCCTGGAAGTCGATCGGCGCCGTGCGCCGCGACTTCGCCAGCGAGAAGAACGGAAAGGCCATCAGGTCCTGGCTGTCGCGCGGCGCCATGTCGCCCGGCAAGGCGCGGAACAGATCGAGCTGTTCGCGCTCCTGCCTGACTGCCCCGGATGGGCTGGACATGGCGAAGGCCACCCGCGCGCAAGCGATCAACGCGCACGGCTGTCCGCCGAATGCTGCTCGGCGTACTCGGGATCTGATGTGCTCTCGAAGCTGCGCTCGGAAGCCCAGGCATCGAGGTCGGCCACGGCGTACATGACGCGGCGGCCGAACTTGCGGAACTTGGGGCCGCCACCCAGCACGCGCTGTTTCTCCAGGGTGCGGGGCGACAGGCGCAAATACTCTGCGGCCTCGTCGTTGGTGAGATAGCGCTGCGGCTGCGCAGCGGAAGCAATGGGAGCGGCGGCAGGCCGCAAGGGAGCAGGACGCATGGTGAGAACCTCCATCGGTTGCAGGGCTCCGGCCACACAGCGCAACCGGATGGAGGCAGTCTCAGAAAACGAAGCCCTCTTGCTCAGGGTCGTTTTGTGCTCTCTTCAAAACGACCCTTCTCAAGCGACGACAGTTGTGCTAGGCGGCGATAGCCGCCGCGCATCAACGCATCGCCACGCCGCACCAGGCGGCGCACCTTGGAGCGCAGGCCGCCATCGCTGTACCAACCGGCCGCGGCATCGACGCCGAACAAGCCCTCGGCCACGTCGCGCAAGGACGCACCCGCGAGGGTGGCGTCGAGCGCCTGCAGGGTGTGCAACTCCAGCAGCGCCGCAGGCGGTGGCCTGGGCCGCGCCATTGGCGCAGGCGTGTCGGGCACATGCGTGGTGCCGCGACCGCGGTGGGCGTAAGCCACGGCCATGCCGTCCTCCAGGCCAGGCGCCAGCGCATAGCGCAGACAATGGCCTGAACTGCGCGCGATCAGCGCCAGGCCCTTGCCGTCATGCAACAGTTGCTTGTGACCGGGGATGCACCAGAAGTCGAATGCAGCAGCGTTGGATGGCGGATCAGCGTCAGGGTAGAGCTGCACCACGGCCCCATGGCCGGGGAGCCAGGCCGGATGCGCGTCACGCGCATCCAGGGCCGGGTCTTCCAGCAGACGCAAGCCCCAGCGATGCGCAGCATCGAGGCGGCGCGCACGGTGCAGCCAGTCGAGCCGGTAGTCGGGATGGCGGCGCAGATACTCCCAGGCCAGTGCCAGCGTATCCAGGCACAGCACGTAGAGGTAGGCGGCGGTCGGATACCAGTGCGCGAGGTGGTGCGGTTCGGCCATGACGCAAGCTCCCGTAGAGCAGGACTACCGTCACCGGTTTCACACGCAAACGTCACCGCATCGAACTAGCATCCAATCGTGAATAAGCTGGTAGATTAGTAACTTGCGTGTCAAGACGAAAAGCATCCGATGGATTGCGCGGATCGTCTGAATGCGACGGTGGCGCGCGAGGAAATGCGGCCTCCTGCGCTATCCACCGTGCCCGATGGCACGGCTGGCGTCATGACCGTTTGCGTCAGGGTGGCACTGGTTTGGTGCAACAGTGCGGATTAAGACCTGACGGGTCTGGAGCAAGACCGAAATAGTCTCAATGCGCCCGGCTTGGCCGGGGCGCGAACGGCTCAATCGAGGACGGAACCATTCTCCTGGGCCAGCCGCAGGTACTCCGACAACGGGCGCACCGCCCGGAAATACCGGTCCCGCATCACGGGCTGCTGGCGCGGCCCGACGATGGATGCGAGGTCGGACAGCTTGATCTCGCCCAGCTCGGGCATGCCGATCCCCAAGTCGATCAGGCCATGGGCCGTATCGCCGTCGGCGGGGTCGAGCGACACCAGCAGCCAGGTGGCGTGTGCGTCCGGCGTGAACAGCCGCACCACGGGCAGCGGGTCGATGGCCCGGCCAGCGGCGCGGGCCTGGCCGTGTTCCAGCAACAGCCTGCGCTCGTCCTCGGAGATGAGCTGGTTCATGGGCGTCACCTCATTCGCACAAAACCGCCGAAGCGTGAAAGCGCAAAACCGCATCGGCGGGTTTGTGGAAAGGCACGGATGCGGCTTTGCACTTCTGCGAGAAGCCGCAGATACGGATTTCCGTAAAAGCACGAAAGCGGCAGGCGGGCATAGTTGAGCACTATAGATTGTAGTCCTATAGGGCGCAATCGGCTGTCATCTTGGATTTTGGGGAGATCCAGGGTTGGCAGCGAAACATACATTGTCGGAGGCATTGAAGACCATCAGGAAAGCGCGTGGATTGAGCCAGGAGGCGTTCTCCGACGTGTCCAGCCGCACCTACATGAGCACGCTGGAGCGCGACCTCAAAAGTCCGACCCTGAACAAGCTGGCCGAGCTGTGCGAGGTCATGGAGGTGCACCCGCTCACGCTGCTGACCCTGGCCTATGCCGGCGACGACCTGCAGCAGGTCGATCAGCTTCTGGTGCAGGTGCGCCAGGAGTTGGAGACTGTGGCGAAGAAGAGTGACACGCCATAGCGCGCGACCGCGTTGGCGTGGCCGATCCGGCTCAGCCGGTTCGGGGACTGCAGGGGCGCCAAGCATCGCGCGGCGGGGATAGGCCGCAGGGCTTTCCCCTGGAGGCAAGCAAAGCGCGCAGCGCCGCAGGCGCGAAGGCGTGAGGGATTGAAGCCGGATGGCCGTGACGGCGAAGTCGGCACGGGGCGCAGCCCGTAAAGCCCGGCGGTGCAAGGCACCGACACGCCCGGCCGTTCTTGAACCGAAGGCTGCAATACCCAGGAAGCAACTCGACACGGCGCAGCCCAGGCGTTGGTGTTGCCTTCCTTGAAGTGCCGCGAAAGCAGCACAGCGCCCCGCCGCGCGGGCGGGGCGCTGGCGGCCGTCAGGCCGCCTGGGGCTTGCTGCGCGACCAGATCAGGTCGTGTGTGCCGTTCTCGCCTTCGATCAGGCGGGCGTAGACCGTGGCCGGGAACGAAGGATCGTCGAGGGTCACGGAGATGTATTCCCGCCCGGCCTCGCTGGTCTTCTTCCACGCCGCGCCGATATCGTGGCTGGCGGCCTGCAAGCGGAAGTCCGGGGCTTTCTCGTTGTCACCCTTGTCGTTGGGAACCAGCTTGACCTTGACGTTGAGCGTCAGGGTGCGAAGCGTGCCGGTGAAGCCGTCTTTGTCTGCGGTGAAGCTGCCGATGTTGGCCATGATGTTTTCTCCATTCGGTTGAACAAGGTTCGCGCCCATCGCGTCCTTGTTGTGATCCGGCCGGCGGGGGACGGGCGGGCTGCACCGCTTGCGGTCGCAACACAGTGGAGAGCCGGGAGGCGAAAAGAATTTGTCCCGCGAGGAATCTGCGCAGCAGAGGGGAAATTGTTTTCGCTGGACGGTTGCAGCCATGAAGCCCGAGGCGCAGCCGCGCCACCGCCAGGATTCACAACAACACAAGGACGCCTTGGGCCGAACCGCTCCGAAAGGAGACAGGGCTGGCTCGGCATCCCCGCACGAAGGCTGCACCGGCTCGCCCACTGACGCGGGCCAGGTCAACCACCCGACGACAAGCGAGAACGCCCCGGCCGCACCTTGGGGCGCCGGTCTTGAGGCGTGGCGTGGAAGCTCCATAGCGATGCCGGGCGGGATGTCCGTGAACCGTCCTTCGTGACGTGATGGGCGAGAACCGCCAGCGTTGAGGACGGCACCGATTCGCACAACCTGCCGCAGCAAGCTCTAGCGTGTTCGCCAAGCCTCGTCCATTGCAGCGGGGCGCTGGCCTGCCGATCCGGCGTAGCCGGTTCGGCGGTATCGAGGGGCGCCAAGCCTGCGCGGCGGGGATGGGCCTTGCGCCGATCCCTCGGAGGCAAGCGAAGCGCGCAGCGCCGCAGGCGCGAAGGCGTGAGGGATTGAAGCCGAATGGCCGTGACAGCGAAGTCGGCACGGGGCGCGGCCCGAAAGCCCGGCGGCGCATCGCGCCGACACGCCCAGGCCGTTCTATATTTTCAGCAGAGAACGCAGAACACCATGACCATCCAGCTACGACACGAAACCACGAACGACATTGCCGCCATCGAAGCCGTGACCATTGCCGCCTTCGCCAATGCACCGCACACCAGCCACACGGAGCAATTCATCGTGCGTGCGCTGCGCGATGCTGGCGAACTGGCGCTTTCCCTCGTGGCCGAAGAACATGGTCAGGTCATCGGCCATGTGGCCCTGTCGCCCGTGACTATCACCAACGACCACGGCCACAAGGCCAAAGGCTGGTACGGCCTGGGGCCGATCTCCGTCCTGCCGCAGAGGCAGGGGCACGGCATCGGCTCGCGCCTGATGAAACAGGCGCTGTCTGAACTGCGGGCCATGCAGGCCGCAGGCTGTGTGCTGCTCGGAGAGCCCGCGTACTACGGGCGCTTTGGCTTCCAGGCCCATGCGGGCCTGCAACTGCCGGGCGTGCCGCCCGGCTATTTCATGGCACTGGCCTTCCACGGGCCAGTGCCCGAAGGCATCGCGCAGTACAGCGATGCCTTCAACGCCGCCGCCTGAGTGCCAGCGAAGGCGGCGGCGTAATGCCCCGGCTATTCGGTTTCAACACCGGGCGCGGCCACCGCCGCGCCCGGATTTTGCGTTTCACCGCGCCCAGGACGGAACGATCTGGGCGCGGTGCTGAACGCGGTCATTCCTTCGTCTCGATGATCCACCACACTGCACGCGGCAAGGCGCGGCCCGTGATGGGATGTATGTCGGTGAGGTCAGCGCGGGCCGACCAGCCCGAGGGCGGGCGGTAGCCGCGCACGTCGCCATCGCCGTGCCAGCGGCGGGCGCGCACCGTGCCGGGTGCATAGACCGCCGCCATGCGCGGGCGGCTGGTGGTGGTGCGGGTCATGGGGGCGTCTCCTTTCAGCGAAGCGCCCCGGTCGAAGCCGGGGCGCTTGCCTTCGGCGTGGGTCAAGCGGCCAGCGCCTCGGCGGGTTCATCCGCCATTTCCTCGGCATCCTCCGGGGCGTCCTGCTCCGGGCCTGCCTCCTGCGCGGCATCCTGCGGGCCTTCGGCCTTGAAGATGGCAGGCATCCAGCCCGTGCCATCGGCCAGCCGCTCGGCTTCGCTGGCAATGTCGGTCTTCTTCAGCTTCGCCAGCCGGGAAACCTGATCGGGAGCGTACTCGCCCACGGCTTGCAGAACTGCCGCCTTCGGGACGTGCTTGAAATACCCCTCGGCGGTCGGCTGCCACCATGCGGCCATGTCGAGGCTAACGGCCTGCGCCAGTTCCTCGCCGGGCTGGTGCGGCGTGGCGCGGGGCGTCACCACGTCCACCGTGGAAGCCACGCACACGGCCAGCAGCTTGACCAGTTCGCCTTGCTCCATCGCCAGCAGCGCGGCGAACAGTTCGGCGCTGTCCTCCGGCAAGGCTTCGCCCGCCACCTGTTGCAGTTCGCGCAGCGCCACGGCGGCGGCGGAGTGAGGCCAATCCGGGGCCATGCCTTCCAGCCGGTCGTGCGGTTTCAGGCTCACGCCCAGCGGCAAGGAACTACGCTTGAAGCCATAGCGGCTTTCCTGCAAGACGGCCTGCACCATGCCATGCACCACGGCAGCCAGCGCAGCTTGCGGATGTCGTGCGACTTCGATTTGCAGCGCGGCGGTACGGTGGGCGCTCAAGCGTTGTGCCAGCCGGTCGGACATGGCTGGGGCTTGCGTCTCATCCTCCGTGTCGCCTTCGTCGTCGTTCTCGGCGCTCTCGCCGCTGAACCCTTGGCGCAGCCGTTCCAGCGTGCGCAGCGCCTTGGCCTCGGCCTCGCGCATCAGGCCGCGATAAATAACGGCCTCGCCGTTGCGGTCGATGGTGACGATGGCACCGGCTGCGGCCTTCACGTTCGCGCCGTAGTCCTGCAAGCCATCTTCCAGTGCCTGCAGCTGCTCGCCCAGGGCTTCGCCTTCCTCCTGCAAAACGTCGGCCTTGTCCTCATCGTCGGCGTCCATCGCAGCATCCACCGCTTCGGCAACCTCCTGCATCTTGGCTTGCAGCTTCTCGATGCGTGCGGCTTGCCGCTTATTCGGCTCGCGCCGTTCCCTCGGAGCACGCTGGAAGGCGTGCAGATCGGCATGGGTCACGCCCGGCGTGGCATCCACCCACGCCCAACCCTCGGCGCGGACAGCGGCGGCGATGCGTGCCAGCTTGTCTTGCGCCAGCCGTTCCAGCAGCGCGGCGTCGTTGAGGTACACGCCCGCATCGCCTTCCGCGAACAGGTCGCGGCGGATGCCGCCGCCTGCGGCTTCGTAGCCGTCCAGCCCGACGAAGCGCACCAGCGGATGCCGGTAAGCGTCGATTTCGCGTTCGGTGAGGCGTTCGCGCAGCGCGGACGGTTGGCGCTGCCACTGCGGGGCATCGTAGAACGCGGTTTCCTGCGCGGCGTGGTCGTCGGTAATGGACAAGGCCATCAACTGATCGAGCGTGACGGCATCGGCCCGATAGTCCGCCATCAGGCGCGGCGAGACATTCGCCAGCTTCAAGCGACGCTGCACCACCAGCGGCGTAACGCTGAAATCCGCCGCAATGTCCTCGATGGGTCGGCCTTCGGCCACCAGCGCCGCGAAGGCTTCAAACTGGTCTGCCGGGTGCATGGCTTCGCGCTGCACGTTCTCGGTGAGGCTGGCGGTGCGGGCCGTGCCATCGGCTACCAGCAGGCAAGGCACCTCCCATTCCTTGCCGATGCGGTGCTTTTTCGCCAGCAGCTTGAGGGCCGCGAGGCGACGGCCACCGGCCACGACTTCGTAATGCTCGCCATCGGCGGATGCAATCACGATGAGGTTTTGCAGCAGGCCCACGCGCTGGATGCTCGCGGCCAGTTCAGGGATGGACATGCGCGGGATCTTGCGCACGTTGCGGCCCGTGGGGCGCAGCACCAGCCGCGACAGCGGAACCAGAATCAGGTTCTTGGTCGGGTCGGCAGCTTCCAGCGCGGGGGCTTGGATGGCGCGGGCTGCGGTTTGGGTGATGGCGTTCATGGTGATAGCTCCTTGCGGTTAGGAAATGCAGCAGCGAAGAAAGCGGCAAAGGCTGCTGCCTGCCTCTGCCGCATGGGGATTCAGGCTTTCAACAGGCGCAGGCCATCGGCCAGCATCCAGAGGGCGCGATTGAGGCGCACATCGGAATCAATGCCCTGCACGGGTCGGGTTTGCTGGCGGCGTCCGTTGACGCTGCGGCCATGCAATCCGCCTTTGGTCAAGTTCTCCTGCGTGCGGTTGAACACGCTCCACAGGTCGGGGCGGCGGTCATCGAACCGGCGCGGCATCAGGATTTGCGATTCAGTGATGGGCGCGGGCTTGTCGGGGTCGTCGTACTTCAACGCCAGCGCAGCACGGGCGAACACTTCGGATTCGCCATCGTCCAAGGTGATGCCACGCATCAGGTCGCGCGATTCCTTCACCCGCTCAAAGCCGCTCAACACCTCGAAAGCGCCTTCGATGACGGAACCGGCCACGTCGCCTTTGTGGGGCACGCGCACATCGGCCACGGTGTCACCACACACAAGGCCATTGCTGCAAACGAAGCGGAACATTCCGGCCAGCATCTGATAGCTGCTCGTGCCGTCGTGCGAGTTCAGTAGCACGATTTCGTTGGCCTCCGCGCCGTTGATCTGGCTGGCATGGCGCAGGCGTAGCATGTGTTTGGTGTGCTCGCGCTTGCCTTCATCGCGCACGCGGGTTTGCGTCACCATGAAAGGCTGGAAGCCTTCTTTGCGAAGCTCGGTCAGGACGGCGGCGGTGGGGATGTAGCTGTACCGTTCGGAACGGCTCTCGTGCGGGGCGTCCGCGAAGATGGACGGGGCCACGCTGCGAATCTGGTCATCGGACAGCGGGTAGTCGCTGCGCAGCGAAGGGGAACGGGAAGCGAAGCGGGATGCGAGTTGCATGGTCTTTCTCCTGATAAAAGAGGTTTGCTGTTCACACCGCACACCGGATTCCAAGATTCGGAGCCCAGCCTTTCGGCTGTTCGGTGCGGTCGGCACGAGGAACCCGGTTGGCCCTGTTGCCACCGTCTTTCCTGAGTTCATCGCCCGCGACGAAAGGGAGCCCGTGGACGGGGGCCGTCAAGGAGACAAGCGCAGGGTTGGTGCGGCCCGCAGGCGCAGCCGAGGACACGGCCCTGCGCGCCTTGACGGCACACGGCCGCGGGCTACAGTCGCGGACAAGGTGATGGAGTCAGGGAAGACGGCTGGACATGGCAACGGCCTTCCCTGTGTGCCGACCGCACGGCAAGCGCAAGCGCGCAGGCCCGGATCTGGAAATCCGGGCCGGAGGCGTCAGCCGAGCGGAGCGAGGGAACGATGGAAGCCCGTCAGGGGCGAGACGCCGCAGGCGGCTCGATGCGCCACGCGCACGACAGCGCGACCGGCCATCTCCCAGGGGCCGGGGACGCCCAATGGCAGCTCATGGGGCTTGCATCGACAGACATGGCAGCCGAACGCGCCAATGTCGAAAGCTCCACCAGATAGATAGCGCACATTTCGGATGGCTCGATTGCAGCCAGATGCCTACCGTGGGATCTCTAACTTCTGGAGAAACAGCATGTCAGATCACACGCACACCGAAGCCGTAACGCCCATGCCGCCACCGCGAGGCATCTTCCTGCCCACGATGGCCTGGACGACCGACCGCCAGCAAGTCGGCGATGAAATGCAGCGATTGCTGAGGTGGCGCGCGCAGCTCAACGCCGTGGTGAACAAGGCCGCCGGATCGGACGGATGCGCGACCTGGTACTTGATGGCCGAAACCTCGCGCAATCAACTGGACGGTGACATCGACACCCTCATGGAATGGCTGGCAACTTCACAGCCCGAAACGCTGGAAGCCCATCCGACCGAGAGCCACCGTTGACCGAGGCGATTCGGCACAGGCCGGGTCGCCGCATTCAGGGGCGCAAAGGCATCACGCCAAGCCGTCGGGCACTGACCCAGCACCTTCTTGACCAGTTCGCACGGATACACCGATGCAATGTCGATGAAGCCCAGGAACATCTCGGCGTAATTGATGCCGATAAAAGCGGCAAAGGCCGCCCGGAGGGCGGCCTTTGTATTGAGGCACTGGTCGGCTTACTTGCTTTTCTTCAATGGGCAGGTGTTCAAGCCCAACAGCCGATAGGCCGGGCAAGCGCCCATCAACCCGGTCAGCAGTGGCACCACCCCAAGCCAACCCCACCAGCCCACGGTATTGGTTGCAGCCAAGGCAATAAGCACGACGCCCACCACAATGCGCAGTACGCGGTCAATTCCGCCAACATTCGATTTCATGAGTTCTCCTATGAAAGATAAAAGGGAAACGAATCAACTGGACAACGCCCTCCGATTCCAAGGCGCCTTCATCAGCAAGCGCGCCAGGCCACAGAATCCGCTCACGCCCGCGAATACCAGGCCGGCACCGATGAAACCGGACAGTGCGTAAAACCACGGCGACAGCGTGGCGCCCAGTGCCGTCCCCGCGAACACCGCTGCGCCAGCGGCGATCTGCACCTGCCGCTGCAACTCCAGCGGCTGGCGAGCGTCGGTGACGATGGGCAGGTCGGCGCGCTTCCACGCATCGAGCCCGCCTTCGAGCAGGTAGGTATCGCAGGCCGCACAGCCGTCCAGCAACTGCGCATTCATCAGCGTGCGAGCACCCGAGCGGCAATGGAAGATGACGGCGCTCGCCCCCTCGAAGCGCATGGCGCCTTGCGCCAATTTCGCCAAAGGGATGTGGCGAGCCTGCGCAATGCGCACACGCGCATGTTCGTTGGCGGAGCGAATGTCCACCAGGACAGCACCCTGCGCGAGGAGCGCGCCAGCAGCTTCGGGAGAAAGCGTCTTCAAGGTCATCGTGTGGGTTCCAGAATGAAAGGAATCAAGGACAGAAGATGTCCTTCAGCGTGGCGATGAGCTTGGCCACGTTCGGGTCTTCGATGCGGTAGTACAGCGTCTGCGCCTCACGCCGGTAAGTCACCAGACCTTCCTCGCGCATCCGGGCCAGATGCTGCGAGAGCGCCGATGGACTCAGAGGCACCTGCTCGTTGAGGGCTCCCACGGTCATCTCACCGTGGACGATCAGCAGACACAACATCACCAACCGGCTGGGGTTTCCCACCGCCTGTAGCAATGCCGCTGCCTGCTCGGCGCTGTCCTGCAACAGCTCAATGTCGGATTTGCGCTGGGTCATGTCTTCAGGGGAAGTTGACGCATATAGTTTAGCATTGTCTAATTTAGCTCGCGCTAAATTATATCTTTCAGGAAAGCCCCTGTCCGCGCGACAGGACAGGGGGCACCCATCCACTTCATCAACCCGAAACCAGGAGCTATCCCATGACCGTCCCGCACTACAAATCACTCACTCAGACCATCTCGACCAACCTGGCCCAACTGCACAAGACCCAGGCGAGCGTGATGAAAGGCTTTGGCGACATGGGCAAGGCCGCCATGGCGGGAGGTGTCATCGACCCCAAAACCAAGGAGCTGATCGCCTTGGCCGTGGGGGTGGCTGCGCGCTGCGATGGCTGCATCGGGTTTCACACCAAGGCGCTGGCGCGCCTGGGTGCCAGCACCGAGGAAGTCCACGAGGCCCTGGGCGTTGCCATCTACATGGGTGGTGGCCCAGTGGCCATGTACGCGGCCAATGCAGTGGCCGCATTCAATGAATTTTCCGCACCGGCCCAAGCTTGAGCGAAGGAGAAAACGCATGCTTCAGACAGCAGCCTTTGTTTCAACCTTGTTCCACGGCCCTGGCAACGCCGACAAGATGACCGTCGCGCTGACTATGGCGCTTAACGCGCGGCTCAAGGGCCATTCGGCTTGCCTGATCCTCATGGCCGAGGGCGTTGCACTGGGCGTTCCGGGCACGGCCGACGGCATCAATATTGGTCAGCCCTTCGAGCCCGCGGCCGACCTGCTGAGCAAATACCTGGCCGAAGGTGGCCGGGTGGCCATTTGCAAGTCGTGCATGCTGCACAATGGCCTTTCTGCCGAACAGATGGACGCGCGCTTCGAGATCATCACTGCTCCCGATGTGGTCGATATGCTGATGGGCGCCGTAGGCTCTTTGCAGGTGGCCTGAGCCGCAGGCTGACGCCTAGAGCAAGAGGCTGCTCAATGCAGCCCCAATGCGGGATCAGACAGCGATTCGCCCGGCCAGCCGCGCATCGCACGCATAGACGCTCATCCGCTTCTCGGCGTGGAAAGACAGGTCGCGCTCGATCGGCAAGCCCAGCCGCCCGCGCACCGTCGCCAGTTCGCCCAGGCTGACCCAGCCGATTTCCGGCGCCCCCAGGCCCAGGTCGCAAAGACCAAAGGCGTGGTCGTGGTCATCGGGATCAATCTCGGTCAGCAGCCAGGTCGCGCCGGCGTCCGGCGTGTACAGCTTGACCACGGGGGCCGGATCGAAGTCTGGGTTCTCCAAGGATTCGCGGCCGTTGGCCAGCAGCACGATGCGCTGCTCGTTAGTGATGAGTGCGTTGTTCACGATGAACTCCTGACAGGATGCCGGGCGGAATTGCCCGACCCTTCCGGGGCACGGCGCAGCGCAAGCAGTCAGGGGTCAACGACGGCCGCAGGCCGCAAGCGTGCAAGTACGCGCAGCCCTTGACGGCGAGAACGCCGTGGCACGATGAAGGGAACAGCAAGACCGCCTCCCTCTCACCTCCACGCAACCCGGTTTTCGGCAAGTGCGCAGCACGCGCAGGCCCGCGCGGGCCAGAGTTGCACCGCCGGGCACAGCAAAAAGGGGGCCGAAGCCCCCTCGGTCAAATCAGACCGCATTCGGCGAATGACGTAGTGCTGCTTCCCGCGACGATGACGTGATCCAGCGTGCGAACGTCCACCAGCGCCAGCGCCTCCTTGAGCCGCTGGGTCAGCGCCCTGTCGGCCGCGCTTGGCTCCGGGTTCCCGCTCGGATGGTTGTGCGACACGATGACCGCCGCCGCATTGAGCCGCAGTGCCTCCTTGACCAGCTCGCGCGGGTACACCGATGCACTGTCGATGGTGCCGCGGAACATCTCGGCGTATTCGATCAGGCGATGCTGCGAATCGAGGAACAGCACCGCAAAGACTTCGTGCTCGTAGCCGGCCAGCTTGGCGCACAGGTACTCCTTGACCGCCGCCGGCGAACTGAACGCTTCACCGCGTTGCATCTTGTGCTCGATGGCCTGGCGCGCAGCCTCCAGAATCTGGTCAGTCGTCGCCAGCAGGTAGCCGCCCTGCGCATCACGCACCATCAGCGAGGCATCGAACGAGGAAAAGGACAGTTGCGACATGATCGTGCTCCGGTTGCTCGGGCGGAATTGCCCGGAACCGTCGGGAGCACGGCGCAGCGCAAGCAGTCAGGGGTCGCAGACGGCCGCCAGGACGCAAGCGCGCACCCGCGCGCGCCGCCCTTGACGGCGAGAACGCCGTGATACGGTGAAGGGAACAGCAAGACCGCCCACACCCGCCTACTGCACACAGTTGGCTTTGGGGGCAAGCGGAGCGCGCAGGCCCGAGAGGGCCGGAGGCGTCAGGGATCAAAGCCGAATGGCCGCGATTCGGCACGAAGCGCGGGGCGCAGCCCGCGAGCCCGACGGCGGCACGCCGGGACGCCCGGTTATTGCCGGAGCTTCTTGGGCTGCTTCACCACACGCGACTCCAGCAAGCGCCGCGTGGTTTCCAGCTCTTTCTGCAACAGCTCGGCATCGGGCAACACAGTACGGTAGTTCGCCGCCATCACCTTCGTCGGCAAACCTTCCAAGGCATACCGCGCCAGCGCGTGGCCCTTGTCGGCGCAGAGGATCAACCCCACGGGCGGGTTCTCATCGGGATAGGCCCAATGCTCCTTGGCATAGTTGCAATACATGTGCATCTGGCCCACGTCCGCATGGGTCAGGCTGCCCAGCTTCAAGTCGATGATGACCAAGCAACGCAACTTGCGATGGAAAAACAGCAGATCGACCCGATACCAAGTCTGGTCAATGCGCAAGCGCCGCTGCCGGCCGACGAAGGTGAAGCCTTCGCCCAGCTCCAGCAGAAAATCCTCCAGCCGCTGGATTAACGCGGCCTCCAGATCGGATTCCGAATACTCGTCCTTGAGGTTCAGGAACTCCAGTACATACGGGTCTTTGATCGCGTCGTCGGGCGTGACGGCATCCTCGGGCCTCGCCACAGCTCCCTTGACCAGCATCGCCGCCTTATCCTTGGACAAGGCGGTGCGCTCGTAGAACTGGCTGCCAATCTGCCGGTCAAGCTGGCGCACGCTCCAGCCGCCGCGTAGTGCCTCGGTTTCGTAGAAGCGCCGGGCATGGGTATCCTTGACCACCAGCAGCCGGACATAGGCCGACCACGGCAGCGTGAACACTTGCGCCAGCTCGGCGAGGCTCAATTTCCCAGACACCGTCTGGGATTTCTCATCAGGCAGCTCGTTGTCCAATTTCCCAGACAGTGTCTGGGAAATCTCGGAGACTGGGTATGCGAGGAAGAACCGCCGCATGTTCTCCAGGTTGTTCACGCCAAAGCCCCGCCCAAACTGAGCGGTCAGGTCGGCGGACAGCCGGGCCATCAACTGTTCGCCATACCCCGCACGCCGCTTGCCCTGTTGCTCGGCCTCCACGATGCGGCGGCCGATCTCCCAGTAGCTGGCCGTCATCAGCGCATTGACGCTGCGCGCCGCCGCCTGGCGGGCAGCGTCGAGCATTTCCACGATACCGCCGTGGATGCCGGCGTAGCCGGCAGGCAAAGCGGCGGGTGCGGCTCCCGCCGCCGCAGGCGTCTTCTTGGTCATGCTGCCACCTCTGCGGGACGTTGCGCCTCGGTGATCGTCTTGCGCCGGTTCGCCACCAGTTCAGCCGCCTTGCGCACCGGATCGTCCTCGGTGTGGACGTAGCGCATGAACATCGCCACGGTCTTGTGCGCCGTCAGCGCCATGCCGACCTTGACCGGGATGCCCGAGTTAGCAATGTCGGTCGCAGAACGGTGGCGGATACCGTGCGTGCCGACGTGCGTGGCGCCCGCCGCCTTGAGGGCGCGGCTCCAGCCGTTGTAATACTCGCCCGTGGTCAGATGCTTGCCCGGATGGCTTGGAGACGGCAGCACGTAGGGAATGCCTTCCTGCCGTGGCGCCGTCGAGAGCAGCCGATAGGCTTCCTCGCTCATGGGCTTGGACATGCCACCCGTCTTGCTGTCCGGCCAGACCACGCGGCGGTTGTCCATGTCCACCCAATCCCATTGGAGCGTCACGATTTCGGAGCGGCGGCCAGCGAACTCGAATTGCAGACGGATCGCCAGCGGGATGACGTAGTTCTCCAGACCCTCGGCTTCGATGTGCTCCAGTCGCCGAAACAGCTTGCCCATGTCCTCGTCGCTGATGAGGTGGGTAGCCTTGCCGTTGGGGTACATCGGGACGTGGCGGCAGGGGTTGGTGCCATCAGGCCGGTGGCCCCACACCTCGGCCAGGTTGAACATCTTGCGCATCACGCTGAAAGCACGGTTGGCCTCGGCGGGCTTGTGGGCCATCTTCTTCATCGCCGTGGCCACGTCCGGCCGCTTCACGTCCTGAACCTTCAAACGGCCCAGCATCGGAACTATGCAGCGGTCGATGACGGCCTGATACCCGCGCTGGGTGCTGGGCTTGTTGCGCTGTTTGGAGTAGTCCTCCATGAACTTGGTGCACAGCTCCTTGACCGTGGGGGCTGAACGGGCGGCGGCCTTGGCCGCGCTGGGGTCGCCGCCTCGGCGAACCTCGGCCAGCCATTCCTGGGCCAGCGAGCGGGCCTGTTCGACCGTCAGTTCCCCATACAGGCCCAGGGCAGGCTTGCGCCGCTCGCCAGCGTTCGTGCGGTACTGGAGCATGAACACCTTGCGGCCCGCTGGTGTAACCTTGCACAGGAAGCCGGGCACCAGCGTGTCCCGGAGTTCGACGGCCTGCGCTTGGGGTTGTGCCGCATCGACTGCGGACTTGGTGAGCTTGATTTTCGCCATGATGACTCCTCGGAAAGACCCGATTCCCAGGAGCCTTGTAGGGGCCAGCAGAGGGGAAGCCAGGTCAGGTTTCGGAAAGCACCGGCATATGTTGAACTCGCCTAAGTTATTGATAAACCTGCTGTATCGGGCTTCGGCGTAGTCCAGCGAAGTTCGGTGCTGGAGTCATGGTGAAATGAAAAAAGGCGCTCTTGCGAGCGCCTTTTTGCGGCTTGCCTGCAGCATCAATGCTGCAGGATCTTGTTGAGGAATTCCTTGGTACGCGGCTGGCGGTTTTCGGGATGGCCGAAGAACTCTTCCTTGCTGCAGTCCTCCAGAATCTTGCCGCCCACGTCCATGAAGATCACACGGCTTGCCACCTTGCGCGCAAATCCCATTTCATGGGTCACGCACATCATGGTCATGCCTTCGTTGGCCAGGCCCATCATCACGTCCAGCACTTCGCCCACCATTTCGGGATCCAGTGCCGAAGTGGGTTCGTCGAACAGCATCACGATGGGATCCATCGACAGAGCGCGCGCAATGGCCACGCGCTGCTGCTGACCGCCGGAGAGCTGGCCGGGAAACTTGTCCTTGTGAGCGGTCAGGCCCACGCGGTCCAGCATCTTGAGGCCACGGGTCTTGGCGTCTGCAGCACTGCGGCCCAGCACCTTCATCTGTGCGATGGTCAGGTTCTCCGTCACCGACAGGTGGGGGAACAGCTCAAAGTGCTGGAACACCATGCCCACACGGCTGCGCAGCTTGGGCAGATTGGTCTTGGGATCGTGCACTGCCGTGCCGTCCACAAAGATCTCGCCCTTCTGGAAAGGCTCCAGCGCATTGATGGTCTTGATCAGCGTGGACTTGCCGGAGCCCGAAGGGCCGCACACCACCACCACCTCGCCCTTGTTGATATTGGTGGAGCAATCGGACAGCACCTGAAAGCTGCCGTACCACTTGGAAACGTTCTTGAGTTCAATCATTTTTCACTCCGACTTTTGTCAGTGATCCATCGCAGCGCCTGCAACGGGCTCGGTCAGGCCAGGGACGGCCAGCAAGGGCCGCCCCGCAGCCGAGGCCGTCGTCCCCCTTGAGGGGGAGGGCGCGAAGCGACTCAGGGGGTGTTTCATCGAATAATGGCAATCTTCTTGTGCAGACGCTTGACGAACCAAGACAGTGCAAAGCAGATCACAAAATAGGTCACGGCAGCCGCCAGATAGGATTCGATGGGTCGGCCGAAGTTCTTGCCGGCGATTTCGAAGCCCTTGAGCATGTCGTAGGCACCGATTGCATAGACCAGCGAGGTATCCTGAAACAGGATGATGGTCTGGGTCAGCAGCACGGGCAGCATGTTGCGGAAGGCCTGAGGCAGCACCACCAGACGCATGTTCTGACCATAGGTCATGCCCAGCGCCTGTCCGGCAAACACCTGTCCACGTGGAATGGACTGGATGCCGGCACGCATGATCTCAGAGAAATATGCTGCTTCGAACGCCACAAAGGTGATGATGGCCGAAGTCTCCGCACCGATGGGCTTGCCGATCAGCATGGGCATCAGCAGGAAGAACCACAGAATCACCATCACCAGCGGGATGGAGCGCATGCCGTTGACATAGATGGTGGCAGGCAGGTCCAGCCACTTCTTGCCCGACAGGCGCATCAGCGCCAGCAAGGTGCCGAAGAAGATGCCGCCCAGCGTGGCGATCACGGTCAGGGACACGCTGAAATACAGCCCCTTCAGCACAAAGTTGCTGAACAGGTCCCACGAGAAAAACGACCAGTCGAGGTTGAGATTCATATCAGTGGCCTCCACCGCTGGCTGCAATCAGGCCGGGCACGCGAGAACGCTTCTCGATGAAGGCCATGATGCGGTTGATGATGAAGGCAGAAATCACATACAGACCTGTCACAGCCATATAAATTTCGACGCCACGAGCCGTCTCTTCCTGGGCCTGCATGGCGAACATGGTCAGTTCGGCCACGGACACGGCAAACGCCACGGACGAGTTCTTGAACACGTTCATGGCCTCGCTGGTCAGCGGCGGAATGATGATGCGAAACGCCATCGGCAGCAGCACATAGCGGTAGGTCTGGAAGGTCGTGAAGCCTACTGCCATGCCGGCGTAGCGCTGGCCCCGCGGCAAAGCCTGAATACCGGAGCGCACCTGCTCGGCAATACGGGCAGAGGTGAAGAAACCGATCGCAAACACCACCAGCACAAAGCCCGGCAGGGACTTCATTGCGGGGAAGATGGCCGGAACCACGTGGTACCAGATGAACACCTGGACCAGCAAGGGAATATTGCGGAACAACTCCACCCAGGCATTGCCCAGGCGCACTATCCACGGACGATCGGGCAAGGTACGCAAGGTACCGATGACTGCGCCCAGCACCAGAGCGATGACCAGCGACAGCAATGCCACCGACACGGTCCAGCCCCAGGCCGACATCATCCAATCCAGATAGGTGATGTCACCGTTCTTGCCAAAACAACTCTGCCCGACCTCTTGGGTAATGGTGTCCTGACAGAACACCTGCCAATCCCAACTCATACGAGCACCTCTTTCATTCTTGGTTTATGAGGGCAAACGCTCACACCGGCCCTCGCAACAAAAAAGCCCCTTCTAACCGCTTGGCAGAAGGGGCGGTACACCTATAGGCGGGATTACTTGACTTCGTAAGCTTCCATGGGCTTGTCGTTGGGGTGAGCCCACGCATCCTTGGTCGCTGCCGACAGTGGCAGACCCACCTTCACGTTGTTGGGAGGAATGGGCTGCAGGAACCACTTGTCGTACAGCTTGGTCAGAGAACCATCCTTGATCTGACGCACGATGGATTCGTCCACAGCCTTCTTGAAGGCGGGATCGTCCTTGCGCATCATGCAGGCGATGGGCTCCACCGACAGCACTTCACCCACGATCTTGTAATCGTTGGGAGCCTTGGACTTGGAAATATTGGCGGCCAGGATGGAGCCGTCCATGATGAAGGCATCGGCACGGCCGGTTTCCAGCATCAGGAAGCTGTCGGCGTGGTCCTTGCCCATGACTTCCTTGAAGGTCAGGCCGTCAGCGCGCTTGTTCTTGCGCAGGGTCTGCACGGAAGTCGTACCCGTCGTGGTCACGATGGTCTTGCCGTTCAGGTCCTTGATGCCGGTGATGCCGGAGTTGGCACGGGTGGCAATGCGCACTTCTTCCACATAGGTGGTGAAGGCAAAGGCTGCATCCTTCTGACGAGCCGTGTTGTTGGTGGTGGAGCCGCACTCGATGTCCACGGTGCCGTTCTGCACCAGAGGAATACGGTTTTGCGAGGTCACGGGCTGGTACTTCACTTCCAGCGCTGTCAGGCCCAGTTGCTTCTGGATGTCCTTGAGAATGCGCTCACCCATTTCGGTATGGAAGCCTACATATTTGCCATTGCCCAGCGTATAGCCCAGGCCGGACGATTCACGCACGCCCAGAGTGACGCTGCCGGTGGACTTGATCTTGGCCAAGGTGTCATTGGCCTGTGCAAACACGGTGCCAGTTGCCAGTGCGGTTACGGCGATGGCCAACAAATGCTTCTTCATACGGATCTCCTATTGGTAAGGACCAAAAACGCTTGCCACTCCTTAACGCATCGCCCTTTGTGAGGGTGGACAGGTTGCGTTAACAAATGTACTGCACACATTGTGCAGTCATGAAGATGGCTGAAATGCAATCATTTCTAAGACTTTTCCCGTAGGCAATTCAGGAAGGCAACCACCTACTTACCGCCTCAATCTTGTGTTGCAAAGCAGCACCTCTTTTTGTGCAAGCTGCGAACTCTAATGCTTTCGTGATTTCACAAGCCAATGCCGATGGCAAAAATCCTTATGCGCAACTTGCATATTCAGTATTAACCCGATGCATAACATTAGGGTTTTCACCAGTAAAACACCTGAAATCACGGCAAGCTGGTCACACAAGCAAAAAAAAGGGCCAACTGGCCCTTTTGGAAGAAAAGCAACACTCGATCGGGTTACACAGCCTTGACCTCGCCACCCGCAATCTCGCCCTGCTCCTTGAGGAAGTTCCATAGCGCAGCCGCTCCTCCCTGAGGGGCATCGCCTGTGGGTTTTTCCCGATAGGCCCGCACTTCCATGTCCATCTGAAAACCGGTCACACCTTCCGGCACTGCACGCACCAGTCGACCGGACTCCAGCTCGCCGCGCACCGCGCTATAGGGCAAAAAGGCCACGCCATGACCTTCCAGCGCCATGGCCTTGAGGCCTTCGGCCATATCGGTTTCATAGACGCGCTCGAGGTGCACGGCCTCGGCCGCCTCCTTGAGGATCAGCTCCGTCACCCGCCCCAGATAAGCGCCAGCGGCATAGCCCAGGTATGGCAAGGGCTGGCCCTGGCGGCCGGGCAGGGCAAAGATGGGGTTGCCGTTCTCGTCCGGCTTGGAGTAGGGAGCCAGCACCTCATGCCCCAGGCTCACCATCTCATAGCGCGAAGGGTCCAGCTGGAAAGGCTGAGAAGAGTGGTAGTAAGCAATCAGCAGATCGCAGCCACCTTCCACGAGACGCATAACCGCATCATGCACATTGAGTGCGAACAGACGGCTGCGGAAGGGGCCGAACTTCTCGTGCACGGCCGAAACCCAGTTCGGGAAGAACGTGAACGCCAAGGTATGCGGCACGGCAAAGCCCACCATGCCCTTGCCCGCACTGACGTGGGCACGCAACATGGTGCGGGTGCTCTGCAAGGACTGCAGTATCTCCAGCGCCTGCTCGTACATGGTCTTGCCTGCTGGCGTCAGTCGCGTCGGATACGAGCTTCTGTCGACCAGATCGGTTCCCGCCCAGGCCTCCAGCGCCTGGATGCGGCGCGAGAACGCAGGCTGCGTAACGTGGCGCAGCTGGGCCGAGCGGCTGAAACTGCGGGTTTCAGCAAGGCTGACAAAATCTTCAAGCCATTTGGTTTCCATAGACTCTCATTATCCGCTGCCCTGCACCAAAGCTGTGCAACGGAGGTAATCCTTGTTGGCTAGTAAACGGGACAAAACACAGACTCGACGATGAGCCATGCCTTGGTCGCCAGACCCTAGGGTAATGCCTGCCGCCGGACGTAAGCCCTGCGACATAGATACCTTGATAATATTTGCTCACATCTATCCGGTGTGTCTACTCGCTCCAAGCCATCCCGGCGCACAACGCCGTGAAGGTCAAGGAACAACATAAGGACTTACGCAAACAAGAATGCAACGACGGCCTGCCTCCTGAGGCAATCGTCTTGCCGGAACCCGTTTTGCGTAAGTCGTGAACATAAGGGCATTCTCATCGAGTGCGCGCGGATCACGCCATTCAGGCGAGCTGCCCTGACTCCTGTGTGTTTTTCTGACTTTCCGCGTTCATGTCCTCCACTCCTCCCGAGACCGATGGTGCAGCCGATGCCGGCGCGCGCCCGGACGAGCCTCGTTCCCTGCGCATTGAAGACTGGCTGACCGTGATCATCATGGCCGCTCTGGCCCTGATCACCTTTGCCAATGTGCTGGTGCGCTACTTCACCAACTCATCCTTCGCCTGGACCGAGGAAATCTCGGTCTTTCTGATGATCTTGCTGGCCCTGGTCGCAGGCTCTGCCGCCGTGGCTCGCAATCAGCATATCCGCATCGAGTTTTTCTCGGACAGCGGCTCCGTCCAGCGCCGCAAGGCACTGGCCCGGTTCGGCTCTCTGATGGTGGCATTGCTGTTTGCCATCATTGCCGTGCTCAGCGTGCGCGTAGTCTGGGACGACTTCCGTTTCGAGGAGACCTCGCCCGGCATCGGCCTGCCCCAATGGTGGTATTCGATCTGGCTGCCCGTGGTCTCGGCACTGATCACTGCACGCGCCATCGGCCTGTTCATCCGCCAGGGCAAGCCCGGAGCCTTCCCCGACGAGCCAGTGGAAAAAGACCACAGCAAGGAGATCGCATGATCGCCACCTTGCTGTTCGTGGCCTTTCTGGGCCTGATGTTCATCGGCGTGCCCATAGGCGCCGCCCTCGGTCTGGCCGGTGCGGCGGCGATTGCCCTGGCCAATGCCGATACACAGTGGTTCGGTCTGCTGGCCGTGCCGCAGAACTTCTATGCCGGGCTGGGCAAATATCCACTGCTGGCGATTCCCATGTTCGTGCTGGTGGGCTCCATCTTCGATCGCTCGGGCGTTGCCCTGAGGCTGGTGAACTTTGCCGTGGCCATCGTGGGCCGCGGCCCCGGCATGCTGCCGCTGGTGGCGATTGCCGTGGCCATGTTCCTGGGCGGCATCTCCGGCTCCGGGCCGGCCAATGCGGCGGCCGTGGGCGGCGTGATGATCGCCGCCATGAGCCGCGCGGGCTATCCCAAGAGCTTCTCGGCCAGCGTGGTCGGAGCGGCCGCAGCGACGGACATTCTGATTCCGCCTTCGGTGGCCTTCATCATCTACTCGGTGCTGGTGCCCGGCGCTTCGGTGCCGGCCCTGTTCGCGGCCGGCATGATTCCCGGCGTGCTGGCGGGTATCGCGCTCATCATTCCCGCCGTGTGGATGTCGCGCAAGCACAAGATGGGTGCGCTCGAAGCCTCCATGCCCCGCCCGCCGTTCTGGAAAAGCCTGCGCGAGGCCTCCTGGGGCCTGGCCGCTCCGGTGCTGATCCTGGGCGGCATGCGCATGGGCTGGTTCACCCCCACCGAAGCCGCCGTGGTTGCCGTGTTCTACGGGCTGTTCGTCGGCATGGTGATTCACCGCACCATCGGCCTGCGCGACCTGTTTCCGATTCTGCGCGAAGCGGGCGAGCTGTCGGCCGTGATCCTGCTGGTGGTGTCGCTGGCCGGCATTTTTGCCTTCTCGCTGTCCACCCTGGGCGTGATCGATCCGGTGGCCAACGCCATCGTGAATTCCGGTCTCGGCGAATACGGCGTGCTGGGCCTGCTGATCCTGCTGCTGATCACCGTGGGCATGTTCCTCGACGGCATCTCGATCTTCCTGATCTTTGTGCCGCTGCTGCTGCCCATCATGAACCACTACCACTGGGATCCCGTCTGGTTTGGCGTGATCCTCACGCTCAAGGTGGCACTGGGCCAGTTCACGCCGCCGCTGGCCGTGAACCTGATGGTCAGCTGCCGCATCGCGGGCGTGCGCATGGAGTCCACCGTGCGCTGGGTGGGCTGGATGCTGCTGTCCATGTTCGCCGTGATGATTCTGGTCATTGCCTTCCCCCAGCTCGCGCTGTGGCTGCCCGCAAGACTTGGCTATTGACCCCCTGAGCGGCTATGTCTAGGCGGCCCCACCACTTCCCCCCTCTCTCTCGCTTCTCGGGAGGGGGACGACACCAGTGCTGCGGGGCGGCGCGGCCAGCTTCGGCCCTTGCGCGGTGTCCGCTGAGATGGGCCGTGCTGATTCCATGTGCAATGCATCCAACAAGCAAAGCATTTTTTCGTTTCTAAAAGGGAGACAAACCAAATGAAACTTCGTACCTTCCTCGCATCCGCCGTGGCCACGGCCGCCGCTTTGGCCTTTGCATCGCCCATGGCCATGGCCCAGACCAAGTACAAGAGCGAATACCGCATGTCCCTGGTGCTGGGCACGGCCTTTCCCTGGGGCAAGGGCGGCGAGCTGTGGGCCGACAAGGTGCGCGAACGCACCCAGGGCCGCATCAACATCAAGCTCTACCCCGGCACCTCGCTGGTGCAGGGCGACCAGACGCGCGAGTTCTCCGCGCTGCGCCAGGGCGTGATCGACATGGCCGTGGGCTCGACCATCAACTGGTCGCCCCAGGTCAAGTCGCTGAACCTGTTCTCCATGCCCTTCCTCTTCCCCAACTTCAAGGCCGTGGATGCCGTGACCCAGGGCGAAGTGGGCCAGGAAATCTTCAAGACCCTGGAAAAAGGCGGTGTCGTGCCTCTGGCCTGGGGTGAGAACGGCTACCGCGAAATCTCCAACTCCAAGCACGCCATCAAGACGCCCGCAGACCTCAAGGGCATGAAGATCCGCGTCGTGGGCTCGCCCCTGTTCCTGGACACCTTCACGGCCCTGGGCGCCAATCCCACGCAGATGAGCTGGGCCGATGCCCAGCCCGCCATGGCCAGCGGCGCCGTGGACGGCCAGGAGAACCCCATCGGCGTTTACATGGCGGCCAAGCTGCAGTCCGTGGGCCAGAAGCATCTGACCATGTGGGGCTATATGAACGATCCGCTGATCTTCGTGGTGAACAAGGACATCTGGAACAGCTGGACACCGGCTGACCAGGCCATCGTCAAGCAAGCCGCGCTGGATGCCGCCAAGGAAGAAATCGCCATCGCTCGCAAGGGCCTGGTCGAAGCCGATAAGCCTCTGCTCAAGGACCTGGCCGGCCTCGGCGTGACGGTGACCACGCCTAACGCTGCCGAGCGCGAAGCCTTTGTCAAGGCCACCCGCCCCGTCTACGACAAGTGGAAGAGCCAGATCGGCGCACCGCTGGTCGACAAGGCCGAAAAGGCCATTGCTGCCAGCCAGAAATAAGCTCCCCCTGAGCTGCTACGCCTAGGCGGCCCCGCGGCTTCCCCCTCTCTCTTCGGGAGGGGGACGACACCCTCGCTGCGGGGCGGCCCTTGCTTGGTGTCACTGGTTTGGTCCGCGCCAGCTTCATGGCGCCGCAGATAGTAAAAATCCCCGCACGGCTTGCCGTGGCGGGGATTTTTTTTGCTATGAATATCAAAGCTGTAAGCGCCCGATATAAGTGAATTTCAACATCAAATCAAATTGAAATACAACCATATCAATCGCAAGCAGCTTTCGATTCAATAGCACTCAGATGGGCGAAACCAAGGGCCTGCCATCCAGATGGCAGCGCATATTGGCAATGAAGCGATCCACCGAGTTCTGCACGGCCTCGGGCGACCAGCCGCCCACATGGGGCGTCAGCACCACGGCGTCCAGATCAATGAGCTCCTGCGGCGGCAGCGGCTCGCTTTCATACACATCCAGTCCGGCTCCGGCCAGGCGACATGCACGCACGGCGTCGGCCAGCGCCTGAGTATCGACCACCGAGCCGCGCGCGATATTCACCAGCACGCCTTTCTCGCCCAGCGCATCGAGCACCTCGGCATTGATCAGATGGCGCGTGCCAGCGCCTCCCGGCGTGGCCACCAGCAGCACATCGGCCCAGGCAGCCAGCGCCAGCAGATCGTCGAAGTAGCGGTAGTCGGCGCCCTCGCGCGGCTTGCGGTTGTGATAGCCGACGGGCATATCGAAGGCGGCCGCGCGCCTGGCGATCTTGGCGCCGATCTGGCCCAGCCCCACGATGCCCAGGCGCTTGCCCGAGACATTGGCCGGCAGCGGCAGGGCCGAGCGCCAGATGCCGGCACGCGTGGCCTTGTCCAGCTTGACGATGCCGCGCACTGCGGCGATCAGCAGACCCATGGCGTGGTCGGCCACGCAGTCGTCGTTGGTGCCCACGCCGTTGCCGACGGCAATCCCGTGCGCCTTGGCATAGGCCACGTCGATGTTCTCGTAACCCGCGCCCATGGCGCAGACCAGAGCAAGCCCGGGCATGCGCTGCATCTGCGCGGCCGACAGGCCCGTTGCGCCAATCGTGCACACGCATTGCACGCGAGCTCCGTGGGCGGCGATTGCGGCCTCGGCCTGATCGGCCTCGGGCGCATAGATCACATCAAAGTCGGCAAAGGTCTGCTCCATCTGCTGCAGATGGGCGGGGACCTGGAGATTCAGGACTAGCAGGGCAGGCTTCATGGCGGGAACGCGGCGCTTTCATGGAAAACACCTATTTTGAGCAGGCTGCGCCAGCCCTGCCCGTGCATGGTCAAAACCTGCCCGATCCGTTCATCACAGATCCAGCACCAGACGGCCGGACCTGGCGCGCGAGCAGCAGGGCAGGAACTGGTCGTTGGCAGCCTGCTCGTCTTCGGTCAGATACATATCGCGGTGATCGGGCTGACCAGAGATGACGCGCGTCAGGCAGGTGCCGCAGACGCCCTGTTCGCACGAGGTCTGAACGCAGACTCCGATGGACTCCAGCGCCTGCACCACGGTCTGCGCCGGCGTGACGCGCACCACCTGGCCGCTGCTGGCGACCTCCACCTCGAAGCTCTCGTCGTCGGCGCGGTGCTCCACTTCAGCGGCAAAGAACTCATAGTGCAGCTGTTCGGCGGACCAGCCCGCCGCTCGTGCCGTATCGAGCACGGCGTCCATGAAACCCTTGGGCCCGCACACATACAGATGCTGACCCTGCTCTCTTTGCTGCAGCAATTCGCTCAAACCCAACGACGACTTTCCATTCACGTCATCCACATGGATCTGCGCCTTGTCAGCCCATTGCGCAGTCTCGATGGTCTGGGCAAACGCCATGCGCTCGCGCGAGCGACCGCAGTAGTGCAGTGCGAAATCCGCACCGTCGCGCGCCAGCTTGCGCGCCATGGCCAGAATCGGCGTGATGCCTATGCCGCCCGCCAGCAGCAGATGCTTGCGGGCCGGCGCATGCAGCTCGAAATGGTTGCGCGGCAGGCTGATGGTGATTTGCTGGCCGGCCTGCAGCTGCTCATGCACGGCCGCCGAGCCACCGCGCGAGGCGGGCTCGCGCAGCACGGCAATCACATAGCGGTCCAGCTCGGCGGGATCGTTGCTCAGCGAATACTGGCGCACCAGCCCACCAGGCAGGTGCACATCGATATGCGCACCCGCACTGAACGGCGCCAGGCTGGCGCCTTCCAGAGCCCGCAATTCCAGGCTGCAGATACCGGCTGCCTGCTCCTGCTTGTGCGCAATGCGCACCTCGAACGTGGTTTCAGTCTTCATCTCGGGTACTTCTCTTTTGCTTGTGCGTCCCTAGGCCAGCGCCTGCGAGGCTTGCGCGCCGGCCTGGCGCAAGCGCTCGATCACGCGCCGCGCACGGTTGGGCCCCACATCCACGTGGATATCCACCACGGCGCGTGCACCAAATCGCTGCTGGTTGCGGAACTGGGCTTCGATGACCACCTTGTCTTCTTCGAAAGTGGCCGCCGTCTGATCGATCACCAGCTGTGTCGTATCCTGCATCTGCGGATGCGGATTGGTCGCAATCGTCCAGAAGTAATGCGCGCTGGTCTCCGTCTCCGGCGTCACGCCATGAAAACCGCGCATATGGAATCCTTCGCGCGCCGGGTTGTCCAGTCTGTCCTGGCCGGCATCCATGGCACCGGTCCAGATACGCACATGCGAGGGGTGGAACTCCACTTCCTGCCAGCGGTCGATGCGGCCCTGAAAAGGCCAGGCCTGCGCATAGGTGGGCGGCGGGTCCGAATCCGGCATCCAGCGCACCACCTTCACGCTGTCCCCGTCCTGGCTGACCTTGAGATCCGCGTTCATATGCACGCGGGCATTGCCGCCTATGGTCTTGAGGTGCACATAGCCCAGATGGCTCAGGTCCAGCAGATTGTCGTGAATCAGCTGATACGGTGCGTCGTAGTGGTAGACGCCGCCGCCAAAACGATATTGCGGGTCGCTGTGCACGGCATAGGCCGGTGGCTCCGTGCCCGGCGCTGAATCCGGCGTCGCACCCATCCAGATCCAGAGAATCTGGTCGCGCTCGCGCAGCTCGAAGGACTTCACGCAGGCCTTGGCCGGAATCCGATCCTGGCCCGGTATTTCGAGGCAGCGCCCCTCATGACTGAAGAGCAAACCATGGTAGCCACAGCGCAGACCCGCAGCCTCCACCGTGCCGCAGGACAGCGGCAGCTCGCGGTGGCAGCAGCGATCCTCCAGCGCCGCGACGCGGCCATCTTCCGTGCGGAACAGGACCACGGGCTGGCCCAGCAAGGTGCGCGCCACCGGCTGGTCCTTGAGCTCCCAGGCAAAGCCTGCCACATACCATTGATCCAGCGGAAAGGCCGTCAGGGCCGCGCTCATGGGTTGAGAAATCTGGTTCATCGAAGTCTCCCTGGTCAATGAGCGGCAGCCACTGTCTCGGACGCAGCGCGCCTGTCCGCAGCCTGCGGGCCTGCAATACGATGCATGGACACGATGACGGCAGCCAGGACAAACGCCAGGCCATAACCCAAGTACAGCTGATCGGGCGACCAGGCCGCATCCAGCAGGCCACCGGCCACCAGAGGCGACACAATCGCCCCGATGCGGCCGATGCCTATGCCCCAGCCCACGCCCGTGGCGCGCACATCGCTGCCGTAGACCACAGGCGCAATCGCATAGAGGCCGGCCACACAGGCATTCACAAACACACCAATCAGAAAGGCCAGCGTGTACGACATCCACAGCGCGCCGGAGCTACCCACCAGAAAGCACAGCAGCACTGCCGTCACCAGCATGAAGACCGCCAGCGCACGGTGAATCGCGAAACGCGCCGCCAGCAGGCCCAGCAAGGTCGCGCCCAGAATGCCGCCCAGACTCAGCAGCACGCCCGTGGTCACGCCCTGCTCGGGCGTCAGGCCCGAGGCAGCCAGCAGCTTGGGCGTCCAGCTCATCACGAAATAGAAACCGAACATCACCGAGAAGAAGGACAGCCAGACCAGCACCGTGGGGCGCAGCAGCTTGGGAGACAGCAGCTGCAAAGGGCCTATGCGCTTGCCTTCACCGCTGCCTGCCGCCACGGCCTGAGGCAGGGAACCCAGTGCGGGCAGGCCCATCTTGCGAATCAGTCCATTGAGACGCTGCAGCGCATTGGCGGGTCGCTTGACCAGCAGAAAGTCCAGAGACTCGGGCAAGGCAAACCAGGCCAGAGCCAGCACCGCCAGCGTGGAGCAACCGCCAAACAGGAAGACGGAACGCCAGCCATGGTGCGCGAGCAGCCAGACCGCAATACTGCCGCCAATGGTCGCGCCCAGCGCATAGCCGGTCGATTGCAGCGTGACTGCCAGACTGCGCCAGCGCAGCGAGGCATATTCGCTGGCAATCACATTGCTGCAAGCCAGAATGCCGCCCACGCCCAGGCCCGTGATCACGCGCAGCACCGCAAGCTGCGTGGGCGTCTGGCTCCAGGCCGAAGCCAGCATGCCCAGCCCGGAAACGGCCAGGCACAGCAGAATCAGGGGACGGCGCCCCAGCTTGTCGGCCATGGGCGCCAGCAGCAGCGAACCTGCGGCCATGCCGAAGAGGCCGGCACTGAGCAAAAAGCCCAACTCCGAGCCGCTGAGCTTCCAGTGCGCCGACACCGCCGAAGCCGTGAAGGCCATCACCAGCACGTCAAAACCATCAATCATGTTCAGGGCCATGCATACCGCGATGACCGACCATTGGAAGGTCGTCATGGGCCGCTGGTCCAGATGCGCGCGCAAATCTTGTTCCATCGTTGTCTCCTTGCTTTTTATCATTCATTCAGCATACTGAATCACATTCAGTTTACTGAATGAACTCTTGATCCAGCACAAGTGAATTCCCTAGTCGTGCCGGTTTACCGCCGGCGCTGGCCGGTGTGATCGTGGTGAAGCCGCCGCGCCAGAACGGGCTGCTAGCCGTTGATCGCCGCTTGCTCGCCGGCTTCAGTGCTGTCGTGCAACTGCACGAACTTGCGCAGCAGACGCTTGAACTCCGCCTGCTCCTCGGGCTCCAGCGCGGAAAGCATGCGCTGCTGCAGCTCGTAGACATTGGGCACGAACGCGGCCAGCATGGCTTCGCCCTCGGTGGTCAGACTCAAACGGCGCTGACGCCTGGGCAGCAGCTCCCGATGAATCCAGCCCTTGCTTTCCAGACGCGCAGCGATATCGGCCGTGGTCGAGTTGTCCAATGCGACAAGACGCGCCAGCGTCACCTGGTCGATGCCGGGAGACTCCTGCAGCATGCGCAGGATGGCGTATTGAACCGGCGTCACATCGGGGCCCAGCACTTCTCGAAACAGCAGCGCAGCAATCTGCTGGGCTCGTCGAATCAGATGACCTGGCTGGTCGTAGAGATCCAGGGAAAGCGGGTTGGGTGTGGTGGGCGATTCCATGCAGCAGCGTAGCAAGGGCAGCGCTGCCTATGGGCATCGCTGACTCCGATTCGAGGAGCTGCAAGATTACTCCATCTACAGACATGATCTACCCCGCCTGCGGCCGTTCAGGCCAGCGCCGCAACGCGCGACTCGCTTTTCTCTTCGTCGATCAGGCGCTCGATGATCTTGCGCGACTGCACGCCGCCGGCATCGATATTGAGCTTGAGCAGTTGACGCTGCGGATAGTCCTCAAGGTTGCGCTGCTGCAGCTCCAGCATTTCCAGGTCTTCGCTGAAGATCTTGTGCTGGCCTTGCTTGATGGCCGCCGTCACCGATGCATCGCCGGGATTGAACTTGCGCGCCATGCCCCAGAAGTACCACATGCTGCCATCGGTCTCCGGAGTGATGAAGTCCACCACCATGCTGTAGACCTTGTGCTCGTCAGCGGCGTCATAGCCGCCCTTGCCGGCATGCGCCACACCGACCTCAATCAGCACATGGCTGGGAGGAGTGAAGCGGCAGACCTGCCAGCGGTCCACAGGCACGTCATCGGCCAGACCATTGCTGCGCAATGCCATCTTCCAGAACGGAGGTGCCTCGATGTTCTCCATGAAGCGGCTGGTGACCACCTCGCTGTCGCCCATGACCTCGGTCTTGCAGGGCGTCTCGTCGATCTCGGCCTGACCGATGCTGCTGGCATGCACATAGGTTTCATGGGTCAGGTCCATGAGGTTGTCGATCATCAGGCGATAGTCGGCCTTGATGTGGAACAGCCCGCCGTCATAGGCCCACTCGGGGTTGTCATGCCATTGCAGATCCGGGATCAGCGCTGCATCGGCCGCATCCTTGTCACCCGGCCAGACCCAGACAAAGCCGTAACGCTCTTCCACCGGATAGCTTTTGATGGCAGGAAAGCCGCGCACGCGCTGGCCGGGCATGGCAACCGTCTTGCCGTCGCAGCCCATCTCCAGCCCGTGATAGCCGCAGACCAGCTTGCCTTCGCAGACGCGGCCCAGCGACAGCGGTGCGCCGCGATGCGGGCAGAAGTCCTCGACGGCGGCCATCTTGCCTTCCAGGGCGCGGTAGAAAACCATGCGCTCACCACAGATCTGGCGCCCCAGCGGCTTGTCCGTGACTTCGGCCGCAGTGGCAGCAACATACCAGGTGTTGCGAGGATAGGTGGGCTGTGCTTGCTTGCTCATCGTGGGTGTCTCCTTGTATTTATCGGTCGGGGTCTGGTCCGGGCACCGCCTGCTGCGCCACGGACCGGGTATCAGCGGCTGGCGCGAATCAGTTGCGCACCGGGTACGCGCGTGGTCTCGGGCGAGCGCATGGCTTCGCGCAGGTTGCGCCGCGCAATGCGTGAGTGCTCTTTCATCAGCGCCTCGGCACGCGCGCCTTCGCGGTGCTCGATGGCGTCAATCACTTCACGGTGCTGCTCCTGCGCCAGAATCAGGCTGCGCAGCGCGCGCGGCGACTCGGAGTCGGCCACCACAAAGCCCGAGGGGGAGGCAAAGGGCAGGCGCTTGACCCGCTCCAGCTCGCGCTGCATGAAACTGCTGCCCGACATCTCCAGCAGGATGTCGTGAAATTCGGAGTTCAAGGCCACATAGGCGGAAAACGCTTCGTCGCCCCAGTTCAGGGCATCCAGCACACGGTCGATGGCATCCAGACAGCGCGCGGCTCTCGCCAGCAGGGCTTCATCGACCCCGCGCTCGGCCGCCATGCGCGCCGCCAGACCTTCCAGCGTGCCGCGCAGCTCGATGGCGTCCGAGACATCGGCTTCGGACAGCACGCGCACCTTGTAGCCGCGCCCGCCGGACGTGGCCTCCAGCATGCCCTCCTGCTCAAGCCGCATCAGCGCTGCACGTATGGGAGTGCGGGAGATACCCAGACGCTCGGCCAGCACCAGCTCGGAGATGCGCTCTCCGGCCGCCATCTCGCCGGCAAGAATCATTTCGCGCAGCTGCAGCTGCGCCTTCACGACCTGGGAATGGTTTTCTTCCGCTGCAGCAGCGGGGGCAATGGAGGGTGGCATGTCTCGCGGGGTATTTAGTTCTTGTCAGACGGAAGAAATGTATACATAAAAATCAAAAAACAGTGATTTAATTGCTAATCCAAGGGTAAATACCTAACAACATGTATACATATAAGCAAAGCAGTCAAAAAGAAAG
Source organism: Comamonas sp. wu1-DMT (assembly GCF_040187805.1). Taxonomy (NCBI): domain Bacteria; kingdom Pseudomonadati; phylum Pseudomonadota; class Betaproteobacteria; order Burkholderiales; family Comamonadaceae; genus Comamonas; species Comamonas sp. wu1-DMT. The sequence goes on from NZ_JBANEM010000018.1 coordinate 60,587, forward strand.
CCACCCGAAGGTGGCTTATCAAACGTCTGGCGAGAGGCCGCCGCACTCAGGCGGGAATCTCCGATGACTCCTGCTGATTGAGCTGCATATTCCACATGCTGGAGTAACGCCCTCCGGCGGCCAGCAGCTCCTCGTGCGTGCCGCGCTCGATGATGCGGCCGCTGTCCATGACCAGGATTTCATGCGCTTCGACCACGGTGGACAGGCGGTGGGCAATGACCAGCGATGTCTTGCCCTGCGCCGCGCTGCGCAGCTCGTTCTGGATGGCACGCTCGTTGGCGCTGTCCAGTGCCGAAGTCGCTTCGTCGAAGATCAGGATCGGCGGATTCTTGAGCAGGGTGCGTGCGATGGCCACACGCTGCTTTTCACCGCCCGAGAGCTTGAGGCCGCGCTCACCCACACGCGTGGCATAGCCCTGGGGCGTGCGCTCGATGAAGTCATGGATGCGCGCAGCCTTGGCCGCTGCAACCACCTGCTCCTGCGTGGCGCCCGGCTGGCCATAGGCGATGTTGTAGGCCACCGTGTCGTTGAACAGCACCGTGTCCTGCGGAACAATGCCCACGCAGTGGCGCACGCTGCTCTGGGTCACCGTGCGGATGTCCTGCCCGGCAATGCGCACATGGCCGCCCTGCACGTCATAGAAGCGAAACAGCAGACGCGCCAGCGTGCTCTTGCCCGAACCCGAGGGACCGACCACGGCCACGGTCTTGCCCGCAGGAATGGTGAAGCTCACATCATGCAGTATGGGCCGCGCGCTATCGTAGGCGAACTGCACGTTTTCAAAGCGCACTTCGGGCGGCGGATTGTCGATCTGCAAGGACTGGGCACCGGGCGCATCGGCCACCTCTCGCTCCTTGTCCATGAGCGTGAACATGCGGTTCAGGTCGGTCAGGCTCTGCTTGATCTCGCGGTAGATCACGCCCAGGAAATTCAGCGGGATATAGAGCTGAATCATGAAGGCATTGATCATGACCAGATCGCCCAGCGTCAGCCTGCCGTCGACCACGCCCTGCGTGGCACGCCACAAAATGGCCACCAGCGCCGCACCGATGATGAGCTGCTGGCCGCAGTTGAGCATGGACAGCGTGGTCTGGCTCTTGAGCCGCACGCGGCGCAGGTTCTCTAGGTTCTCGTCGTAGCGCGCTGACTCGAACTGTTCGTTGTTGAAATACTTGACGGTCTCGTAATTGAGCAAGGAATCGATGGCCTTGGTATGGGCCGCCGACTCCTGGGCATTGGCCTCTTTTCTGAAGCGTGTGCGCCACTCCGTCACTGTGACCGTGAAGCCGATATAGAACACCAGCGCTGCCAGCGTGATGACGGCAAACCAGATGTCGAAACGCACGGCCAGAATGCCCAGCACCAGCGCCATTTCAATTAGTGTGGGCAAGATGGAGTAGAGCGAATACGAGATCAGCGACTCGGTGCTGCGCACACCGCGCTCGATGTCGCGCGTCATGCCTCCGGTCTGGCGCTCCAGATGAAAGCGCAGGCTCAGCGCATGCAGATGCTCGAAGGTCGACAGCGCAATCGAGCGCGATGCCCCTTGCGTGGCCTTGGAAAAGACCAGATCGCGCAGCTCGGTGAACATCGTTGAGGAAAACCGCAGCAATCCATAGGCCGCCAGCAGACCCACGGGGACCACCAGCACGGCCTGGGCCTGCCCGGGCTTGATATCCAGCGCATCGACCAGATGCTTGAGCAAGATGGGCACGCCCACATTGGCCAGCTTGGCGCAGATCATGAACGCCAGCGCCGCCAGCGCATGCCATTTGTAGCGCCAGATATAGGGAAAGAGGCGACGCAGCGTGGCGCCGTCTGACTGGTTTGCCGCTACTGCGGCTTCTTCTGGGGTTGCAGGTAACTGTGAACGCATTGTGGGGCTGTGTCGCCCTGCTGGCAGTCGGAGCCGCGGTAGAGGGCGTCTATTTCTATGACGGGAATCGGGGTACCCGCGAATTCTGCCTGTCCCGTCACTTTTGCGCTCACCCAGACCAGGGTGAAGGGCTGCAGCAACTGCCTGTCATACGGGCCAGCACCGCAGGCCTTGAAAAAGCTCGCCTCGCGTGGCCAGGACAGAAAGCCCTGTTCGCTGAACTCGGCATGCAACAGAACCATGCAATCGCGCTGCTCGCCGACCGCCGCTATGGTGCGCAGCCCGCCAGCCCAGCAGACACGCGCATTCAGCGCACCGGCCTGCAAGGCCTGCCTGGGATTCATTGCAGTGAAAGGTCCGGCCAGCGCTGCCGCGCCGGTCAGGGGTTCCGGATGGCAGGAGGGCTGCACGGCCTGCACAGGCGGCTTGAGCGACCTTGCCGATGTCACATCGTCTCTGCCCGATATTGGGGCTTTTACCGGATGGCTGCTGCAAGCCGCCAGCACGACACTCAGGCATCCACAGATCCACCACAAACACCGTCCCATAGTTACCCCCTACTTACTTGCCCGAACCGTCGCTAGTGGCTTTCTCTCGCCAACATGGTAGAAACCCGATGTTGAGGGACAATTCAATCTTTCCATTCGTGTCACAGATTTCCATGCCTCCCCGTTCGCCCGACCTTCCCAGCGTTGCCCTGCCCGCCGACAAGGAACTGGTCCTCAAAGTCGTGCCCATGCCTGCCGATGTCAATGCCAATGGCGACATCTTCGGTGGCTGGGTCATGGCGCAGGTGGACCTGGCCGGCTCGGTGCTGCCTCAGCGCATCAGCCACACCCGCATGGTGACTGTGGCCGTCAACGAGTTCATCTTCAAGCAGCCCGTGCGCGTGGGCGACATTCTGTCCTTTTACGCGGGCGTGCAGCATGTGGGTCGCACCTCGGTCGCTGTGGATGTGGAAGTCTTTGCCGAGCGCTTTTCCGACCAGGGCAAATATGTGAAGGTGACCGAGGCCCGCCTGACCTATGTGGCCATTGATGCCACCGGCAAGCCCCAGTCTCTGCCTGATACCGAGCAGACACGTGCCTGGCGCGAGAAACTCCAGGCTCAGGCGGCCGCCAAGAGCTGATCCATGCATCGAGCATGAAAAAAGCGACCTCTAGCGGTCGCTTTTTTCATGGGCTGTGCGCAGAGATTCAGGCGACAGCAGCGCTACCCGTGGTTTCACTGCTGCTGGCTGCAGCTGTCGCCGTGCTGCTGCCGGCACTGCTCTTGCTCCAGGCGGAAGCGGAGGCATTGCTGGAACTGCTGGTGCCGGAACGGGTTCCCGCTTCGATCTGCCCCGTCAACTCGCCACCCTCTTCGATCACCACCTTGCCATAGCGGATCGTGCCGCTGACCTTGCCGGAGCCATAGATCACCAGCTTTTCGCGCACCGTGAGAGTACCGTCGAACTTGCCGTGGATTTCTGCAATATCGATCTCGGCCGTACCGTGAAACGCCCCCTGCTCGGCAATCTTGATGACGCGGGAGTTCATGGTCGCCTCAACCGTTCCCTCCACGACCAAGGTATCGCAGTCCGTGATTTCCACGCCCTTGAGCTTGATGTTCGGACCGACGGTCAGCTTGCTGCCACCGTTTTCCTCCGCAACAGGCGCGGTGGGAGCAGCAGTCGCAGCCGCACGCATGGGGCTGGATGGTGCCGTGCCAAGGCCCGCGTTACTCAGGGAGCTGGCGCCAGATGTCGCAGCGGTATTCGCTGTCGAAAGCCCGGTGACGGAACTGCGTGAAGGAAAGTTATCGTTATCGCGTTTGCCGAAGAACGGGTTTTGCACAGCCATGGCGGGAATCTCCTAGTCAGAAAGTGCCATCCTATGCAGCATAAGTAGCAACATTTACCGTCATCTCGCAATAACGGTAAGCAAAGCTTTCACAAGTTTCAGTTACTTGCATGCATTGCCTGATCTCACACAATGAAAGATTTGGCAGCATCCGGGCAAGCGTTCACTTGCCTGTCTTTGAGGCACTTTTTGCTGCCAGCCCATATTTCGCCGGCGCTTTACGCTCTCGTTTCAGAGATCGTCAAGAGACGATATAGGCCGCCGTGCCGGTAGAGAGCAACTCACCATCCACCGACAGAAACTCCATCTGAGTATTCGCCACCCGCGAGCCCAGGCGCAGCACTCTGGCCGTGAGCAGAAATTCCTTGCCGATGCCGGGGCGCATGTAGTCCACACGCAGATCGATTGTGCCCAGCCGGGAAAAACGATGCAGTCTTTGCGCGGGCGTATCGTCCATATGCTTGGCCGCAATGGCCGCCATCACAGCCAGCCCGCCCATGGAGTCCAGGCCGGCGCTGATCACGCCGCCATGAATGCGCTGGTAGGCCGAATGCCCGATCAGATCAGGTCGCATGGCGATATGCCCCTGCACCAGCGTGGGCGTGATCTCGCCGATCTTCAGACCGATAGTCTGGTTGAAGGCCACGCGCGTTTCAAAGATCTCTCGCAAGCCGGAGATGAACTCAGGCTCGAACTGCACGGGCTCGGCGATTTCCTGCGCTGAATGACGGGACGATACGGACCTGGATGTCATAGGCAACCCTGAAAAGAGGTCAAAGAAAAATCGCCCGGCAAGGGGCGATTCTCAGATCGGCACTGGTACAAGCTGGCGAAGCTGGCCCGGATTCGACACATGCCGAAATCCGGATAGCGCTTTGGGTAACACCGCCACCCATCGCTGCGCTCGTCTTGCTGCCGCAATGTCTGACTTCAGCACTGGCTGAAGTCAGGGTGGCGTTTTTGGCGAAATCGCCCCCCATCGCTGCGCTCGTCTTGCTGCCGCAATGTCTGACTTCAGCACTGGCTGAAGTCAGGGTGGCGTTTTTCCATGAAGGCCGTCAGTGCTTCCTTGGCCGCGGGCTCGCGCAGCATGCGGGCGAAGACCGCGCCCTCTTCCACGATACGCTCGCCCACTGCCTTGGCCTGGCCGCCCTTCATCAGGCGCTTGGTCTCGATCAGCGAGGACAGGGGTTTGCGCGCCAGCTTCCTGGCCTGGGCCTGTGCCAGGGCATTGCATTCGCTGGGCGCTACCACGCGGTTGATCAGGCCCACCTCCAGCGCGGCTTCTGCCATGAAGGGCTCTCCCAGCAGCAGGGCTTCGGCGGCGCGGTGATAACCCAGCATCTGGGGCAGAAGTAGGCTGGATGCCGCTTCGGGGCATACGCCCAGGTTGATGAAGGGCAGCGAGAATGCGGCGTTATCGCCGGCATAGACCAGATCGCAGTGCAGCAGCAGCGTGGTGCCAATGCCCACGGCCGGACCACAGACGGCAGCAATCAGAGGCTTGGGGAAGGCCGAGACTTCCTGCAGAAAACGCCACACGGGCGCATCGGCCCCCATTGCACCGGGGGTTGAGGCCTGCTTCAGGAAGTCCGCAATATCGTTGCCTGCGCTGAAGATGGCGATGTCGCCCTGAAACACCACCACGCGCACGCCTGCGTCGACCTTGGCCGCGGCCAATGCATCCGCCATCTGGGTATACATGGCCTCGGTGAAGGAGTTCTTCTTCGCCGCACGGTTGAAGGTGATGGTGCACACGCCCTCTTCGGTGTGCACCAGGATGTCCTGGCTATCCTGGGTATTGCTCATGGTCTTGCCTTGTAAATGATGTGAACAGCTTGCCGGTTTCGGCGCGCTATTCCTTGTAGTAAACAATCTGGTGGCTGGTCGCCAGCATCTGACCGGACTGGTTCCACAGCTGGGCCGTCTGGTCAAAAAAGCCGTTGCGGAACTCCTGCCCTCGCGCCTGCGCCAGCAGCAATCCGTCACCTGCTGCAGCCAGCTCCTCGCGTCCGGCATGGAAGTAGACAGTGATGGACACCGTACCCGCCGGCACGCGCTTGGCGCGGCGCAACCACGCCCGTGGAAAGAACACATCGGAGACTGCAGCCAGCGACGCGAAATCCAGCGGACGCGGCGGATTGTCCCTCACCCAGAGTCGCGTCAGACTGTCGCGCTCGGCCCCGTCCTCATCACGCGGCAGGATTCCGGCCACAAATCGCATCTCATAGCGGGTCAGCCACTCGGAGGCCTTGAACAGCGGCGGCACTCGCTCCACCTCGGCTGCAGCCTGAACCTCGGGCATGGGCATATCGCTGACGCTCCAGGTCTGACGGCGTACCGCCGTCACGGCTGTGGCCGTGGTCACGACCTGCGGCTGGCCCTGGGCATCGGGCTGGGTGATGGTCAGCAGCCAGTGCTGGGTAGAGCGGTTGGTACGCACCGGGTTGGCGTCGATCTCAAACGTACCCGGCCCCACGGCTGCCGCATAGTTGACGGTGATGGACAGCGGATCGCCCAGACACTGAGGGTGTTGCTGAATGGCCTGCACCAGGCTGGCCGCCGTGATGCCGCCATAAGGGCCGACCATATTCCAGTAATCGGGCGAAGCCGTTCCCTGGTACTGATTGGGCACGCCCGTAGCGCTCAGCGCTACGGCACGATCAAAGGGGTGGAGGTCTGTGCTCATGATTGGCAGTGTTGCCCAAGGGCGGGAATGAAAGCCGTCAAACAGGTGACTCATGCGGCCCGAACAAGGGTTTGCCTGGACCGCGATCACCCTCGCGCCAACTCTGCAGCAAAGGCAGCAGGGGCTGCCACAGTAGCTCGCGCATCTCTTCCTTGAAATACCCCAGATGGCCTATGCGTCCGGCAGGAGCCAGCCCCGGGTCCACTCGCTCCAGCGTGCTGGGCGCACTTTTGTACCAGTCCACCAGCGCTTGCACGCTGGCCAGCGACATCATTTCGTCGTCCTCGAAATACAGCGCATGCAAGGGGTAGTGGGCTGCTGCATAGGCCTCGGCCGCCCAGCGCCCCTCCACCCCCATGGCGTACAGAGGATTCAGGCACCAGCGACGCCATTGCCAGATCACGCCTGCCGGCAGATCGCCCACAATGCCCAGCTTGCGTCCGGGAAACGCGCCATACAAGGCCGTGACCAGCGGGGCGACACCCCACCAGAACAGCCTGATCATGCGCCGGGTGGGCGCCGCGTTATCGCGCCAGTAGCCACTGCCGCTGCCCACGGACAGCAAGCCGTTGATGGGCAGGGGGATGGAAGCCAGTCCCGGCAGTTGCGAGCCCACGCTATGGCCGATCCAGATCAGCGGCTGCTCGGGAAACTGCTGCTTGAGCTGCGCTGCCACCAGCTCGCAGTCCTTGGCCCAGTCCAGCAGGTCGGCCCTGGCGTCGCGCAGCGGCACCTGCAGCGACAGGCCATGGCCACGGTAGTCGAAGGTGGTGACGCCGTAGCCCTGCTCCGCGAGCCAGCGGGCAAAGGCCTGGTAATAGCTCTGCTGCACGCCCATGGCGCCAGCCACCACCACCTGCGCCAGCGGCGCTACCGCCCTGGGCTGACACTGGCGCAGCGCCAGATGGGCCGAACCCACGGAGATGGGCAAGGCCATCTCCGTCCATTGCACGGCGGCTTGCAGCGGAACCGACACAGAGGCTTGCGACTGGGCGGTATGCATGGCGGCTGCGGCGTTCAGACGCGCTCGAAGATGCCTGCCGCGCCCTGGCCCATGCCCACGCACATGGTCACCATGCCGTACTTGAGCTGCTTGCGTTGCAGCGCATGCACCACGGTGGCGGCACGGATGGCACCGGTTGCCCCCAGGGGATGGCCCAGCGCAATTGCACCGCCCATGGGGTTGACCTTGCTCTGGTCCAGACCCAGGGTGTTGATGACGGCCAGGGACTGGGCCGCAAAGGCCTCGTTGAGCTCGTACCAGTCGATATCGTCCTGCTTGAGACCTGCATAGCGCAGCGCGGCGGGAATGGCCTCGATGGGGCCAATGCCCATGATGGCGGGCGGCACGCCCTTGCTGGCATAGCTGACAAAGCGCGCCAGCGGCGTCAGGCCAAAACGCTTGACAGCATCGCCGCTGGCAATGATCAAAGCGCCCGCTCCGTCGCTGGTCTGCGAGCTATTGCCCGCAGTGACCGTGCCGCGCGCCGCAAACACGGTGCGCAGCTTGGCCAGGCCTTCCAGGCTGGTATCGGGGCGCGGGCCTTCGTCCAGACTCACGGTGCGCGTGCTGGTCACGGTTTCGCCCGTGGCGATATTCAGAGTACGGTCGGTGACTTCGATCGGCGTGATCTCTGCGGCGAACTCGCCGGCCTGCTGCGCGGCGATCGCGCGGCGGTGCGATTCAAGTGCAAACGCATCCTGCGCCTCGCGCGAGACCTTCCACTGCTGGGCCACCTTCTCTGCCGTCAGGCCCATGCCGTAGGCAATGCCCACATCGCCATCGCGCTCGAAGATGCTGGGCGAGAGGCTGGGCGCATTGCCCATCATGGGCACCATGCTCATGCTCTCCACACCGGCAGCAACCATCACATCGGCTTCACCGATGCGGATACGATCCGCCGCCATGGCAACGGCCGACAGACCGGAGGCGCAGAAACGGTTGACGGTGATGCCGCCGATGCTGGTGGGCAGTCCTGCCAACACGGCACCGATACGCGCCACGTTCAGGCCCTGCTGGGCTTCGGGAATCGCGCAGCCGCAGACGATGTCCTCGATCGCCTTGGGGTCCAGGCCAGGCACCTGGGCCAGCGCCGCCTTGAGCGTGGTGGCCAGCAGATCGTCGGGACGGTAGTTGCGGAAAAAACCCTTGTGCGAGCGCCCGATGGGAGTGCGTGTGGCAGCAACGATATAGGCGTCTTGTACTTGTTTCATGACCAAATTCCTTGGTTGTCTCTTAGCTCTTTAACCTGTGTGCGAGGCTTCAATGACTTCGCGGCGCATACCAGCAGCCAGCGAGCAAGGGCCGCCCCGCAGCGTTGCTGGCGTCCCCCTTCCCGCAACGCGAGAGAAGGGGGAAGGCGCGCAGCGACTCAGGGGGATGCTCATATCAAATCAGTTGCGAACCGGCTTGCCGGTGTTCAACATGCCCAGGATTCGTTCATGGGTCTTGGGGTGGGCAATCAGATGACAGAAGGCCTTGCGCTCCAGGCTCATCAGATAGGCCTCATCCACCAGCGTGCCGGCATCGACATCGCCGCCGCAGACCACATTGGCGATCAGGCCCGCAATATGCTGGTCGAACTCGCTGATGAAGCCGCCGTCGCGCATATTGACCAGCGAACCCTTGATCGTGGCCTGGCCGCTGCGGCCCGCCACGGGAAAGCTGCGCTTGTGCGGCGCACGCCAGCCGCCGGCCGCCATGGCCTTGGCCTCGTTGATGGCGACAAACAGCACCTCGTCCTTGTGGGCCACGACGATGTCGCTGTCCAGCAGATAGCCGAGCTTGCGCGACTCCAGCGCGCTGGTCCCCACCTTGGCCATGGCCGCGGCCGTGAAGCCTTCGGTCAGGAAGGGCAGCAAATCCTTGCCGGTGCTGGTGGCGGCATTTTCGGCAGCGCGGCGGGCGATATAGGTCAGGCCGCCAGCGCCGGGCACCAGACCCACGCCGACTTCCACCAGGCCGATGTAGCTTTCCATATGGGCCACGCGGCGCGCCGAGTACACCGCCATCTCGCAGCCGCCACCCAGCGCCAGCCCGTGAATGGCAGACACCACGGGCACCTGTGCATAACGCAGGCGCAGCATCAGGTTCTGCAGCTCCTGCTCGATGCTCTCGATGGCGTCCGCCCCACCGATCACAAAGGCAGGCATGGTGGCCTCCAGGTCGGCGCCCACGCTGAAGGGCGCATCGCCGGACCAGATGACCATGGCGTCGAAGTCGCTCTCGGCCGTATCCACCGCCTCCATCAGACCCTCCATGACTTCGGGGCTGATGGCGTGCATCTTGTTCTTGATGCTGGCGACCAAGACCTTGCCGTCCAGCGTCCAGGTGCGCAGCGCCCTGGTTTCGGCAATCGTCGTGCCAGCCGTCTCCCAGTCGGGCAGATCGGTTTCACCCAGCAGCTTCTCGGGGAAGAGCTGGCGCTCGTACACGGGCAGCATACGGCGCGGCACGAACCTGTTCTGCGCAGGGCTCCACGAGCCATTGCCGGTGTGTACTCCGCCGGCCTCGGCCACCGGACCTTCGAAGACCCATTGAGGCAGCGGCGCCTTGCACAGCGCCTTGCCGGCGTCGATGTCCTCCTGGACCATCTTGGCCACTTCCAGCCAGCCGGCTTCCTGCCATAGCTCGAACGGGCCCTGCTTCATGCCGAAGCCCCAGCGCATGGCCTGGTCCACATCGCGTGCGCAGTCGGCAATGGATTGCAGGTGCACGGCGGCATAGTGGAAGCTGTTGCGCAAAATGGCCCAGAGGAACTGCCCCTCCTTGCCCTCGGCATTGCGCAGCAGTTTCAGGCGCTCTGCAGCGGGCTTCTTGAGCATGCGGCCGTAAACCTCATCGGCCTTGCCGCCTGCGGGAATGTAGTCCTCGCTGTCGAGCTCGAACTGGAAGATGTCACGGCCGACCTTTTTGTAGAAGCCCTTCTTGGTCTTCTGGCCCAGGTTGCCCAGCTCGATCAGCTTGGCCAGTACGGGCGGCGTGCCGAAGCTGCCATAGAAGGGGTCGGTCTCCAGGCTCAGATTGTCTTGCAGGGTCTTGACGACATGGGCCATGGTGTCCAGGCCCACCACGTCGGCAGTGCGGAAGGTGCCCGAGGAGGCACGGCCCAGCTTCTTGCCCGTGAGGTCGTCCACCACGTCGAAGGACAGACCGAAGTTCTCGACCTCCTTCATCGTGGACAGCATGCCGGCGATGCCGATGCGGTTGGCGATGAAGTTGGGCGTGTCGTGCGCTCGCACCACGCCCTTGCCCAGCGTGCTGGTGACAAAGGCTTCGAGCTGATCCAGCACCTCGGCCTGCGTGGTGGGCGTGTTGATCAGCTCCACCAGCTGCATATAGCGCGGCGGGTTGAAGAAGTGGATGCCGCAAAAGCGCGGCTTGATGGCGTCGGGCAAGGCCTCGGACAGCTTGGTGATCGACAGGCCCGAGGTATTGGACGCCAGCAGCGCGTGCTTGGCGACGAAGGGAGCGATCTTGTGATACAGGTCCAGCTTCCAGTCCATGCGCTCGGCAATGGCCTCGATCACCAGATCGCAGCCCTTGAGCAGCTTCATATGCTCTTCGTAGTTGGCCGCCTGAATCAGCTCCACATCATCGGCCACGCCGATCGGCGAAGGCTTGAGCTTCTTCAGATTGGCAATGGCACGCTCTGCAATGCCGCTCTTGGAGCCTTCCTTGGCCGGCAGGTCGAACAAAATGACCGGCACCTTGACGTTGACCAGATGGGCGGCGATCTGCGCACCCATCACGCCCGCGCCCAGCACGGCGACTTTTTTCACATTGAATCGGGACATGAGCTATGTTCCATTAAGGGCCAGCGGCCTTGCCACGGACAAAGCATGGGACTGAGGCGCTGGCTGTTTTCTGTCTTGAGATTTACTGAACGCGGATCCAGGTCTGGGTACGCCAGAAAGGACCGATGGAGCCGCGCACTTCCAGCTTCTGGCCTGCATCGACGGGCGTCAGGCGCACGGTATAGGTCTTGCCGTTTTCGGGATCGAGAATCCTGCCGCCTTCCCAGACCTCCTTGCCCTCGACCTTTTTGACGCCGCTGATCAGCGTCATGCCCACCACAGGCTTGTCCTTGAGCTCGTCCTTGCACTCGGTGCACAGCGCATTCGGGTCCGCGCCCTTGCGCAGCAGGGCCTCGACCTTGCCCGTGACCACGCCTCCGGCCTCGGTGATCTTCACCTGCGCCTTGGGCGTGTTTTCCTTTTCATCCATGCTGCGCCAGGTGCCCACGGGCGACATCTGCGCCCAGGCGGCCGACATGCAGCCCGCTATCAATACCAGAGCCGCTACCGCTTTGATCTTCTTCATTTCCTAGTCCTTTATATTCAAAACAAGGGATGAATAGGCGCATACAGCTACTCTTTCAATAGCATTACAGCATGCGCCTGCGGAACATCAGGCCAGGGCCGCGTCACTGTCCATCAGCGACTGGCTGCCGGCGCGCGCGGTGCGCATCAGCGTCGCCGTCTCGGGGAACAGCTTGGCGAAGTAAAAGCGCGCGGTCTGCAGCTTGCCCTGGTAGAAGGGATCGGCATTGCCGGCTGCGATCTCGCGCAGCGCCACCTGGGCCATGCGAGCAAACAGGTAGCCAAAGACCAGATGGCCCGCCACACGCAGATAGTCCACGGCCGCAGCGCCGACTTCATCGGGGTTTTGCATGCCCTTGAAGCCGATCTCGGTGGTGAACTTGGTCATCTGCTCGCCCAGCACGGCAATGGGTGTGATGAACTCGCTCATCTTCTCGTTGACGCCCTCTTCCTCCACCAGTTGAGCGATCAGTTTGCCGAACTTCTTGAGCGTCGCGCCCTGGTTGCCCAGGATCTTGCGGCCCAGCAGATCCAGCGCCTGGATGCCGTTCGTGCCTTCATAGATCATGTTGATGCGCGCATCGCGCACAAACTGCTCCATGCCCCATTCCTTGATGAAGCCGTGGCCGCCGAAGACCTGCTGGCTCAGCGTCGTCGCCGTCCAGCCGTTGTCGGTGATGAAGGCCTTGACGATGGGCGTCAGCAGGGCCACCAGCTCGCCGCTGTCCTTGCGCACCTTCTCGTCCGGGTGGTGCAGCTCCTTGTCCAGCAGCAGGCCGCAGAAGGTGGACAGCGCGCGGCCGCCTTCGGCATAGGCCTTGGCCGTGAGCAGCATGCGGCGCACATCGGGGTGGACGATGATGGGGTCGGCCGGCTTGTCCTTGGCCTTCACGCCCGACAGGCTGCGCATCTGCAGGCGGTCCTTGGCATAGGCCAGCGCATTCTGGTAGGCCACTTCGGTCAGCCCGAGAGACTGGTTGCCCACGCCCAGACGGGCCGCGTTCATCATCACGAACATGGCTTGCAGACCCTTGTTGGGCTCGCCCACCAGGGTGCCGATGGCGCCGTCGATATTGATCTGGGCTGTGGCATTGCCGTGAATGCCCATCTTGTGCTCCAGCGCACCGCAGAAAATCGGGTTGCGCTCGCCCAGCGAACCATCGGCCTTCACCTTGAACTTGGGCACCACGAACAAGCTGATGCCCTTGGAGCCGACAGGCGCATCGGGCAGACGCGCCAGCACCAGGTGCACGATGTTGCTGGTGAAGTCATGCTCGCCGGCCGAGATGAAGATCTTGTTGCCGGTGACACGATAGCTGCCGTCCGCCAGCGGCTCGGCCTTGGTGCGCAGCAGACCCAGGTCGGTGCCGCAATGGGGCTCGGTCAGGCACATGGTGCCGGTCCACTCGCCGCTGGTCAGCTTACCCAGATAGGTCTTCTTCTGCTCCGGCGTGCCGTAGGCATGCAGAGCCTCGTAGGCGCCATGCGAGAGACCGGGATACATGGTCCAGGCCTGATTGGCGCTATTGAGCATTTCATACAGCGCCGAATTGAGCACGAAGGGCAGGCCCTGGCCGCCATACTCCGGATCGCAGGACAGTGCCGGCCAGCCACCCTCGATGAATTGCGCATACGCCTGTTTGAAGCCCTTGGGCGTGGTGACCTCGTGGGTCTCCTTGTTCAGCGTGCAGCCCTCTTCGTCGCCGGAGATATTCAAGGGAAAGGTGACATTGGCCGCAAATTTGCCCGCCTCTTCGACCACCGCGTTGATGGTGTCGGCATCGACCTCCGCGTACTTGGGAATCTGCTGATAAGTCTCGGTGACCTTGAAGACCTCGTGCATGAGGAATTGCATGTCACGCAGTGGCGGGTTGTAGCTGGGCATTTGTCGTCTCCTGTGATGGTTGCGCGTTGAACGGTTTGCTTTTTTTGGGGTTGGAACTGACGCAGGTTGTGAATGGCGTCAGGCGGCTGGCGGCTCGCTGGCATAGCGCGCCAGAATGTTGTTGAAGCCTGCATGAGCCCGCTCGATCGAGCCTTCGCTGTGCAGAAAGCGGGCCTCGTAATGCAGGGCAAGAATCAGTCCGTGAATTTCAAACAGCAACTGGCTGGCATCGGCATCGGCACGCAGATCGCCGCATTCCTGGCTTTGCACAATGGTGCGGCGCATGGCGGCCAGCCAGGTGCCGACGGACTCGGCCAGCGCATCGCGCACCGGGCCCGTGCGATCGTCGAACTCCACCGCTCCGCTGATATAGATGCAGCCGGAGTCGATCTCTATGGAGGTGCGCTTCATCCAGTTGCCAAACAGCGCTCGCAGACGCGGAATGCCGCGCGGCGCCTCGATGGCGGGGTAGAAGACTTCCTGCTCGAAACGGTCGTGGTACTCGTGCACCACGGAAATCTGCAGTTCCTCACGCGAGCCGAAATGGGCAAACACACCTGATTTGCTCATGCCCGTGAGTTCGGCAATCGCGCCAATGGACAGGCCTTCAAGGCCGATATGGGTGGCCAGATTGAGCGCAGCCTCGACAATCGTGGCCTTGGTTTGCTGACCTTTTGCGAGAGATCGGCCCGCAGACTTGGTGGCAACCCCCTCCACGGCCTTACTGGGGCTAACCGCAGCTTGCGCCTCGGCGTGCAGCTTGCGAGACTTTGCGCTGGTCTTCCTGCCCGCAGCGCCCCCGCGGCCAGCCGGGTGCGCCACATCCCGACCTGCGGGCGAAGTTGAAGAACGGGAAGCGGAGGACGAAGCCATGAAACTCTCAATAAAACGAACGTTCGTTCTATTTTGCACAATTTCCGGCCGGTTTTAAATCCATCAAGGGTAAATACTTAGCCTTTCCCTGTCAGGACTTTTGCCGACTCAGCTGCCTCGATGCGCAATAAAAAACGCCGCCAGTCCTGAGACTGCGGCGTTCCTGAAAGAGTGCCTGAGGAGCGACTCAGACCACGACCATCATGGCCAGGCTGGCATCCAGGTGCTCGGTGGGCAGGCGGCGGAAGCCCGAGCGGGCATAGCGCTGCAGACGTCCCAGCGCAAACGAGGTCAGCACACTGGCAGCAACCGATGCTTCGGCCGTCGGTGCAGCAGAGCCCATGGCGCCGGCGGCAGGGCGCAGGCATTGGCGCAAGGTGGACTCGATGCGGTCAAAGAACTGGTTCATGCGGGTCTGCAGACGCTCGTGCTCGAAAACGATGGCATCGCCGACCATCACGCGCACCATGCCGGGGTTTTTTTTCGCCAAACTGCAGCAGCAATGCCACCACGCGGTTGGCATTGCGCACGCTCGTGACCGGATCATGCGCGGCCTCGGGCACATCGCGGCCCACAATCTGCTGCACCAGCGTGAAGACGGACTGCTCGATGAACTCGATCAGTCCCTCGAACATCTGGGCCTTGCTGGCGAAGTGGCGGTACAGGGCAGCCTCGCTCACGCTCAGATGGGCAGCCAGAGCTGCCGTGGTGATACGGTCGGCACCGGGCTTTTCCAGCATGGAGGCCAATGCCTGCAGGATTTGCTCGCGGCGTTCGCCGGGCTTGGGGCGCTTGCGCGCAGGAGCCATGGCAGGAGCGGCAGGACTGTCCTCCGCGGGATTTTCAATATTGGAAACAGGCGACAGGACTTCAGACTCAGACATAGGCGACTCAGTATTTATTAGCAATTTTCTCACAGCCAGTTGCACTGTTAAGCACACGACTATCCTTACCGGTAGGTGTCAGGTGCGTCAAACCAACCTTAATACACAGCAGGCTTGCGGTCTCCACCCCGAACTTTCACCCCCGCTCTCACCAACACGCAAGCGTAACCGAGAAATTAACCTTTGAGAGCTTCAGATACCTCATGACTGCCTTCTGAAACTGATTGAACCGGAATTTCAAGTCTTACTAATAGACCTTTACCGAAACTTCCATCTGAAAAACTCAGCACACCTTGATGCAATTGCGTTATTTCATCGGCAATTGCCAGGCCCAGACCGGTTCCTTCTTCAATCACTCCCTGGGCGCGATAGAAACGCTGGGTAATCTGGCTGCGCTCTTCCTCGGGCACGCCGGGCCCGTCATCGTCAACCTCGACAAAAGCCCATTGCTGCACACCCGCGATCTGCAGCAAGGTGGCATCGTCCGTGCCCACGGGCCGGGGGCGCAGACCGCAGCGCAAGGTGACGCTGCCGCCCCTGGGCGTGTACTTGATGGCGTTTTCCACCAGGTTGGAAACCAGTTCGCGCAGCAACCAGCTATGGCCCCAGACCGATGCAGGCTCGACCTCGAGGCCAAAGTCCAGATGCTTGATCGAGGCACGATCGATAAAGGTCTCGAGCATGCTCTCGCAGAGTTCCTTGAGGTCCACCTCCTGCAGCGGCTGCACCTCGGCATTGCGTGCATCGGCACGCGACAGGGCCAGCAACTGACGCGCCAGCTGGGAGGTGCGCCGAGTTGCATCGCGCAACTGCTCGATCTGCTCCACCGTGAGCACGACCTGCGCCGGCTCCCCGGTCCGCTTGGCCAGGCGTCTGGCCTCCTGGCCGCTCAGGGCCCAGGCCTCCACCTGGGTCTGCAAGGCCGCCAGCGGCGTGCGCAGCTGATGGGCCGCATCGGCGACGAAACGGCGCTGGCCTTCGGCCTGGGCATTGACCAGGGAGAACAGGCGATTGAGCGAGTGCACCAGCGGGCGGACCTCGGCTGGCGAGGTCTGCTCGTCGATCGGGCTCAGATCGCGCGGCGAGCGGCGCTCCACCGCCTGAGTCAGCTTGTGCAGCGGCTTGAAGGCCCTGCTCACCGACCAGTAAATGGCCACGGCCGCGCCCGCAATCAGCAGCAGATTGGGCAGCAGCACATGCATCAGCAACTGACGCACCCATTGCTGGCGCACATCGCTGCTGTCGGCCAGCATGACGACCATCTCGCCGGCGCCATAGGTTTCGGCCTTGAGCACGGCAACGCGATAGGTCACACCGTCGTGCTCCTGGCTGTGGAATTCCGCTGTGCCGGTCGCCGGCACATCGAAGTTGATCCAGGTATCGCCTGCCACCACATTGCCCTGCAGATCGCCCACGGCATAGCCTGCTTCATCGCCCTGATTGCGCAGAAAGTCTTCGACGCTTGGCGTCAGCGACACCAGCGGCGGCGTGCCGTCCGCAATCGAGGGCGCGAGCACCGAATCGGCCAGGGCCGGCAGCAAACGCAGCAAACGCTGGTCATGCTGGGTGGAGGCCTCATCGGCGGCGCTGTAGCTGAACCAGCCACCCATGGCCGCCAACAGCATCAGCGGCACCAAAAGCAGAACCAGCAGCCGAAAACGCAGATTGGCGGTCATTAACGTTTATTGAATGAGAAATCGGAGTATTCAATTTTCATAGCTGCAAGCGCTTCATTAATAACCGATTCAGATATATAAATAACTGAATTCCATATCAATCAATCGCAGACAGCTATCAAATAGAGAATCAAACAGATTCAGGCATCAACTCCAGCCGATAACCGAAGCCCCGAATGGAGCGCAGGGCCACGCCATGCGGCTCCAGTTTGCTGCGCAGGCGGGACACATAAACTTCCACGGCATTTGGCGTGATTTCACGGTCCCAACCGGTCAGGGCCTGCAGCAGCTTTTCCTTGCTGGCGGGCTTGGGGGCATTGAGCAGAAGATACTCCAGCACCGTCCATTCACGTGGCCCCAGATCGATGGGCAGCAGCTTGCCTTCAGTTTCGCCTTCCTGCGGCAGCTGGCGTGCGCCGGCCCGGCGGCCCGCCGTATCCAGCTCGATACAGCCAAAGTTCAGGACAGCAGAAGTTGCTGCCTGGGAGCGGCGCATCAGCGCACGCAGGCGCGCCAGCAACTCGGGCAGCTCGAAAGGCTTGACCATATAGTCGTCGGCGCCCCAGTCCAGGCCTTGCACCCGGTCCTGCAGCGCATCGCGCGCCGTGAGGATCAACACCGGCATGGCCTTGCTTTCCACATCGCTGCTGCGCAGGCGACGCGTCAGCTCCAGGCCGTTGATGCCCGGCAGGCCGATATCGATCACCGCCACATCGAACGCTTCCTGGGCCAGCACTTCCAGTGCACGCTCGGCACTTCCCACCCAGTCCACGGCATAACCGGCATCGGAAAGACCCAGCTTGATACCGCTGGCCACCATCACATCATCTTCCACCAGAAGCAAACGCATAAAGTCCTACCTCGCTCAAAAACAAAAGCCGCCCAAAGGCGGCTTGCAGCGGAGTCCTGAGCGCGACTCCACCCGGGAAAGCCCTGCGGCGATGTTAACGCCATATGTGAAAAGTCACTCGAGAAGAGCAACCACATGTCAGGGCCAGACAGGCTCATCAATGGCTGCGAATCATCGTGCCATACGCCTGGTCCGTCAAAATTTCCAGCAGCATGGAATGCGGCACGCGTCCATCGATGATGTGCACCGCATTCACACCCGCCTTGGCAGCGTCCAGAGCGCCCGAAATCTTGGGCAGCATGCCGCCGGAAATCGTACCGTCGGCAAACAGCGCATCAATCTCGCGCGCCGTCAGATCAGTCAGCAGATTGCCGGCCTTGTCCAGAACGCCCGGAGTGTTGGTTAAAAGCACCAGCTTTTCAGCTTGCAACACTGTTGCGAGTTTGCTTGCAACCACGTCGGCGTTGATGTTGTAACTTTCGTTCTCCTCACCAAAACCGATAGGGCTGATCACCGGAATGAAAGCATCGTCCTGCAGCGCCTTCACCACACTGGGGTCGATGGCAACGATATCGCCCACCTGACCCACATCGTGCTCGATGCTCGGATCCTTGTTATCCAGCATCTTGAGCTTCTTGGCACGAATCAAGCCACCATCTCGCCCCGTCAGGCCCACGGCCTTGCCGCCGGCCTGATGGATCAGACCCACGATGTCCTGCTGCACCTCGCCGGCCAGCACCCACTCCACCACTTCCATGGTCTCTTCATCCGTGACGCGCATGCCCTGAATGAATTCACCCTTCTTGCCTAGACGACCCAGCGCCGCTTCAATCTGAGGCCCACCACCATGAACCACCACAGGGTTAATCCCCACCAGCTTGAGCAACACCACATCTTCCGCAAAGTCGGCCTGCAAGGCAGGATCGGTCATGGCATTGCCGCCATACTTGATGACCATGGTCTTGCCATGAAACTTGCGGATGTAGGGCAGCGCTTGCGCGAGGATTTCAGCTTTGTCGCGGGGGGCGATCTGGGTGGTGGGGTCAATGGTGGTCATAGATCAAGGCTCTGTCCCATGGGACAATGTTCAAGTCAGATGGGCTGCATTGTGCCGCAAATGCTCTTGGAGACGAGCAAGATGCCAACTTCCCCGAGTCAGCCTCCCACGATATAAAACAATTCCACGTCCACTCACTCCATGAATTCGATTATTTTCTCTGTTCAAGAGTTATTCAGGTACGACGCGTTCCTTGCAGGTTTAGCCTCCTTTATCACCTGCGTGTTACTGGTTACCACCAAGAAATGGCATGGCAGCCTGTCAATGGACACCACAGACGGCTTGCAAAAATTCCATACCAATCCCACACCTCGAATTGGCGGTATTGCGATTGCCATTGGAGTATTCGTAGGCTATGCAGTATCCAGCCATGGCATCGCCGCAGCAGAAAAACGCGCCATTCTCAGTGCCATACTGCTTGCAGGCATACCAGCCTTTGTTTTCGGCCTCATGGAAGACATCACAAAAAAAAGTCTCCGTCAAGGTGCGCCTGCTAGCCACCATGGCATCCGGCGTGCTGGGCTGGGGAATTACAGGCACTTCGCTGACCCATGTGGATATCTGGGGCATCGACTGGCTGCTGAGCTTCACACTCATTTCCGTCATTTTCACCGCCTTTGCCGTGGGCGGCGTGGCCAACGCCATCAATATCATTGACGGCTTCAATGGCCTAACAGCAGGTACAGCCATTATCATGCTTGCTGCCTTTGGATTTATCGCACGCCAAGTGGGAGATATCCCACTGGCCTTCACCTGCCTCATTATTGCAGGTGCCGTCATGGGATTTTTTTTTAGTGAATTGGCCGGCTGGGAAAATCTTCCTGGGTGACGGCGGAGCCTATTTTCTGGGTTTCATGCTGGCATGGATTTCAGTTCTCCTACCCGAGCGCAACGCCTCTGTTTCACCCTGGACCAGTCTTTTGATCTGCTCCTACCCCATTATTGAGGTCGGATTCAGTTTTGTCAGAAAAACGATTCGAGAAGGCTACCACCCCAGCCAGCCCGATGGCGTGCATCTGCATATGCTGGCCAACAAACGCTGGGCCAAGAAAGCATTCTCTAGCTTTTCCAAGCCTATCCAGAATGGCTTGACTTCACCCTTCCTCTGGATGTATGCAGCCGTGCCCTGCCTGATGGCGGTATTCACCTACCAGAACAAATGGCTGACGGCCACCTGCTTTTTCATTAGCGTTATTTGCTATCTGGCATTTTACAGCAAGCTGGCTTATTTCCGCTGGATTCGAAAAAAATAAAATAATTATAAAAATAGCAAGGTTACATAACCTTGCTATTTTTATCTAACATAGATCAAATAATCCGTTTTCTAATAGCTGAGAATATATAACAAATCATAAAGAAACAGCTATGGAAAAACGATAACCCGACATTCCTTCTATAAATTTTCCATTGCCAGCTCAGGTTCTTTGTTTTTTTCGCAGACAGAGATGTCTTTTGAACTCTATATTCTGCTATCGGACCAGCACTCGGCACAAGATAGGCAAATTGGGCTCTCCTAACCGCCTGTAGCCAAAAAATATAATCCTCATGCCCTTGAGGTAGAAACCTCAAATCCTTGACCAGCTCTCGGCTGACCATTCCGGTCAGATTCCCAATAACATTCCCCATCAACAACCGACGATAACTAACTTGCGCCGGAGGATTAACGACATTCAGTAACTCATGATCAGCAAAACGACGATAAGCGCCATAACTCACAAGCGCATTCGTTTCTTCCATGAATTTGATCTGCTGCTTCAATTTTCCCGAAAGCCATCGATCATCACTGTCTAGAAAAGCCAAATACTTCCCTTTAGCTTGCTCCAAGCCTATATTACGAGACTTGGCAACCCCTTGATTATATGGGCTCACAAAAACTTTAACTCTTGCATCCTTTTGAGCCCATGATTTTGCGATATTTTCCGTCAGATCAGTTGCTGCATCTACAATTATCAAGAGTTCCCAATTATCAATTGTCTGCTTTAAAACTGATTCCACAGCCTCATTAAGCGTATTTTGAGAATTATACGCCGGCATGATAATTGACACCAAGGTTTTCATATCAGTCATTGCGGGCAATTCTTTTCAACCGATTTAAATATTCTCCACCAATCGTCTCTTTCGCATAATTTTTATAATATTTCTCCCATAGATCTCTGGCATTCTTTCCTTTAATACGCAAATCGTCAATATCTAATTGATCTGCCCAGCTCAGTAAAGAATCAATCCCTTCAGATAGAGCCCATCCTGTATTTTCATTGACAACTTTATTCCCAGGGGGTGTTCCATACGTAGTTAGCAATGGGAGCCCCAAGAGCAAATGCTCATAATATTTATTAGGGGATGCAAAGCGATGATTGGGAACTGTTAAATAATAAAATCCCACGACACAATGCATTTCCGATAGTTTTTTCATCCCCTGCTCATGGGTCAATGCACCATAGAATCGAATATTAGAGCAAGATTTTACCTTCTCCAATATTTTTTCTTCTAACGGCCCGTATCCTGCGAAATGTAGCTCGAACTTTTTATTTCCAGAGAATGCCTCCAACAAATTCTCCAAGCCTCTATGCTGCTTTTCCAGAACTCCAAAATAACCTATTTTAATAGGCTCATCCTCCTCTATTAGCAGTTCATCGTGCGGCCAGGAAATATCAGGAACATTCTCAACTATCATGAGATTAGAAGCGGGTTTCAGCCCATGTTGAACCATTCTCGCCTCATCGGCGAGAATGGTCAGATCCGCACATTGCGCCAACTTTCTTTCAATTGCCGAAATAACTTTCCCCAGCCCCCCTCTGATATTCCTTGTATCAGCATAATGATCATAAATATCAAAAACCATTGACTTATTAAAAAGGCGACAAAATATATAAACAAAAATAGCACTTTCCAAATCAACAACATGCACTATTGAAATATTTTTCCTCAAGCCCATCAGAGTTTTAAATACAAAAAAATTCCAAGCCAACAACGCAAAAACATTGCGCCAACGCCCCCCTAAAGCGGCATTACGCTCAAATAAAAAAGTCTCATTTGAGTCAGCATCCCCTCTATCTTGACCACGCGCCCACCCTATAAATTTGACATCAGATCCTGATTGACTGAGGGCTCTAGCATACTTACCCATACGGGCATCCAAATGGGGTAAAAATGCCCTGACAAAAACAATCTTCATGTAAACTTTCTAAATCTCATTCAAAACAGGTGTCTTGGATTTTTTGTTCCTCAAAAGATCATTTTTTAAAAAAGATCTTTGGTAAAAAGCCAAAAAAACCCAAAAAACAAGAATATGCACCGCAGAGAGTTTAATAAATATCAAAAAACACAAACATAAAGAAAAGCAACTCCACCCATTAATCCACAAGAAAGCGATCATCCAACATATGAATAATGGAGCCAAAAACAGTCCGAATTGAGTGATCGCTGTACCATATAAGGTCATGTCATATATTGCATCAAAATACTCAGGAGTCCACTCTCTCAACCCTATAAATCCAAAGCCGAAATTTCGAACATTCTCCTCATTCAACCAAAATTGAAAACTTTGAATTTTATTGGAGGTACTTCCATCATTTCCATTTGTCAGGGATTCTAATCTATTCAGCAAAAAATCGGGCATCCATGAATTTTCATACGCAATGAAAATTGTGGTCAAAAATACAAAGAAACACATGAGGAAAAAAAATCCACCAAATCTCATTGAAAATAAAATTAGAATTATTCCGATTGCCAAAATCATTGAGACAAATGAAAAGGAAAGAATCAAAGAAATTATTCCAATAAAAATCAAAAGATCTAATTTCTTGGTGAAAAATAATTTACAGGCAATTAAAATACTCAGAAATAGCCCATAAATTGCAGGTTCATCATATATTCCTGTAGGCCGATAAATTTCAGAGTAGTTTAGAGCCCTATTCCCCGCCCCTCCCATCCATTCACTAAAATCCAAATCATATGAAAATATATAATACGATATGATCTGCAAAAAAAAATGCGGCGATATTGAAAATCAAGAAGAAGTCAATTATTGAGCATATTCTTTTATCATCTATTTTATTAAAAATATCAGACAATGCGACGTAAACAAGAACCCCTATAAGCGAAAGAACAAAATTACCAACTTGAGAAAAATCTTCCCTCCAATAAAAATAAGTCAGAGAAAAATTTGAGAACAACAAAAATACTATAGTAATTGAAAAAAATAATGACCTCAAATTAATCTTAAGGTCAACAAAGAATAGTTTATATAATAAGAAAAATAATAAGAATGGGATAGCTAAAAGAGCAAATCCATTTGATGAAAATCCCGTACTCAGCATGAAAAAGGCTGAACACAGCAATCCATAGATCATGAATAATTCAAATCTATAAATCATATTTATTTTAGAATAATTTCATCCATCTCAAATAGATATCGACTCAAAGAAAATCTCTTTGAAGTTTCTATTGATTTCAAAGATAGATCCTTCCATATTTGGGGTGACTCGATGTAGTGGCTAATCATTTTTGCCAAACCCAGATAATCTTCTGAGGCGACAAGAAATCCGCCTCCTGTGGAAAGAACCTCTTTTGGCCCTGTTTGACAGTCGAACGCAACCACAGGCAAGCCTGCCGACATTGCCTCAATCATGACCAAGCAAAAGCCTTCATATCTCGATGACAATACAAACAAGCTTGCTTCAGTGAATTTTAAGAATACATTGCTTGTAGATGGCTCCATATAAACACTCTGCTCAAGGCCAGACTGAGCTATCAACTCCTGAAGCTTATTTTTCTCACGTCCGTCACCCACTATTTTCAACGTCCAGTCAGGATGTTTGGCATTGACAATAGCCCATGCCTTGATTAGCAAGTCAAAGCCCTTTTGCGCATCAAGTCGCCCCATGGCAAGCACCGTCTTGCTATCCAAGCATGAAAAAACAGGCCGTTTTGGTGGAATGACGGGATTATAAATACACGAAGCTTGACCTATTGCTTTATATTTTGGCAAATCCTCCTGAGTCAATGAAATAATATGCTTTGCGCGACGATAAGCAATCCCTCTCAAGAAATAAGTAAGTGGAGCAGCATTTTCAAATTTATTATGATCACATACTATAATTTTTTCTCGAAATTTTTCAGAAGCAGATATTATTGTTAATGTTGCAACACCTGCCCCATTGCAAAGCACAACGTCTGGTTGGAATTGATTAATTATCTTTCGCACCCATACCATATAACTAAGAAACGAGAAAATCTTCACTATCTTATTTCTCGGGCCTCTCTTATGCATACCGCAACTGAGCACATCCACAGATTTTTCCAATGGGTAAGGATGATCTTCACTCAGCTTAAATCTGACTGCAATCTTTACAGGATTAAGGGCTGAATAATGATTTGCCAAAAGTGCTACGATTTTTTCCACCCCACCTCGCTCATTAAAGGCATCACATATTATTAGTATTTTCTTCACGCCTTACTCCAATAAAGAAATGAATTAATGCAAACATCGCTGCTACGAAATAACCAATCATTAGACCAATAATAGGATTATATTTAAAACTATAGTAGTTGCATACCAATGTATAGAATAATGCGAACACAGCTGCCAAAAACCACTTAACTGTAAAATCAAATGATTTTCTGGCTTTTATCATCTTCATTGAGAAAATAGCATCAGAAAAAACCAAAGAAGAAATACCCACCATCCATATCAGGTAGTCGGCCGATTTTTCGTAAGAGGATCCAAAAAAGCTTTTTATGAAGATAGGTCCGAGCACATAAGCGAAAAAAGTTGCAAGTATCGCAATCAACAATCCTAGTACAGCCATTCTTAATATCATCTTATTGGCCTCTACCTCCGGCTTGCTATATACTAAACGCCCACTGATAGACTGAATGATCAAATTTACGACACCATACCAATTACCAGCAATTTGGGCAGCAGCAGAATACAGTCCCAATTCGACTTTCATATTAAAATAATCTAATGCCAGCCTATCCATGTTTTGGAAGAAGATCATGAAGAATATACCAAGACCAAATAGCAATCCATTGCTGAAAATTTGCTTTATTAGGAAATTTTTTGGCATTGCAGCTAATTGCAACCCCTTCATCCTATACATGAGCATTAATCCAAAAGCAATTAGCATTGCTTCGCACAGATAGGCTATGCCAAAATTTTCCAGGCTGAGGTTAAAGAATATAAGCAAGAAGATTATTGCCATTTTCAAAAAAACGGCAACAATTTTCAAAAGGGAAAGCCATTTCTGCTGACTCCAAAATTGGAAATATATTGCAAAAACATTTGCTGGCTCTACTAATATAACGATAAAAGCCAGAGTAACATATAGAAATATATTATCACTCTGGGTCTTAAAAATAAATATAATACAAAAAACAAAAGCCATTGCCTGGAATAGCAATCTAGCTAAAAATGCCTCGGAGAAAATATTTTTATATTTTTTCTGATCTTCCCCATAAATTGGCAGAATTAATTCCGCCCCACAAACCAAAGCCGCGGA
Organism: Comamonas sp. wu1-DMT; assembly: GCF_040187805.1. Lineage (NCBI taxonomy): Bacteria > Pseudomonadati > Pseudomonadota > Betaproteobacteria > Burkholderiales > Comamonadaceae > Comamonas > Comamonas sp. wu1-DMT. The sequence continues at coordinate 86,043 of NZ_JBANEM010000018.1, forward strand.
TGAGAAAACAGCCACCGTACTCAAAGCAGCCTGTAAAGCACCGAAATTTTCAACACCTAAATGACGTGCCAGTATTGAATTTAACAGAAGGGCGATTAAAATTTGCCCTCCGCGCTCTATCACCAACCACTTAATAGATTGAAGAACAATGCCAGACACCTATAATCTCCACATCCAACTACAATGTCTTCATAAATATCTCTACTATCCGGTCAGCAGCCATGCCATCACCATAGGGATTATGTTGAAAACTCATTTTTTTATATTCCAAAGAGTCTCCAATCAATAACTTGGTTTGCTTCATTATTGCATCGTAGTCCGTTCCCACCATACGCACAGTACCCGCTGCTACAGCCTCCGGTCTTTCAGTAGTGTCTCTCATCACTAAAACCGGCTTACCCAGCGATGGAGCTTCTTCTTGAATGCCCCCTGAATCGGTTAAAATCAAATAACTCTTCTTCATCAAGTAAATAAATGGCAGATAATCCTGAGGATTAATGAGATGAAGATTATTTAAGTTTTTAAGAACCCGATTTACAGGTTCCTGAACACTTGGATTCATATGTACCGGGTATACAATTTGCAAATCTGGATCCCTAGACAAATCCCTTAATGCCTTGCATATTCTCTCGAAGCCACCGCCGAAATTCTCGCGACGATGACCAGTCACAAGAATCATTTTTTTTTGATCTATCGAGATAAGGAAAATCATTCTCTAATTTTTTTTGCAGCCCCTCATCTTCATCAATTTTTTTTAGAAACCAGCAAGAGTGCATCAATAACGGAATTACCTGTGACAAATATATTTTCTTCAGGTATGTTTTCTCGTACTAAATTCTCTTTAGATTCTTTCGTTGGAGCCAGATGCAGGGTTGCCAGTCTCGCAGTCAATTGTCGATTCCCTTCCTCGGGCCAAGGCGAATATATGTCTGATGTTCTAAGACCTGCCTCCACATGAGCTATTTTTATTTTTTTATAGTAACACGCTAGACTGGCGACAAAAGATGTACTTGTATCGCCATGAACAAGAACCCAATCTGGATTATCTCTATTTAAAACCTCTTCCATCCCTTTTAAAACATTGACGGTAATGTCCGTCAAGGTCTGTCCAGGACGCATTAGATTTAAATCATACTTTGGATTTATTTCAAACAGATTCAGAACTTGATCCAGCATCTGTCTATGTTGCGCCGTTACGCAAACATTCACCTCAAATTCAGATCTTTCTTTAAAAGCTTTAATAATGGGAGCCATTTTTATGGCTTCAGGGCGTGTTCCAAATACAATTAATATTTTCATTCTTCATTGACCATAAGATTAATAATTAACGAATATCAATGCTTTTGCGAAGATTAAGATAGAACTCGCTCATAAAAAGCCTGATGAACCCGCATTCCATAAAACAGAAAGGAGATGCCATCTTGCCGGCATCCCCTTGCTAATAAAGCAAAAAAGCTACGTTCAAACAACCAGTCTTGCCAAATCCGCCACCCGATTCATGGCCTCATGGAGCAAAGCCAGTAAGCCCAGTCGGTTTGCCTTGAGAGCCGGATCTTCGGCATTGACCATGACCTGTTCGAAGAACGCATCGACCGAAGCACGCAATGCTGCCAGGGTTTGCAGGCTGGCGGTGTAATCACCTGCTGCAAACTGTTGCTGGGCTTTGGGCGCCACCTGCTGCAGCACTGCATACAGTTCCTTTTCAGCCTGCTCCACCAACAGCGCTTCGTTCACCTGGGGCTGAACGTCGGTTTCGGCCTTCTTCAGAATATTGCCCACACGCTTGTTGGCCGCAGCCAGAGCCGGAGCTTCGGGCAGGGTCGCAAAGGCGCGCACGGCTTCCAGGCGCTTTTGCACGTCGGACAGGCGCTGGGGTTGCAGGGCCAGCACGGCTTCCACTTCCTGGGCGCTGTAGCCTTGTTCGCGGAACATATTGGCCAGGCGGTCGTAGATGAATTCGACCAGCTGGGGCGTGGCGTCCTGGATCTTGTCACCGAAGGCAGGCAAGGTGCTGACCAGCAGGGTTTCCAGATCCAGCTCCAGATCCTTTTCGACCAGCATGCGGATCACGCCCAGTGCATGGCGGCGCAGGGCGAAGGGATCGCGGTCGCCGGTGGGCAGGTTGCCGATACCGAACATGCCGACCAGAGTTTCTAGCTTGTCGGCCAGGGCCACGATCACGCCCACATCGCCGCGCGGCAGTTCGTCGCCGGCAAAGCGGGGCTTGTAGTGGTCTTCGATGGCATCTGCCACGGCCACATCCAGGCCGTCGTTCTGGGCGTAGTAGCGGCCCATGATGCCCTGCAGCTCGGGGAACTCGCCCACCATGTCGGTGACCAGATCGGTCTTGGCCAGCATTGCGGCCTGGTCGGCCAGACGGCCCAGTTCGGAGTTGCCCAACTGCTGGGCAATGCTCTTGGCGATGGCGCGCACGCGGGCGATGCGCTCGCCCTGCGTGCCCAGCTTGTTGTGATAGACCACCTTGTCCAGTTGCTCAACGCGGCTGGCCAGGGTCTTTTTGCGGTCCTGGTCGAAGAAGAACTTGGCGTCGGCCAGACGCGGGCGCACCACACGTTCGTTGCCGCCAACCACGGCCGAAGCGTCCTGGGGCTGGATGTTGCTGACGATCAGGAACTGATGGGTCAGCTTGCCATTGGCGTCCAGCAGCGGGAAGTACTTCTGATTGGCCTTCATGGTCAGAATCAGGCATTCCTGGGGCACGGCCAGGAATTCCTTCTCGAATTCGCAGACCAGCACATTGGGGCGCTCGACCAGGGCCGTCACCTCGTCCAGCAGGGCAGGGTCGTCGATGGGGCGCACGTCGCCGCCAATGCGTTCGGCAGCCGCCTGCAGCTGGCGGGCGATATCGGCCCGGCGCTCGGTGAAGCTGGCGATCACGGCGCCCTCTTCACGCAGTTGCTCTGCATAGCTGTCGGCGTTCTGGATAACCACGGGGTCCACAGCGGCTTCAAAGCGGTGACCATGCGTGGCAGCGCCGGCGGTCAGGCCCAGGGCCTTCACGCCGATCAGCACCTGGGTGCCATGCATCACGACCAGGCCGTGGGCCGGGCGCACAAAGTGCACGCTGGTCCAGCCGTCCTGCAACTGGTAGCGCATGACCTTGGGGATGGGCAACTTGGCCAGGGCTTCGTCCAGCGCCTTTTGCACGCCATCGGTCAGCAGCACGCCCTTGGCCGTGGATTCGTAGAACAGGGCTTCGGCCTTGCCTTCGCCCTGGCGCTTCAGAGCGGCCACTGCGGATTCGTCGGCCCCCAGGGCCGCCAGTTTCTTGAGCAGTGCCGCCGTGGGCTTGCCCTCGGCATCCAGCGCCACGGAGACAGGCATCAGCTTTTGCGAGACTGCCTTGTCTTCGGCCTGGGGCAGCACTTCGGTGATGTGCGCGGCCAGACGGCGGGGAGAGGCGTAGGCGGTCAGGCGCGACTCGCTCGATGCCAGCAGTCCCTGGGCCTTGAGCTGCTCGAAGATGACAGCTGCAAAAGCATCGCCGAGCTTTTGCAGCGCCTTGGGAGGCAGCTCTTCGACAAACAGTTCAACCAGTAGATTCGATGCGTTCATGATGATTTTGATAGCAGCCAGCGCTTTCTAGATCAAGGCTGGCCGCTGAAATTTTGGAATATGGGTCGGTGGTAGCGTGAAAGCGGCTTAAGCAGCCTTCTTCGCTGCCTGCTCTGCGGCCTTGGCCAGCTCGGCCAACACCTCGTCGGCATGGGCCTTGGGCGCCATGGGGAAGCCCAGGCGCGCGCGGCTGTCCAGATAGCTCTTGCCCACGGCGCGGGCCAGGTTGCGGATACGGCCGATATAGGCAGCGCGCTCGGTCACCGAGATGGCGCCACGGGCGTCCAGCAGATTGAAGGTGTGGGCGGCTTTGAGCACCTGCTCATAGGCGGGCAGCGCCAGCTGGGCGTCGATCAGCTGATTGGCCGTGCCTTCGTGGGCCGCAAAGGCGCTGAACAGGAACTCGGCATTCGAATGCTCGAAGTTGTAGGTGGACTGCTCCACCTCGTTCTGGTGGAACACGTCGCCATAGGACAGGCCGTCGGTATAGACCAGGTCGTACACCGATTCCTTGCCCTGCAGATACATGGCCAGACGTTCCAGGCCGTAGGTGATCTCGCCCGTGGCGGGCTTGCAGTCGATGCCGGCGACCTGCTGGAAATAGGTGAACTGGGTCACTTCCATGCCGTTGAGCCAGACTTCCCAGCCCAGGCCCCAGGCGCCCAGCGTGGGGTTTTCCCAGTCGTCCTCGACAAAGCGGATGTCGTTCTTCTTCAGATCGAAGCCCAGGGCTTCGAGCGAGCCCAGGTAGAGCTCCAGAATATTGTCGGGAGCGGGCTTGAGCACCACCTGGAACTGGTAGTAGTGCTGCAGGCGGTTGGGGTTCTCGCCATAGCGGCCGTCCTTGGGACGACGGCTGGGCTGCACATAGGCAGCCTTCCAGGGCTCGGGACCGATGGCGCGCAGAAAGGTCGCGGTGTGCGAGGTACCGGCGCCGACTTCCATGTCATAGGGCTGGAGCAATGCACAGCCCTGTTCGGCCCAGTAGGACTGCAGTTTCAGAATGATTTGTTGGAAGGTCAGCATGACTTGTATACGTTCGCGCGCCTGCAATCACTGGCGATTGCGGGCGGCATCTTCATTAAGAGGTGTTCTGGGCGGTATCGACCGCATAAGCGGTAGATTCTAAGTCTGTGCCACTGATCACGGACGTAGTCTGTCTGTGCGGCCCCACAGCAGGCATTTTCACGAAGGGGCTCCAGCCGGTGATTTCAAAATGTGAAAAGTAAAACGCTAGCACTTACCGCCCATGAATAGACAGATGCAGCATCAATAAACCATGAAACTATTGAATAGAAAGCGCAGTGCGCTCACTTTTTAACAATTTCCGCGCAACTGCCATGCATCCCGGAACCGGCTGCCGCGGTTTGCCTCCTAGAATGATTCCTTTCCCGTCATCCTCTTTCGGAGCACGTCATGGATTTCATGAAAATCATCACCAAGCAACTGATCGAAATCATCGAATGGACCGATGATTCGCGCGACACGCTGTCGTATCGCTGGCCCGATGAAGACAAGGAAATCAAGAACGGCGCCCAGCTCATCGTGCGTGAGTCGCAGCAGGTGCAGTTCGTCTCCGAAGGCCAGTTCGCAGACCTGTTCAACCCGGGCCGCCACCTGCTGACCACGCAGAACATCCCGGTTCTGTCCACGCTGCGCGGCTGGAAGTACGGCTTCAACTCTCCCTTCAAGTGCGATGTCTACTACATCAACACGCGCTTGTTCACGGGCAACAAATGGGGCACCTCCAACCCCATCATGATGCGCGACAAGGACTTTGGCGTGATCCGTCTGCGCGCCTTCGGTACCTATGACTTCCGCATCACCAACGCCGCCCTGTTCCTCAAGGAAGTGGCGGGCACGGACCAGAACTTCCGCATCGACGAGTTTGCCGACACCATGCGCTCGCGCATCGTCAGCATCTTCTCCGAAGCCCTGGCCAAGGCCCAGGTGCCGGCACTCGATGTAGCCCAGCGCTACAGCGAGCTGGGCGACGCGCTGCTGCAGCTCATCAACCCGGCCGTCAGCGAAAAATACGGCCTGGAAATCACCAGCTTCCTGCTGGAGAACGTTTCCGTGCCGCCCGAGGTGGAGCAGGCCATCGACAAGCGCTCCAGCATGGGCGCCATCGGCAACCTCAACGACTATGTGAAGTACCAGATGGGCCAGGCCATGGCCAACGGCGGCGAAGGCGCTGCCGCAGCCACCATTCCGGCCACCATGGCCATGGGCTTCGGCATGGCCCAGGAAATGATGAAGGGCATGCAGGGCGGCGGTGCTGCAGGCGCCCCGGCCGCAGCTGTGGCAGACCCCTTCTCGCCGGCCGCAGCCCAAGCCGCACAGACGCCTGCCGCCCCGGCCGCCGCCGGTCTGCAGGTGCTGACCCCCGCCCAGGCGGCCCAGGTGCTGGGCGTGGCCGAGGCCGATGTGCTGGCCGAAATCCAGGCCGGCAACCTCAAGGCCCGCCAGATCGGCAGCCAGTGGCGCATCGCCCAGGCTGCGCTGGACGAGTTCCTGCGCGGCTGATCCCCAATCCATGGCCTCAGGTGCACGTCATGAATGAACACAAACCGGTTTTCATCAGCACCACTCCGGTGCTGGCATCGCTGGACATGGCGCGCACCGTGGCTTTCTACGCCCGCGTGCTGGGCGCCAGAACCGTCCACGCCCAGCCCGGCGAGTACGCCATCGTCTCGCTGGGCGGGCTGGAGCTGCACTTCTGGGCCTGCCAGGACCCGGAGATTCCCAGGCAGACCAGCTGCCGCATCCAGGTAGCGGGAATTGCCGCCCTTCATGCGCAGTGCCTGGCCGAGAATGCGGTTCACCCCAATGGCGGTCTGCGCCAGCAGCCCTGGGGGACCCAGGAATTCAGTCTTCTCGACGAGGATGGCAACTGCGTGACCTTCTACGAAACCCATCCCGCCGCTGTTGCCGCCTGAACCCGTTTTTGCCGTGGCCACACCCGCTTCCTCCTCCAGCTCTTCCCGATCTGCATTCACCCCAGTCTCCGAGACGGCTCCCCCTTCCATGGTGGGCAGGCATGTCTGCCCCGAATGCGGCGGCAATCTGGAGTGGAATGCCAAGGCACAGTCGCTCAGATGTCCTTACTGCGGCACCGTCGTTCCCTGGAGCGAGCAGACGCAGCCCGAGCTGGGACGCGCCGTGGTGGAGCAGGATCTGGCCGATGCCTTGCGCAACCCGGCCAGCGGTCGCGGCTGGGGCTCGGACGAGCGCTACGAGGTGCAATGCCAGAACTGCCGCGCCATCTCGGTGTTTCTCGGCAAGAACGTGGCCCAGCGCTGCGACTTCTGCGGCTCGCCGGCCATCGTCGCCCATGAGGAGCGCAGCGACGCCATCACGCCGCAGAGCATTCTGCCGTTCAAGATCAGCGACGGACAGATTCGCGACAAGATCCGCCAGTGGTATGGCAGCCGCTGGTTTGCGCCCAGCAAGCTCAAGAGCGCCGCGCTGACGGACACGCTGCACGGCGTCTATCTGCCCTACTGGACCTTTGACGCCCATGCCAGCGCCCAGTGGTGGGCAGAGGCCGGCTATTACTACTACACCACCGAGTCCTATCGCGACGGCAACGGCAATCTGCAGACCCGCCAGGTCCAGCATGTGCGCTGGGAGCCGGCATCGGGCAGCTTGCAGCATTTCTTCGACGATGAACTGGTGCCGGGCACCGTGGGCGTGCATGCCCATCTGCTGCGCCAGGTGGAGCCCTTCCCGACCACCACCGACCTCAAGCCCTACAGCCCGGAGTTCGTGCGCGGCTGGACGGTGGAGCGCTACCAGGTGGACCTCTCCAAGGCCGCCAGGATCAACGAGGAAGACATGGACAGTCAGCTGCGCAGCATGTGCTCGCGCGAGGTGCCGGGAGACACTCAGCGCAATCTGCAGGTCCAGCGCCAATACTCGGGCCGCAGCTTCAAGCACACGCTGGTGCCGGTCTGGCTGGTCGGCTACACCTATGGCAGCAAGACCTACCAGATCGTGGCCAATGGCTATACCGGCCAGATTGCGGGCGAGCGGCCTTACAGCTGGGTCAAGATCCTGTTTGCCGTACTGGCCGCCATCCTGCTCGTCATGCTGATTGCGCCACTGTTTGTGCAGCAGTGATGCTCATTCTCTGATAGCTATTTGCGCTTTATAAATCAGGATTCTGAATTCATTTTCTTGAAATTCGAGAACCTACAAGCGTCAGAAGCTATTCAATCCGTAGCAGCTACCAGGCCCTCCACACCTCTTCGGCCAGGCCAAACGCCGTGCTTGCGCCCGAGCCGCTGGTCACTGCCACCACGCGTGTCGCTGCATCTGGCGCTTTGACAAAACAAGGGGCTTCGGCACTGGAGGGATAGATGCCCGTCCAGCGCTCCACGACCTGGGCCTTGTCGATATGCAGCGCTTCGTGCATATGGCGCAGCATGAGCTGGTCGACGGCTTCGCTGGCAAACGGCTGGGGCGCGCTGCCGTAGTGGTGCGAATCGCCGACCACCAGCGAACCGTCGGCGCTTTGCACGGCAATCAGGTGGATGCCGTGCTTCAGGCTTTCGGCCTCCTCGTGCTCCAGCTCGGCGCGCAATACTGCGGCTTCGGGCAGCGCGCTATAGCCTTCGTAGCGCACCAGGCTCAGATCCCCCATGACCGATCCTTCGAGCTTGAAGCCCGCTTGCGGCTTGACGCGCAGCATCTGCAACTGGCACAGCTGCACTTGGTTTTCAGTCCATTCGCTGGCGAACAGCCCGCCTGGATCGGCGTTGTTGCAGACCACCACACGTTCGGCGTGATAGCGGCCACGCGAGGTGGTGACGCGCGGCGTTGCCACCTCCGTCACGCTTTCGCCAAAGCGGAAATCCACTCCCAGATCCTGCTGCAGCCACAGGGCCAGTTGCGGGATGGCGGTGCGCGACTCCACGCGCAGCTCATGCGGGCTGTAGAGCACGGATTGCAGCCCTTCGCTACGCAGCGCCGGATGGCGTGCCGCGGCCTGGGCTGGCGTCAGCATCTCGCAGCCCTCGCCCATCTCGGTTTGCATGAATGCGTCAAGCACCGCTGCCGCAGCAGGGCGGCGCGCCGTCAGCCACAGGCCGGCATGCAGGACATCGATACCGGCCTTGGGTGCAATCTCTGCCCAGACATCGCGTGAGCGCATGGCGCGCCGCCAATGGGCGCCAGCGCGCTGGCCCGTGATGGTGACAAAACCGAAGTTGCGAATCGAGGCGCCCAGGCAGGCGCCGTCGCGCTCTATCACCAGCACGGAGCGGCCGCGCGTGGCAGCGGTATAGGCATGGGCCAGGCCGACAATGCCGGCACCGACGACGATCAGATCGTAATTTTTCATAGCGTTACAGAAAAAGCAGACAAGCCAAGTCCTTGCCGCAGCGCCAAGGCGATGCAGCAAGAGACTTTCGGAGAATCAAGTGATGTGGAGAAAGTCCTCAGCGCTGGCGCCAGTGCTGGGTACGCCGCTGCAACCAGGCATCCAGCAGCGCAATCAGCAGGCGACCGGCGGCTGCAGTCGCAAAGATCAGCGTGGCCATGGCGGCGGCGGGAGCGATATCGCCCGCGTCATCCATGGCCAGCACGGCCACCGAGGCCAATGTGGTTTCGGGCGAGTACAAGAAGACCACCGCCGACACCGTGGTCATGGCATTCACGAAGAAGTAGCCCGCCACCTGCATCACCGCAGGCAGGCACACGGGCAGGTGCACGCACCACAGCAGCGTCCAGAACGGCAGGCCCATGGAATCGGCCACGCGTTCGTATTCGGCATCCAGTTGCTGCAAGGCTGTGAGCTGGGTGATGTGCGCCACCGAGAAAAAATGCGCGACCGTGCACAGCACCAGAATGCCCATGGACCCGTACAGAAAGTGCAGCGGATTGCCGCCCGCATTGAAGAACAGGATATAGCCCAGACCCAGCGCCAGCCCGGGCACCGCCATGGGCAGCGTGGCCACCGCGTGCAGCCACTGGCGCGCGCGGCCCCAGCCCGTGGGCTTGGCCACCAGATACGCGCTCAGAAAACTCAGCAGCGCGCCTGTCGCCGCCGTGGCCACGGCCATGGTCAGCGAGTTGGCGTAACTGGCCCAGCCGCCACCATCCATCAGGTCGAACTGGTAGTTCCTGAAGGTCAGCGTCAGGTTATAGGGCCAGAAGCTGACCAGGGATGCCAGCACGGCCACGCCCATCACCGCCAGCAGCGCCAAAGCCATCAGGCTGCAATACACCAGCAGCGCACGGTCGAGCGGCACACAGGGCTGCGGCACCAGAGGCACGGCCCGCACGCTCATGGCAGCGGCCTGCCGGGCACGCAAATGGCGCTCGGCCGCAAAGGCCAGGCCCGCAGGCACCAGCAGCAGCATGGCCACCACGGCACCCATGGACAGGTTCTGCTGGCCAATCACCTGCTTGTAGATATCGGTGGCCAGCATCTGCGTGTTGCCGCCAATCACCTTGGGCACGCCAAAGTCGGTGACCACCAGCACGAAGACCACAATCCAGGCAATCATCAGCCCATAGCGGCTGGCTGGCAGCGTGACCTGGCAGAAGCTGCGCCAGCGCCCCGCGCCCAGCGTGGCGGCGGCCTCATACAGGCGCGCATCGCCCGAGGCCAGCGTGGTGCACAGAATCATCAGCGCATGCGGAAACGTCCACAGCACCGAGCCAAGAATGATGCCAAACGGCCCATAGGCCGAGCCGCCCAGCAGCCAGCTCTTGAGCAGACCCTGGGCGCCAAACAGATAGATCAGGCTGATGGCCATGAGCAGCGACGGCGCCAGCAGCGGCACCAGGGCGATGGCGCGAAAGAACCTGGCCAGCGGCATGCAGCTGCGCATCACGCCGTAGGCATAGCCATAGGCCAGGGCCACACACAAGGTGCTGCTGATGGCCGACAGCCACAGGCTGTTGAACAGCGACTGAGCTACGCCCGGCGTTTGCGCATAGGCGAGGTACTGGGCCAGGCCCGAGAACTTGCCATCGGCCGACACAAAGCTGCGGCCCAGCAGCGCCCCCACGGGCAGTGCAATGGCCACCAGCAGCGCGCCCAGCAGGCCCAGCACCGACAGGCCCAGCCACAGCTTTTCCCAATCGAAAAAGCGCGTTTGCCGTGGTGCCGCAGGGCCGGTGCCTTGCTGCCGACGTGATTCCACTGCAGGCGCATAGCTCCCCACGGGCAGCGCAGAAGAAGAGGCATCCATGCTTATGCCGCCTTTCGCAAAATCTCTGGCGCTGCCAGCGACTGCAGCGCGGCAGCCGGCAACTCCAGCAACACCTCGCCCTGCAGCCAGTCGGGCAGACGCGCGTCATGGCGCAGCGGCCATTGCACATCGATCTGGCATTGCAGCGTGGGGCTGAACACGCGCACCAGGACCAGCGAACCCAGGAACGAGGTCTCGACCACCCGCGCGCGAAACAGATTGGGCAGTGCTGCGGGCTGGGCCGGGTGCAGCACCACGCTTTCGGGCCTCACGCCCACCAGCAAGGCATCACCGACCTCAAAACCGGCAGTGCTGCATTCAAGCCGCCCCTCGCCCACGCGCACCGCGTCGCCCGACTCGGCCACGGCGGGCAGCAAATTCATGCGGCCCACAAAACCGGCCGCAAAGTGGCTAACCGGCTTGGCGTAGAGCTGCTCGGGCGAGCCCTGCTGCTCGATACGGCCCTGGTGCATCAGCACCACGCGGTCGGCCATGGAGAGCGCTTCTTCCTGGTCGTGCGTGACCATCACGCAGGCAATGCCCAGCTGGCGCTGCAACTGGCGGATTTCGCTGCGCAGCTCGGTGCGCACCTGGGCATCGAGCGCGGACAGCGGCTCGTCCAGCAACAGCAGGCGCGGGCGCGGCGCCAGTGCGCGGGCCAGCGCAATGCGCTGCTGCTGGCCGCCCGACAATTGCGCCGGATAGCGCTGCGCCTGCGCACCCAGACCTACCAGAGCCAGCATCTCCTGCACCCGGGCCTGCACTTGCGCCGCAGGCTGGCCCCTGAGACCAAACGCCACATTCTGGGCCGCCGTCAGGTTAGGAAACAATGCGTAGCTCTGGAACACCACGCCAAAGCCCCGGCGTGCGGCGGGCCAGCGCGTGATGTCCTCGCCCTGAAACAGAATGCGGCCCGCGTCGGCCTGCTCGATGCCGCACAGAATGCGCAGCAGCGTGGTCTTGCCGCAGCCCGAAGGGCCCAGCAGGCTGACGAACTCGCCGCCCTCCACCAACAGGCCAATGTCGCGCAGCACCGGGGTGTCTTTGTACTGCTTGGCGATATGTTCTATGCGCAGCATCTGCAATCACTTTCAACGTGCAAAAACGGACGGCCTGCTATCTCCACCAGAGCGCATACCGGTCGATACCGGCGCGCCCCAACCCAGAGACACCGCGCAAGGGCCGCCCCGCCGCGCTGGTGTCGTCCCCCTCCGGCGCGCAGCGCCAGAGAGGGGGAAGGCGCGGCGCCGCCAAGGCGAAGCGCCTCAGGGGGTGTTACTTCTTCTCCGCCTTGGCTTCGTACCGACGCGACCATTCGGCCAAGATACGATCGCGGTTAGCCGCTGCCCAGTTGAAGTCGTTCCTGGCCAGGCGCTTTTCCAGATCGGCCGGAATGAACTCGTGCTTTTCCTGGGCCTCGGGAAGGGCCAGCACGGCAAAGTTGGCGGCGTAGAGCTTGTTGGCGCCAGGCGTCACCGCCCAGTCGGCCAGGGCCTTGGCGGCCTCCTGCTTTTTGCTGGTCTTCAGAATGGCCGTGGCTTCCACATCCCAGCCCAGGCCTTCCCTGGGAAAGACGATGTCTATGGGCGCGCCATCCTTCTTGGTCTTGTTGGCCCGGTATTCAAAGCTCAGGCCCACGGGGAACTCGCCCGCGCCGGCCTGGCGGCAGGGCTTGGAGCCGCTGTGCGTGTAGATGCCGATGTTCTGGTGCAGCGCATCCATATAGGCCCAGCCCTTGTCCTCGCCCATCATCTGCAGCCAGGCGGCCACCATCAGATAGCCCGTGCCGCTGGACGCCGGGTGGGGCATGGTGATCGTGCCCTTGAACTCGGGCCTGGTCAGGTCGGCCCAGCTGGCAGGCGTGGGCAGCTTGCGCTTTCCGCCTTCCACGGTGTTGAAACAGACGGCGGACGACCACAGATCCATGCCCACCCAGGTCGGCGTGGCTGCCGGATCGCGCATGGTGGAGCGCACCCTGGCCAGGTTTCTGGGCGCATAGGGCTGCAGCATGCCTTGCTTGTCCAGCAGCATCAGCGAAGTGGCGGCCACGCCCCAGATCACATCGGCCTGGGGATTGGCCTTTTCGGCCAGCAGACGGGCGGTGATGATGCCCGTGCTGTCGCGCACGAACTTCAGCTCGATCTCGGGATGGGCTTTTTCAAAAGCCGCTTTGTAGGCCTTGATCTGATCGGCCTCCAGGGCCGAATACACCAGCAGATCGGTCCTGGCGTGGGCCGCGGATGCCAGGCCCAGCAAGGCCGTGGCAACCGTGGAAAAGGCGATCAAGGTGAAGCGGCGAGTGGCGGGTGCAAAAGCGTGGCGCATGGATAACAGTCCCTTGGATTGATCGTTGCCGCCCGACCAACGCGGCCGTTTGCGACATGAGGGAACTGTAGAAATTCACTGTGAAACGCCTGTGTCACAGAACTGAAATCTGGCAAAGGCGTCATCAGCAAACTTTGTAGTCATCGCACTGCGCCAGCGTCTGCCATCGAAATGCTATTGATTCGAAAGCAACTTACGCCTTATCTGCCTCATATTTCTTTATAAAACCACCTAGAAGACATTGTTTATATGCGCAAGAAGCTATTGAAATCAAAGCTGCTCATCCGCATTACCGGCTGCTGCGTTCATGTTGAAATCCGGGCACCGCTTTCTTGAAGACCTTGTCATGTTTGCCACACAGCTCAAATCCTTTTTCTGGGTTGCCCGCCTCGGCAGCATCACCCAGGCCGCGCGCCAACTGGGGCTGAGCCAGCCCACGGTCACGGCGCAGATCAAGGCCTTGGAGGAGCAATATGAGGTCGAACTGTTCACGCGCCAGAGCGGAAGGCTGGCCATCACCGATGCGGGCCTGAAGCTGCTGCCGGAAATAGAGAAGCTGCTGCTGCAGTCGGCCCAGATCGAATCGGCGCTGCGCCAGTCGGGCCATGTCAACCAGGGTCAGCTGCGCATAGGTGCAACCGCCCCCTACTATGTTCTGGACATCGTCAAACGCTATCAGCAGCAATATGCGCTGGTGGAAGTGAGCATCGTCAACGGCAATTCGCGCCAGATGATTCAGGCGCTGGCCGAGTACCAGGTGGATCTGGCAACCTCTTCGCACCTGGACACCGATCCGCGCCTGCTGCGCCTTGAACTGGGGCGCGACCCGTTGGCCCTGGTCGTGCACCGGCAGCATGCGCTGGCCAGGCAGAAGTCCGTCGCCATCGCGGATCTGGCAAAGAACACGCTGATCCTGCGCGAGCGCGGCTCCATGACCCGGCAGCTGACCGAGCAGATGCTGGAAGCCACTCAGGTCAGCCCGCAACGCGTGCTGGAAATTGCCAGCCGCGAGTCCATACGTGAAGCCGTGATCCGCCAGATGGGCATCAGCATTTTTGCGCGGCACGAAGCATCGGCCCACCCTGAACTCGTCGTTCTCGACCTGCAAGGCGAGGTTCCCTGTCTTCCCGAATACCTGTACTGCCTGCGCGAACGGCGCGATGCGCAGCTGATTCAGCCGTTTCTGCAGATGGCCGAATCAGACCAGACTTAATCGAACAGTTCGGCCTGCTTGAATGCAGGCTGATGCTGATCTTTTTCGGACAAGGAAAAGTCGATATCGAGCTGTGGCCAGGCAATAGCTATGTCGGGGTCATTCCAGAGCAGGCCCCGATCCGACTCCGGTGCGTAATAGGCTGTGGCCTTGTATACAAGGTCCGCCGTATCGCTGAGCACCACAAAGCCATGGGCAAAGCCCGGCGGAATCCAGAGCTGATGGTGATTCTCGGCACTCAGCTCCGCTCCCACCCATTGGCCAAAGCTGGGCGAGCTGCGGCGAATATCCACGGCCACATCAAACACCGCACCGGAGATCACACGTACCAGCTTGCCCTGGGCATGGGGCGGCAGCTGGTAGTGCAGCCCACGCAGCACGCCCTTGCTGCTGCGACTGTGGTTGTCTTGAATGAACTCGTGGTTCGTGCCCGTGGCCTGGTTGAAGATATCCTGGCGAAAGCTTTCCACGAAAAGCCCTCGCCCATCCCGATGAATCGTGGGTTTGAACAGCTTGATCTCGGGGATCGCAGTCGGAACGACCTTCATCGCACTCCAGCCTCCAGACATTGCATCAGATACCGTCCGTAGCCGTTCTTGAGCAACGGCCTTGCCAGTTCGGCGAGCTGAGCGGCGTCAATCCAGCCGGCACGAAATGCGATTTCTTCCGGGCACGCCACCTTCAACCCCTGACGCTGCTCGAGGGTGGCAATGAATTGACCTGCCTCCAGCAGACTGTCATGGGTGCCAGTGTCGAGCCAGGCATAGCCTCGCCCCATCAGCTTCACATTGAGCTGACCTCTTTCCAGATAAATACGATTAATGTCTGTGATTTCCAACTCGCCTCTGCCAGAGGGCTTGAGAGTCTTTGCAATCTCGACCACTTGCGAATCGTAGAAATACAGCCCCGTCACTGCGTAATTGGATTTTGGCTCGACCGGCTTTTCCTCTATCGAGAGCACCTGCCCTTGCTGGTCAAACTCCACCACCCCGTAGCGGCTGGGCTCCTGCACATGATAGGCAAACACCGTCGCTCCACCCTGGGTCTGATTGGCAACTTTGACCAAGGTCTGCAGATCATGGCCGTGGAAAATATTGTCTCCAAGCACCAGCGCGCAAGAGTTCCCTCCCAGAAAAGACTCGGCAATCAAAAAAGCCTGGGCCAAACCATCAGGGCTGGGCTGCACCTCATACTGAAGGCTCAGGCCCCACTGGCTGCCATCGCCCAGCAGTTGCTGGAAGCGGGGCGTGTCCTGCGGGGTGCTGATGATCAGAATGTCCCGGATGCCCGCCAGCATCAGCGTGCTCAACGGGTAGTAGATCATGGGCTTGTCGTAGATCGGCAGCAGCTGTTTGCTGATGGCCAGGGTGGCGGGGTGCAGACGGGTGCCGGAGCCGCCAGCCAGAATGATGCCTTTG
>NZ_JBANEM010000019.1:0-94459 GCF_040187805.1 Comamonas sp. wu1-DMT
CTGCTGCACAAGAAAGCAGCAGGCTAGGGTTAATGCGTGGGTCAGATTGAGATGGAAAAACCGGGGGCTAGTGGGTCACTTCTGGGTGGAAATCAACAGGTAGCTCTTGAACCGCTTCTTGGCTGGTTTGTCGCCCTGCACCTAGGGCAGCCGCGAGATACCGTGCCGCTGCAAGCAGCGGTGCAACGACGAGCGTGTCAGATGTGAGATAGTCGGCTGCAGCGCGTAGAGGCAGTCGTCCAGCGGCAGCAGGGTATACCTGCGAAAGGCGACGATCGCGGCTTCATCCTCAGCGGACAAAGCGCTGGAGTACGACTGCCTAGGCGCTGTTAGCAGATCCGTGATTGAGGTCCGTTTCTTCCACTTCGCCACCGTCTTCTGACCGATGTCATAGCGCGCAGAAAGCGCTCTCAGGCTCTCTTGACTATGTTGCACCGCTCGACGGATCGCCTCTTTCGTGGTGGCGCTCCCGTGCAGAACTTAGGCCATAGCGCTTCCTTCCATTCATGGGAAAAGATTGCACCATCAAAACCTGGGATCAAACAGTTGGAGACCGAGGACGCAGTGGCTCCAACAATCGACTCTTCTTGGAAGCAGTGCTTTGGATTACACGAACAGGTAGCCCTTGGCGAGATTTGCCGCCTGAGTTTGGCAAGTGGAACACCGTCTTCCAGCGGTTTCGCGACTGGGTCAAAGCTGATGGTTTTCAAAAGCTGTTTGATGCAGTCAGCGATCAACCGGACATGGAATACGTGATGGTGGATGCAACGATTGTGCGAGTGCACCGGCATGGTCAGGGTGCAAAAGGGGGTCTGCGGGCCAGGCCACAGGTCGCAGTCGAGGTGGTTTGTCCACCAAGATCTTGGCGCTGACAGATGCCCTCGGGAACTTGATGCGATTTGTTTTGCTGCCAGTCCAACTGGCATGATCTTCAAGGTGTAGAGCAGCTTCTTGAAGGCGTAGATCTGTGGGCATTGTTGAGCGCCCCGTTGACTTCTGCATCTGCCCTGTAAGTCTTCCCGTAACACCTCCATGATTGAAGATGTTGCGACGACCGGTTGAATCCGTCCAATACAGCAGCGTTGACTCCAAACGCTTGTACCGAGCCCATGGCCGAGTACCCAGCATGAGTCGCAGAGGAAGCTGCTGGGACAATGTCGTCATGGAATCGCTCTTCAGCAGTCTGAAGAAGGAGCGCATTCGCAAGCGGATCTACAAGACCCGGGACATGGCCCGGGCCGATGTGTTTGACTACATCGAGGTGTTCTACAACCGCTCACGCCGCCACAGTCATCTGGGTGGCATTAGTCCCGAAGCGTTTGAGCGTATCCGGTCTTGAGGCTGGGAATTTGTCTACTGGAGTAGGGGCCGTCCACTCCAATTGGAGCACAGCTTCAACTGTGCCAAGGCGCCGCTCCACGGCTTCCGCCAGCATGTCGTGCACAGGCTCTCCCGCAAGTCCCTTGCCCTCCCAAGCGCGCCAGGCCAGGATCTCCCGGTCGCAGCAGTCCTTGGCGAAGGTGGCTGTGACCGTCTCGCCCGAAGCGCACTTGATCTCAAAGCCGTCAGAGCACCAGCGCATGTTGCTCATCGGCACACTGACCTGGCCATCGTGAATGAGGCTCGAATACCGCCGACTGGGCGTCTTTGGCAGCAGCAATTGATGCCGCGCCATGACCCGTTAGAGGCGCTTGTGGACCACCGATTGTGGCCCAAGGTCGTGTGTGAATGTGGTTTGGGTAATTGTTAGTTGTAAAACTATTCTAGGGAAACCACGGGGATGGAATCCATTGTTGATATGAATGTGCATCAATATAATTGTTAGGTATCTAATAAAAAATACGGATCAACTGTGTATGTCGATGTCTGCTTTGATTATTCCGAAGTCAACTGAGCAGCCGCCGCTCTGGTCAGAGGCGCTGTTGCTGGGGCAAGTGCCAATCGATGATGAGCACGAGCGGCTCGCTTGGCTAATCGAGCGCATGCAGCGCGCCAGTGCTTCCGATATGGCGCAAGCGCTCGAAGCGGTAATCGCGCATGCTGCATCGCACTTCGCAGCTGAGAACGAGCTGATGGTTGGTACGCAATTTCCTCCGCGCGACTGTCACATTCGTGAGCACGATGCCGTGCTTTCGACGCTTCGGGGTGTGCTCCGGCGTCTGGATTGCAGCGACGAAATCAGCGTCGCATACAGGTTGGCGGATGAGTTGGCTGCCTGGTTCCCTGCCCATGTCCAGCACCTCGATTCGGCCCTTTCCCATTGGCTTTGCAAGCTGCAGCACGGCGCTAAACCGATAGTGCTGCGCAAGGTGCGCAAATCTGCGGCTGCCTTGGCGACCTAATTCAACCCCTTTTTTAATCACCCCTGTAGAGAATTCATCATGATGACCCACGAAGAAAACGAGCTGCTTTGTCGCGTTGAAGGCGACGCCCCGATGGGGCGTCTCATGCGTCGCCATTGGACGCCCATCTGCCTAGTGGAGGAGGTGGGTGAGCCCGACGGTACGCCAGTGAAAGCGCGTGCGTTCGGCGAGGATCTGGTGGTCTTTCGCGACAGTGAGGGCCGCGTCGGTGTCATGGACGAGTATTGCCCTCACCGCCGAGCCTCGCTGGTGTACGGTCGCAACGAGGAGGGAGGTCTGCGCTGCCTCTACCACGGCTGGAAGATGGATGTCGATGGCAACGTGCTGGAGATGGCGTCCGAGCCAGCAGCCAGCGGCATGGTTGACAAGGTTAAGCACACCGCGTATCCGACCCAAGAGTGGGCCGGTATGGTGTGGGCTTACATGGGGCCGAAGGAAACCATGCCTGAATTCCTGCCGCCGGCATGGGCGCCAACGGCCGACACGCGGGTGAGCATCGCGAAGGTGCTACTGCCGTGCAACTGGGCGCAGATTCTCGAAGGCGCTATCGACTCAGCCCATAGCTCCAGTCTCCATTCCTCAGATATGGTGCCGGCTCGGGTCGATGGCGCGAAGGCCACCGACAAGACTTGGCTGCGTCCCTCGACCGACAAGGCTCCGCGCATGCAGGTGCAGCGTACCGGTTACGGTTTTCGCTATGCCGCGTTGCGCCGGCCGCTCTCGAATGCTGCGGAGAACGATTACGTGCGCTCCACGGTTTTCGTGGCCCCGGCTACTGCGCTGATCCCGCCAAACAACCTCTATAACGTGGCCAACATTAACGTGCCGATGGATGACACAAACACGGCGTTCTATTTCATCGCGTGGGGCCATCCGTCGCAAACGCCGGAGACTGAAACCTGGCGCAAGTTTTTGCGTCAGACGGTGGGGGTCGACCTGGATCAAAACTACCGTCCCTTGCGCAATGAAGCAAACAAATTCTGGCAGGACCGTAACGCTATGAAGGCCGGTAACTTCACTGGCATCACTGGTTTCCCTAACCAAGATGTCGCGATGTGGCTGACTATGGGGCCCATCGCCGACCGTACCCATGACCGCCTGGGCGCAAGCGATCTGGCTATCGTGGAATTTCGCAAGCAGATGCTCGACGCGGTGAAGGCCTTCGAGCAAGGGGCACCTGCCATCGGGACGGGGGTCGAGGCGGCGACGCCAACGGTCTGTTCCTTCCAAGCCATCGTCCCAAAGACGACCGACTGGCGCACATACGACGCTCACTATGTCTGGCTGGATGGCCAGGATCGCCCCGAGTTCGAACCCTCCTATTCCGTGAAGTCCTGATCCCATGAGTAAACTCCAACTTTCCGTCGCTATGGGCGACTACGACCGTACTCGAGCATTGTTCGATGGCCGTGTGCAAATAGATGGCGTCGACCCAGTGTATATGCTCCTCAATCCCGAGGAGATGTTCTTCCGAGCGATGCGTAGCATTGACTTCGACGTCACCGAGCTTTCTTTCTCCAGCTACTTGGTGAAACACTCGCGCGGTGAGTGTCCCTATATCGCGCTGCCGGTCTTTCTGTCGCGGGCTTTTCGGCACACATCAATCTACGTCCGCAAGGACCGTATTAGGGAGCCTTCTGACCTGAAGGGCAAGCGCATTGGTGTACCTGAGTATCAACTTACCGCTAATGTATGGGCACGAGCGGTCTTGCAAGACGATTTCGGAGTCAGTCCCTCCGATGTGACCTGGGTACGCGGAGGCATTGAGACGCCCGGTCGCCCTGAGAAAGTCAAACTGCAGCTTCCAGCTGATATCCGTATTGAACAGGCTCCCGAGGGGGCAACGATTTCGCAAATGCTCGATTCAGGAGAGATCGACGCTTTTATGGCCCCCCGTCCACCCAGTCGGGCAGCGCTGGCCAACCCAAATATTGGCTGGCTCTTCGACGATCCGACTGCGGTAGCCAAGGACTATTACCGTCGTACTGGCGTCTTTCCGATCATGCATGTGGCGGCAATTAAAAAAAGATCTGGCGGCCAAGCACCCTTGGCTGGCAGCTGCGATTGTGAAGGCTTTCACCCAGTCCAAGGCTGTGGCTTTGGAGCTTCTTTCCGATACCTCAGCCACCAAGGTCACGCTTCCATTCGTTGAAGAGCAACTGCACGCTGCACGCGTGGCTATGGGTGAGGATTTCTGGTCCTATGGTGTGGCGCCGGCAAGTAGGACCCTGGAGACCTTCGTTCGTAGTCATTACGAGCAAGGTCTGTCATCCAGACTGGTTTCAGTTAGTGAGCTGTTCCATCCCGCAACCTATGAGAGCTACAGCATCTAAATCCAAAAAAACATAAGTGGAGACAAACCTCATGAGACGCAAAACCCTAATCAAGTTGCTTGGGATCGCCTTTCTGGCTCCCTTTGCATTTAGCTCCAGCGCGTACGCTCAAAACTACCCGACCCGCGCCATCAAGTTGGTCGTTCCCTACTCTGCAGGTGGCCTTCCTGACACAGTGGCTCGTATCCTCTCTCGTCCGTTGGGCGATGTATTGGGGCAGTCGGTCTACGTCGATAATCGGCCCGGCGCCGGTGGCGCGGTGGCAGCATCAGCGATACTGCAGGTGCCTGCAGATGGCTACACGCTGCTTGTGACCGATGGACCGATGTTGTCGATCACCCCGCTGCTTACAAAGAAGATTAGCTACGACGCTGGTCGAGACTTCGTCCCGGTTTCGCTCGTCGGCAAGGCTCCGCTGTTCCTTGCTGTCAATGCGAAGGTTAAGGCGAAGACGCTGGAGGAGCTCATCGCGCTGGCGAAGGCCAAGCCGGGAGAGCTTAACTATGGCTCAGCTGGCACAGGCAGCATCCACCACCTCACGGCAGAGGCCATGAATGCTAGCTTGGGCCTCACGATGACACACGTCCCGTTTAAGGGGAGCGCCAACTCGGTGCCTGCGATGATCGGGGGGCAGGTCGACATGGTTTTCGCTTCGCCACCATCTCTCATGGGGTTTGTCAAATCGGGACAAGCTCGGCTTTTGGCCACTAATTCCTCAGCCCGCTCCCTTCTAGTGCCACAAATGCCTTCGCTGGCCGAAAAAATTCCTGGCTTTGACTTTGCCTTTACGGTTGCAGTGTTGGGAAAGAAGGGCACACCAGAAGCAGTGGTTAGTCGCATTAATGCTGAGATTGACAAGATCGTGAAGATGCCCGATGTCATTGAACAGTTACGCACTGCCGGTGTTGACCCAGTAGGTGGCTCAGTGGACCAATTGGTGCAGGCACTACGCGCCGAGAAGACGCAGGTCACAGACGCGGCTAAGCGGGCCCAACTCAAGGCTGAATAATAGAGATTTCACAATGTCTTCTACGCATACTCACTCCGATACGCAGATGCCGTTGAGGGTGTCTCGCATCATCGACTTGGCGCTCGACATCCGCAGCTTTGAGTTGGTGCATGACGATGGCAGCGATCTACCCCCCTTCACTCCCGGCTCGCATGTAAAGGTTCAAACCCCTAACGGCATGCTGCGAAAATATTCGCTCTGCAATGACCCGACAGAGCGAAAGCGCTATGTTATTGCCGTCAAGCGCGACCCCGAAGGGCAGGGCGGTTCACTTTCAATGCATGAGCAACTGCAGGAAGGCGACACGCTGCCTACATCGCTTCCTTCCAACGCATTTCCGCTGGTGGATAACGCCAAGCGCTACCTTTTTATCGCAGGGGGTATTGGCATCACGCCGATCCTTTCCATGATCCGTTCGTTCGGTGAGTTGCCGCCTGCGCCGTGGAAGCTAATCTATCTGACGCGTTTTCCCGAAAACACAGCCTTCCGTGAAGAGCTTGGAGCCCCCGAACTCAAGGGGCGAGTGCGGATCCACCACAGTCACGGGGACGCTGAGCGCGTCTTCGACCTGTGGCCCGAGCTTGAAAAGCCTAATTCCGCCCACGTATACTGCTGCGGCCCCCGCCCGCTGATGGAAGCTGTGCGCGACATGACTGGGCACTGGTCGCCGGCCAACGTACATTTCGAGAGCTTTAACGAAGGCGGAGGCGTGCGGCCAGACGACAAGCCTTTCATGGTAAAACTGGCCAACTCCGGCGCGGCGTTTGAGGTACCAGTCGGCAAGTCGATTCTGTCTGTGCTTCGTGAGCATGGCTGTAATGCAGCGGCGTCTTGCGAGAGCGGTACTTGCGGCACCTGCCGCACGAATCTACTTAGTGGCGAGGCAGATCATCGAGACATGGTATTGCTGCCCGAGGAGATGGACAAGCAAATCATGATCTGCGTCTCTCGGGCTAAGTCAGACGAATTGGTGATCGACCTGTGAACGCCGGCCACCAACTTCGACTGGGTGTCGCCGGACTCGGGCGCGCCTTCACGCTTATGCTGCCGACACTCCAGCAGGACCCGCGGATAAAGCTGGTGGCTGCTTGTGATCCGCGCGGATCGGCGCGGGCTCAATTTGCGAGCGACTTCCGTGCTCCGGTGTACCCGGACATTGAAGGCCTGGCATCTAATCCGGATGTAGAGGCTATCTATATCGCCAGCCCACACCAATTTCATGCGCAGCAGGCACGCATTGCAGCACGTCACGGCAAGCATGTTCTTGTGGAAAAACCGATGGCGCTGTCCCTTGGCGACTGCGACGAGATGATCCAGCACTGCCGTGATGCAGGGGTACACCTGATCGTGGGTCATTGTCACAGCTTTGACACACCCTACCTGAGCGCCCGAGAGATCGTGCAGAGCGGGGAGCTGGGGCCCGTGCGTATGGTCCACGCGTTGAATTACACCGACTTTCTCTACCGACCGCGTCGTCCCGAGGAGCTGCGCACTGAAGAGGGCGGTGGCGTGGTGTTCAGTCAGGCTGCTCACCAAGTCGACATTGTGCGCTTGCTGGTTGGCACTCGGGTCAGGAGGGTGCGAGCCATCACGGGTGACTGGGATCCTATGCGTCCTACCCAGGGTGCCTATTCGGCGCTGCTGTGGTTCGAGGGTGGCGCGTTCGCCAGCATCTCCTATAACGGCTACGGGCACTTCGACTCCGACGAGTGGTGCGACTGGATTGGCGAGATGGGCGGTGACAAGTCTCCTGAGGCATATGGCGCCGCCCGCCGCAAGCTGGCTACCGTGGGCTCAGCACAGGAGGAGGCGAACCTCAAGGCTGCTGCTACCTATGGAGGTCCTGGATATGTGGCTGCCGCAACGGATGCGCAGCCTATCTGGCACCAACATTTTGGCCCGATAGTGGTGTCGTGCGAGCGCGGAGACATACGCCCGTTACCGGACAGTGTCTGCGTGTACGCAGACCTCGCCAAGGAGCGGCGGTCGTTGCAGCGGCCGGTGGTGCCCCGTTTCGAGGTTATCGATGAGCTGTACCACGCTGTGGTGAACGAGATCAAGCCGCTGCATGACGGCGTATGGGCGCGCGCCACGCTTGAGGTATGTCTAGCGTTGCTCGACTCGGCCGGTTCGGGTAAAGACGTGGAACTGCCGCGCTGAAGTGCTTGCACAGTAGAAGTCACGGGCGGATCGGTTGGATGTTCCGCCCTATGAGCTGTCTCTTCTGCGATGGCTGCGGACGAGCAAGACGTCGGTGCTCTGAGCGCCTCCTTTGGCCCGGTCCCCATACGATGTGTCCTGCCTTACTGAGGTTGCGCCTGAGACGTGGAGTTCTTGGTCTTGTTGAAAAATATCGGCAAGGAATCAAGAAATGACAGACATGCAAGTGCGCAGTACACGCAAGAGTTAAAGCTGGAGGCTGTTCGGCAGCTGCGAGCGGGCCAATCGATTGCGGTGATAGCGAAGGTGCTGGATATCCCGAGGGCGAGTTTGGACAACTGGGCGCGGCAGTCGGCCAAAGGGGAATTGGACGGTGCTGGCAGCGGGAGTACGGCCAAGATCACGTAGGAGAAAATGGAAGTAGCTCGTCTGCGAGCCGAGAATGCCTGACTTCGGATGGAGCTCGAGATATCAAAAAAGGCTAGGGCGTACTTAGCCTAGGACATGCTGCGAGGTACGCCTGGATTCACCAAATGAGAGCACGCTACCCGGTGAGCTTGGCATACGAGGTGGTGGATGTGAGTGCCAGCGGATATTTCAGCTGGCTGCGCCGCCGGGATTCAGTTCGACCAGGGCTTGGCGCACGCTACAGCGACAAAGCCCTGCTGGCCCACATCCGATCGACCCATGCCGAGGTCAAAGGCGAATATGGCTGGCTCCGCATGCACAAGGCAGTGGCAGCCAGGGGCATTCGTGTTGGCAAAGACCGGGTTCGCAAGCTCATGCAGCAGCACGGCATTCGGGCCAAGACCAAGCGCCAGTTCGTGGTCACCACCGACAGTCGCCACAGTTGCACCGGAATTGGTGCAGTGGCGCTTTACCCCTGAGGCACCGAATCGGCTTTGGTGATGCCCTTTGAGGGGGAAGTCCAAAGCGGACAGCTTGCACGGCTGCCGCTCGGGTGCGCTTTCAATTCTGCCAGTGGAGCCGTATCGCAGCGCGATCTGTTTCTGCAGTGGTGGAGTGCGGAGCAGCGGAATGTGGAGTGCTATATTTGCTAGGCTCGCTTGGCTTGGTTCCGTACATCTTCATACTTCTCTCACTTGTTTGTGATTGTCGACTCGTTGAGGCGTAGTCGCTCGTTGCCTGTGTTGCGGGGAATAGACTAGGCAAAGCGTCTGTTGGCATGCATTGAGGGGTTGACATTGGCTAAGAAAGCAAAGGCAGAATCAGCAGAGATGGCGAGCCGAATCCTGCAGCACTGGCAGGAGGGCGTTCCTGACGATCGCCTGGCTCATCTGGTTAAAGACGCGACGCGCGCATTTCTACGGTCACTGCAGAACCGTCTGGCACGCTACGATGTCCAGCTCGGCCATTGGACATTTCTGCGGATTCTCTGGGAAAGGGATGGGCTCACCCAGGCGGAGTTGAGCGCTGAAGCAGGGGTAATGGCGCCCACGACGGCCATTGCATTGAAAGCGATGGAGGAGCTGGGATATGTCGTGCGAAGGCACCGGCCCGACAATCGTAAGAGTATGTACGTGTTCCTCACGCCTGCAGGCAAGCGCCTCAAGGCGAAGCTGGTGCCTATGGCCGAGGAGGTTAACGCACTGGCCGTCAAGTCTCTGTCGGATGCGCATATCGTCATCGTGCGGCGTTCGCTACTGAAGATTATCGAGAACTTGGCAACTGACGAGTGCCTTCAAGATGACGCGAAGCGAGCGGCTGCTCAGGGTTCCCAGAAGCCTTAACCAGTGCTATCCCAACCCTCATGTCTAACTGTCTTCAGTTGGCTTGTGTAGAGCAGGGCGCTGTTGAGAATCTTGACACATAGGCTATCTTCGAAAACAGCTACCGTTGCTATGGATATCGCAAAGTGCAGGGGCAGATTCAATCGGTCGTCGCAACACCGGGTCGCTGCGCGGATTTTAGACACTCATTCAAAGTCTCAGCGGGTGTCTTCCCGCCCAGCGTTTTGCGCGGCCTGTTGTTCAAAGCCCGAGCCCCGGCTTGAATCTCTTGCTCGCTCCAGCGAGACAGGTCAGTGCCTTTGGGGAAGTATTGGCGCAGCGCCCGTTTGTGTTCTCGTTGGTGCCAAGTTGCCAAGTTGCCAAGTTGCCAAGTTGCCAAGGGCTGTGAGGGTCGGCAAAGAAGACCTTCACCCCGGACTCGATCGTGAATCGGGCATGGTCGGACACTTCCTTGCCACGATCCCATGTCAATGATTGCCACAACTGGGCTGGCAACGTGGTCACCACTCTCTTGAGCGCATTAGCCATGGTGACGGCTCCGTAGCCTGCGAGCACAGGACCGTTCTTCGTCCGTGGAATCAGTCCATAGCCCACCTCGCGAGGCAAATACACGAGCATGGTGAAGCGGCTTGACCGCTCCACCAATGTTCCGATGGCGAACCTGTCCAACCCGATGATTAAATCTCCTTCCCAGTGCCCCGGCACGGCACGATCTTCTGCCTCTGCAGGTCGATTGGAGATCATCACCTCCATGATTGAAGGCGTTGCGACGACCGGTTGAATCCGCCCAATACAGTAGCGATGACTTCAAACGCTTGTACCGAGCCCATGGCCGAGTACCCAGCATGAGTCGCAGAGGAAGCTGCTGGGACTATGTCGCATGCCGATTACTCAGGCGATCACGTCGTTGCGACTTGCAGGTGTGAAGGACACGACAAGTGTGACCGGTTTAGCCGGATAGTATTCTTGTGCAATGGCCGTATGGCCAAGGAATGCGATGACCAAAGCTGATGTCGCGCACAGCGAGCATCTGGTGAGGCTGGAGGCTTTCATGAGGTCTCCAATAGCAAGCTGTTGATTTCCACCCATAAGTGAACCACTAGCCCCCTTGCAGATAAAGCGTGGCACCTTCGCCACAGTTGGGCATTCTGAATCTGGGATATTTACTTAGATGGCTATCAAAATTGTTAGATGGCTACCTATACTTCGTGAACCAGAGGAGCCACGATGAAATTGAGATTCATCTGAGGATGTGGACGCTGTAAGACTGTGCTTGGGGCTGCCCATGAAGAATCAAGCGCATTGTGAAGAAGAGGACCTGGGGTAAAAGGCCCTAAACAAAATGAAGGAGACATCAATGATCGGACTGGCCAAGCATGCTGTGGCATGCGCTGTGTTGCTCAACATTTGCCCAGCAGCGAACGCGCAAGGAGGTGTCACCATTTACGGACGCATGGACTCTGGCGTGGACTCACCTCGCTCTGGCGGCTCCAGCATCAATCGCGTGTATTCGGGCGGAAGTGCTGGTAGTAGCCTCGGTTTCCGAGGTGTAGAGAACTTGGGGGGAGGGCTCTCAGCCGTTTTTCGCCTAGAGCAAGGCCTCAACCTCGATGAAGGTACCTTGGCCCAAGGCGGGCGTGCTTTCGGGCGCGAAGCATCGGTGGGCCTCAGCGATACAAGGCTCGGTACCGTGCAGATGGGGCGTGTTCCTACACCCTACTATTCCGTCCAGAGTAATGTAGATGCCTTCATCTGGGAGGGGGCTGGAGGGCTGCTTTCGCTCACCCGGAACATCAACGCAACCACGCAGCGTCAGGTGTTGCCGATGGGTGTAGCGGCGCGTCAGGACAACGCCATCAGTTATGTGTCTCCGCGCTGGGGTGGCCTTGAGTTGCGTGGGCAGTATTCCTTTGGTGAGAAGTCTGCGACGATCGGGCGCGGTTATGGCGTATCTGCGCGCTACCAAGTTGGCGGCTTCGACCTCAATGCGGGCTTCCAGCGGCAGGAGGGTGCGGACAACACTGCCTCGGGCAAGATCTCGGCAATGGTGCTTGGCGGATCCTACGATGCCCGCTTCGCCAAATTTTTCCTCGGTACGACGGTTGAGAAGAACTCTTGCAGCACCTGCACCGGCGCCATTGCCCGACTGCCAGGAACTTTCATGAGCGAGTTCAGGTTGACCAACGTCGGCATGCGCGTGCCATTCGGGCCATTCACCACCATTGCCCAGTTCACCCGAGTGAATGACCGCTCCGACTACACGGCCTCGACTGGCAATCGTGATGCCAATTGGATTGCCCTTGGTGGTGACTATGACCTGTCTAAGCGGACGCGTCTCTACTTCGGCGTCGCGAGGATTACCAACAAGAACGGATCGCAGTACGTACTGGGTACCGGAACTGCTCAAGGCCCTGCAATGCTAGAAGGCTCGGCGAACGGAGCCTCGCGAAATATCTACATGGGAGTTCGGCACAACTTCTGAAAGCTGATCGCGGCGCAACTTGGCATCCCTTCAATGCTTTGATGGGCCTAACAGAAAGTATCTTGCTTGAGGCGAACCGTCCCAACCCCAGCCGTGGCTAGGCCACGGCCACCGTCTGAGGACGGCCCAGTTCAGTAAATCGATTCAAGATAGCTGCCCGGATGTGCAGTTCATTGACTTGGCGCTCAAAGGTTCGAGACATTGCTCGCTCACCCAGTCGCTTGATGCAGTTCATCTTGGTCCCCACCAAACTTCTTCGGTGGTAGCCGCTCCAGACTTTCCATATCTTTCTCCCAAACAGCCTGCATGCAGCTATTGCCGCATTGCGATGCGTAAAGGCGTCGCTCGAATACGGCAAGATTGAAGAGCACGGCATCTCGTGCTGCTATCACGGCATGAAGTTCGACGTCGATGGCACCTGCCTGGAAGTGCCCTTCCCTGAGGGCGAAGAGGAGGAAGGCGAGAGGTATCGCTGTTCCATTCGCCAGGGCGCCTACAAGACCGTCGAACGCCACGGCCTGGTGTTCGCCTACATGGGCCCACCGGAACAGGAGCCACCGTTCCCGGCATGGGAAGGCAACTTCACCTGCGCTGAGGGCGATGAACTGGTGCCCTACAGCAACTTCCAGCATGCAAACTGGCTGCAGGTGCAGGACAACTCGGCTGACAACTATCACACGATGGCGCTGCACGCGAAGCGTCAAGTGACGGGCGAGAACTACCAGGGCACCACGTTCGACGAGGTGGGTGCCGCGTCCATGGAGGTTCCGCCGGACATGCAGTTCGTGCCCATCCATGGCGGCCGGGGACTGGCATGTACGGGCGCCCGTCGGTCGGACGACGACCACATGTACATCCGCGTGCAGCACCAGGTGCTGCCCAACTTCAGCCTGCACGCCTACACCTCGGAAGACGGTCATGCCAAGAAGCTTTTCGGCCGCTTCCACATGATTCGATGGACGGTGCCGGTCGACGACGTGAATAGCAAGATGATTGGCTGGCGCGTCATGGGCCCTGGTATCGACACCCGTGGCATCGGCGACAAGAGCATGGTCGGTTACGAGACCATCGACTTCCTGGAGGGCCAGGTGGCCATGCGCCGGCCGGAGCGTTTCGGCAAGTACAAGCTCGAAGACATCCCTCCGATTCCCGCAGACCACCGCGCCCGCGAGAACTACAAGGAGTGCCAATACGCACCTGGCGACTACGAGGCCATCATCTCGCAGCGCCCCATCGCCGTGCATGCTCTGGAGAACCCAATCAAGTTCGACGCGGGGCTCTACATGTTCCGTAAGCTGCTCCGCGATGCAATTCGCGGTAACAATCCGAAGGCCAGTCCGGAAGCGTTCGCTGAATGGCTCCGCGACTTCGATGGCGAACCCAACAGCTACTGCTCGGGTAACGTTTTCGACTTGCCCGTCGGCCGCACCAAGGACGAAGAGGTCACTCTTCGCCGCTACCTTGCCAAGCAAGTGGTGAACATCATCACTGAGTCCGACTCTCTTCGGGGTGCAGAGCGCACCACATTCATCAAGGGCAAACTTGAAGACCTGCAGCAGGAAGTGCTAGCACGGAGAATGGCATGAATGCCCCAGTGGTATTTGAAGCGCTTGCCCCCTACAAGGAGGGCGAGCCCATCGAGATGGTCGTGCGCGCAATCCGGATGCAGGCCGAGGGCATTCACTCCTTCGAGCTAGTGCAGTCGGACGGCCTTGAGCTACCGGCTGTAGAAGCCGGAGCCCATGTGGATGTTCATCTGCCTGGCGGAGTTGTGCGCTCCTATTCGTTGGCCGGAGACCCAGCTCACCGGACACACTGGACTCTTGGTGTGCTCCGAGAGTTAAAGGGGCGCGGAGGCTCCAAGGCGATGCACGAGTCGCTTCGGGTCGGCGACACCGTGAAAATTGGCTGGCCTCGAAATGCTTTCAAGCTGGCTACCGGGGCTGCTCATAGCATCCTCGTGGCAGGCGGCATCGGCATCACGCCACTGAAAGCGATGGCCCATACGCTTGCAAGCAGGGGCGAGTCTTTCGAACTGCACTACTGCTCTCGAACGCCGAAACACGCGGCATTCATGGATGAATTGCGCTCTTTGGTGTCTGCCGAGCGCCTTCACATGCATCACGACGGTGGGGACCGTGCCAAAGCACTCGACCTGATCAAACTGCTGAAGTCCGCAGCACCGGGGACGCACGTCTACTACTGCGGACCTAGCGGCTTCATGGACGCATGTACGGAAGCCGCAAAGCATTGGCCATCGGGTACGGTGCACTGTGAACACTTTAAGGCACCAGAGCGTCCAAAGTCGGACGACACCCCGGCTGGGAGTTTCGAGGTCAAGCTTGCCAAGTCCGGCGAAACGGTTCAGGTGTTACCCGACCAAACCATCGTTCGCGCGCTGGAACTTGCGGGCCATCGGGTTGCCACATCTTGCCTTTCTGGCCTGTGTGGCGCCTGCAAGGTAGAGGTCCTGGAGGGTGAAGTAGACCATCAAGACTACATCCTGACGGACGAGGAGCGCACGCACTGCATGACTGCTTGCGTTTCTCGCGCCAAGAGCAAATGCTTGGTGCTGGACCTTTAGCAAGCAAGCGAGTCTTTGGTGTTGTTGGCCGGCGGGCAGCGAAAAAAAGAGAGCACTGCCAGTCCAGCTTCGTCGCTAGCCAATCTCTTGAGAGTCCGCTTTTGGCCTACAGCCGACGACGGCTTTGCGCGGCAGATTCAGCTGTCGCTCGGAGGGGCGTTGTTGCATTACAGGGACTGGTCTGCCCCCACTCCAGTAGACAATTCCCAGCCTCAAGCCCGGGCGCGCGCAAACGCCTCGGGGCTGATGCCACCCAGATGACTGTGACTGCGTGAGCGGTTGTAGAACACCTCGATGTAGTCAAACACATCGGCCCGGGCCATGTCCCGGGTCTTGTAGATCCGCTTGCGAATGCGTTCCTTCATCAGGCTGCTGAAGAACAACTCCATGACGGCATTGTCCCAGCAGTTGCCTCTGCGACTCATGCTGGGCACCAGACCCTGGGCTTGGCAGAAACGTTTGAATCCGCCTTGGCTGCCCTGATCGGAATGGACCAAGACCTCGACTGCTGGCCTGTGCCACCAAGCTGCAGCCAGCAACGCATCGAGCACGATGCTTACGGTTGAGGGTGGCCTTCATGGACCAGCCCACCACCTTGCGTGAGTACAGGTCCACCACGGCAGCCAGGTACAACCAACCTTGCTCAGTGCGAATGTAGATACCGTCTTGAAAGTCAAGTGCTTGCAATGTTTCACTGCTCGGGTGGCGCATAGTCCTTGCCAGACTTAAGTACACCGAAACACAGATGAACCAACTTTCGCATGCAGGCGCCGAGTGCTGACATCTTGGACTTTCCCTGCGCGCATAGCCGCTCGTACAGTGCCTTGATTTCCGGGTTTACTTTCTTGGCAACAACAGCTGCCATGTATAGCGAGGCACGCACGCGGGGATTCCCAGCCTTCGACAGGCGAGCGCGTCCTTTGACGCTTACACCCGATTCCACCTTGACCGGAACTAGGCCAAGAAAGGCTGCGGCCTCCTTGGCACTGACGAAGGTGTTTGCGCCAAGAACAGCGGCCATTCGATTGGCTGTCTTCTCGCCGACAGCGGGAATGGTCCGAAGGCGCGCCACGTTCTCGCTCAGAGTAGGGCTGGATTCAATGAGGCTGTCGATCAGCTTGCGCAGAGATTTGCGCTGACCTCGAAGGAACTCGATGCTCTGGTCAATTGAGAGCAGAACGCAAGCCGCTGAGCGGCGAACTGAGGCTTGCTCCCGCCGATTCTGCTCGCGCCGCAGATCTGCCTCAACGCAGTCAAGGCGCATTAGCATGGCATTGAACTGTGCCAAGTCTTGTCGTACCGGTCGCCACGGCCTGGGGGCAGCCAAGCGGCCATAGTGAGCCAACAAGACCGCATCAATGGCATCCGTCTTGCTGAGCATGCCCAGGCCTCGCGCTAGCGAACGAACCTGCGCAGGATTGACCACCGAGACAAGCAGGCCCGCGTCATACAGCCGCGTTGCGGCGATTTCGTGATAGGCGGCTGTTGCCTCCATGACAAAGCGCCGCAGTTGATCCACGGCAATAGAGCGAGCCCAGGTGATCAAGTCCAGAACGCCCTGAGCATCATTGACAAAGGTTCGCGGTCGCTTGACAGGCTGACCCTGCTCGTCAAGAACCGCACAGTCCAATTTGTCGCGGGACACATCGATACCGAAATTAAGCATGACAACACTCCTGGTTATTGCGCCATGCCCTCTGGGCCGATCTACCTTGTCAATGCAGGCTCACCGCGCCGAGCGGGGCCTCTGCTACCGTCCGATCTCTGAATGGCGCAAAGGTGAGGCGGGGCGCTACATCTACATTCCAGGCTCGGTGCCTTACGTGATGTCCGTGCTGACCCCGCCTCGTGTGACGATAGCGAATCGTCACACAGCAAGATACAAGGTTATGTCAGTGACCCAGGCCTTGTCTGGGGCGTCCACCGTGAACGGCCGCTGCAGATGGTTCGGAGCAATGATTGAAGGCCGGCCTGCAATGTACCGTGGCGCTTTGTAGCGGCTCTGCTGCGGCGCTTATCGACCAGGATGCCGATGCGTTGCTGTTCTCCGGCTCTTAGCGTGAAATTGACAAGCTGCAAGAGCTGCTGCCGCAAGTCGATGTGGCCACCGGTGAAGTGCCTGTGCGTGGCATCGTGTATGAGGTTGCCCGTGGTGACAAAACAGGCTCAGTCTTCGGATTCCTGGCAAACCTGCTGGGCGGCAAACTGAACATTAGTATCGGCACAGTGGCGGGCAGCCTGGACAACTTCATCCAGCTTAAAAACACGGCGCTCGATGCGGTGTTCTCTATGTTGGAAATGGATATCCGATACAAGGTGCTCTCCTTGCCTTCGCTACGAATCCAATCCGGTGCACGTGGCGTGTTCTCCGTTGGTCCGGAAGTGCCTGTCCTTGGCACGCTCTTCTATCGTGTCTACCGGGAGCTAGAACTGAACCTGCGTATCAAGCCCAGCAAACGATTGTTGCGGGAAAAGCCCGAGCCTCTGACGGTGCCCGAAAACTGCAATGCGGTCTGGTATGAGCATGCTTGAGGATGGCCGTAGCATCAGGTTGCTCAATGTCATCGATGACTTCAACCGCGAGGCGCTAGGCATGGAGGTGGACTTCTCACTGCCATCGTATCGTGTGATCCGGGTGCTGACGCAGATCATGGCCTGGAGTGGCAAACCTGAAGTGATTCGTTGTGAAAACGGGCCGGAATACATCAGTGCCACATTGCCTGCAGCCAGGGCATTCGTATTGAACACATCCAACCAGGCAAACCGCAACAAAACGCCTACGTGGAGCGCTTCAACAGAACGGTCCGCTATGAATGGCTGTCCCAGTATGATTGGAGCGACATTGACGAGGTGTGGGAGTTCGCTACGCAGTAGATGTGGAGCTGCAAGCATGAACGTCCAAACATGGCCTTGGGCGGTATCACCCCGAAACAGCTACTGGTCATGGCCGCATAGCTCTACTTCTCGGAGCGACGGAATTCGGGGGGTTACCGAACCCCATACTCCACCGTGCCGAGCCTACTGACTCAAAGTCACAGAATTGACCATGAAATTCACCCAACTGCCACTGCTCTCTGTATTTCTTATCGCCTCCACCCTTGCATGTGCGCAAGGCTCTCCAGTCATCGTGGTTCAGAAGTACGAACGAACGAGTTCATCGATCGTAGTGGAAGGGGTCGCCAACATCATTCCTCCGGGTACAAAAATGTGGGCAACAGTGATAAGCATCGACGGTAAGCCGCTGGACCGAGATCGCCACACAATGAAGACCGTAGAGAACATTTTTGTTGCTAACGATCGTTCGTTTAAAGCAACTATTAAGCGATATGGCAGTCTGGATGCATATTCTTTTCCAGACGGAAAGTATCGAATTGAGTTCTTCGCGATGTTCAATCAAATGTGGCAAACGAAAGAAGTCGCTCTCGCCGCGGGCATAAAACTCAATAACCAAGGTTATGAGGTATCCAGTGATACCTACTGCGCTTCCAAAATCGCCTGATCTTCCATATGACACTGTTTTGGGAGAAAGAAGCAGACAACTTAGAGCGATTCGCACGATCGACATCCGCCGCATGGCAGGCGAGGCATCAGAATACAAAACCAAAAGCATCCGAATCGACATTCTGGACATCAATCCGGCCAAAAAACCCGTTCGGTCGATACCGGCGACGGACATGCTTCATCGAGAGGTTTCCCGCAAGGTTGGTCGGCTCAAGCCCACAGAGGCCGTTTCTCTTGTCTGTGTAGGCCCATTCACGAACGGCTTCGGCTATCTCGCCAACGATCTTTATTTTTCAGGAGGAACTCCTAACCGTGAGTTCGTGACGGCGTTTGCCACAACCCTCTCTGATCTTTGCCGTCAGCAAGAGGACCGATTTAATAGTCGCAACAAGCACTGATGCCAAGTGCGAGTACTAAATAAAGTCCAATAAAAAAAATGCCACCAGGTGAGTAAGCCTGGTTCAAAAAACTCTGTATTGAAGGCGAGGGCTACCGCCTCAAACGGGTAGGCTAAACTTCATTAAAAAAAAGCGCCTTTTGAGGTGCTTTTTACTCCCGGTAATGCAACGTTGCCACTAGCTGAGTGACTGCTAAGGATCGAGGCTGTGTGAAAACGGATCAAGCACTGAGCTCGGCAAAAACTGACTTCTCAGATCGCTCTGTATGCGTTTTTCTTGCCCTAGGGAACGGTTAGAAGACCCCTGAATTTCTTAGTTGAACGAGTTTTTACACAGCCTCGGTCGAAGCAGCCGTTAAAGTTACGGTCTATATGGCCACCAAATTGTGGTTCACGGTCCATGTAATTTCAGCGGCCTGTCTACGGAGCACTGGAATGGGTGCTCAACTAAGACCGGAATCTGCATTAGCTGCCGGTCGTTTTCCGGTCCATAGCTGGGTGTCTGGTACTTGTCTAGTGCAGCAATCGTGGACCGACGACGGACCAGACGAGTTGTGGAGGCCTTGCGGTACAAGGTTTGATGGACGAGACAAAAGGATTGGCAGTCCTTTTTTGCCGAACTCATAATCCTTTGGTCGTCGGTTCAAGTCCGCCACGCCCTACCAGATAGCCATTTCTGGTATTTAAAAGCCTGCTAATTTTTGTGGCGAGCTTTTTTGTTTATATTCCTGGTTTCGGTCTGGTTTCGGTCTGGTTTCGGTCTGGTTTCGGTCTGGTTTCGGTCTGGTTTCGGTCTGGTTTCGGTCTGGTTTCGGTATTTTCAAGATGTGGCTGTACTTTCCTGGAAAATGACTGTTGGTGTAGTTTGAGAGATCGAGTCCTGTGACGAGGTGTGTTCGTCACGATGCTTCAACACTAGGCGCACTGCTTGCTTGCTACTTCGGGGGGATTATTTCGTCATTGACTCCATGTTTGAAAATCATGGAGCCTCTGTGATTCTGAACTGCCGCTAGGATTGTTCACTATTGCAGGATAGGCAAAACACCGGATGGCCTCAAATTCATGTGTTAACTTACCGGGAAGTCAGTGACTTGGAGAGTCACTGACCAACTTGGAACCCGTATGCAGGCAGGTTTCATTGTCGAGATGTGCTCCGCAACTTACCGTCTTATGAGTAACTGGCGGCTGCAATATGTCTCTCCCCAGCACAGGCTTCAGCGTAAAGCTCTCTGGGCTTTGCAGTGCGGCTTGCACTGGTACAGAAAGAGAAGATGAAGACAGGAAAAATCGCCGTCATGGGAGGCTTGGCCTTGATCCTCGCAGCGTGCGGCAATCCGAAGGATGCGACCAAGAGCAATTTCAGCAAGTCCATCCAGGCCTACCTAGATACGCAGCACGGGCTATGTGCTGCCCTCCCTGCGATGGAAGTGCCGTTCACCCTGGAGAATAAAGGTGGGTTCAATGCGGATGCCAAAAAGCGCGCAGACGCTCTGGTAGACGCAGGATTGCTGACAAAGCGGGATACCGAAATCAAGGCCATGTTTGGCAACAGGATGGAGCCCGCCACCGAGTACCAAGTTTCCGATTTTGGGAAAACACATCTCACTCCCAAGGCGGCTGATACCTTGGGGCGGCAAGACGCCTTCTGTTCTGGCAAGTATGTGATGGTTGACGTGGACAACTTCACCGAGCCAAGCGACATGATGGGTATGAAGGTGTCTCGGGTGAACTACCGCTACAAGGTCGATGGGATCGCCGATTGGGCGAAGTCTGAAGCACTGCGTACCAGTTACAAAAACATTGCGGAGCAGTCGAAAGGTGACATTAAAAGCAAGGCTGCGCTTATCCTTACCAATAACGGTTGGATACACGAACGCTTGTTCAAACAGTGATTGGGGCTTGATGCCCTGATCTATTCAGGATAGCCATAAGGTAGCGCTCAACGAGATAATGCCGTTCACTTAAGCGGGTGAACGGCATTTTGTGAGTTACTGATGCGAAGGGTGTTAATTTCCACGCAAAACTGACCCGCCGGGGCTAGTGTGTTACTTCTGGGTTGAAGTCAGCATCCTTGGCGGTTGAATTCGATTCCGGTCTGGGGCTACATATCCAGCACGAGCATGGGGGTGCGCGAGCGCGAGCAGCACGGCAGAAAGCTGTCGTTGCGCTTTTGTTCAACCGGGGAGAGAAACATGTCCCGATGGTCCGGCTCTCCCTCCAATACGCGGGTGAGGCAGGTTCCGCAGACCCCTTGCTCGCAGGAGGTCGAAAGTGCGACTCCTGCAGCGGCCAGCGCCTGCGTTACGGACTGGTCCTTCAGCACCGGAATCACGCGTCCGGTATGGGCAAGCTTGATGTCGAAGGCCGCATCGGTGTCGTGAGACACAGTGCTGGCGCTGAAGAATTCGTAGTGCAGGTTCTGCTCCGCCCAGCCCTGGCGGCGGGCCGTTTCCAGCACCGCGTCCATGAACCCTCTGGGTCCGCAGACATACAAGTGCCGGTCGGGGGTCGGATCGCCGATCAGTGCGGGCAGGCCGGCAGGATGCTCATCATCATGGTGGAAGCGGGTCTGGGGTGCAAAGGCAGATTGCGCAATGCTGTCTCGGAAGGCCGTGCGCTCGCGTGAGCGGGTGCAGTAGTGCAGCGTGAAGTCGGCCTGCTGCGACGACAGGTGGTGAGCCATGCAGACAATGGGCGTGATGCCGATGCCGCCAGCCAGCAGCAGGCTGTGGCCCGCGACAGGCGCCAGCGGGAACAGGTTGCGGGGCATGCCGATGGTGATCGCCTGACCTTCCTGCACTAGGTCGTGGACGGCCTGGGAGCCTCCGCGCGAGCTAGGATCCCTGAGGATGGCGATCATGTAGCGGTGCTGCTCGGCGGGATCGTTGAGCAGCGAGTACTGCCGTATGAGTCCGTTGGGCAGATGGACATCGATATGGGAGCCTGCGGAGAAAGAGGGTAGAAGTTCTCCGTCGGCATGGACCAGTTCAAGGCTGCAGATGTCCGGTGTTTCCTGGGTCTTGCGGGCAACCCTAACCCTCAGAGTGGCGGCAGTCATGAGGGTACTTTCAGATGCTGTAGGTCTCGTAGGTGGAGGGGTGGAAGAGTTCTTCCACAGCCATCAGGCGGGCCGAGAGGCCTTGGGCATGGTGGTGGCGGACGAAGGCCTCCAGGGTTCGGCGCGAAGCGGCCACGCCGTAGGGCCAGTAGTCGTCGCCCAGAGTGGATTTCGCGGCGCGTATCTGCTCTTCAACGAACGGCAGAGTGACCTTGGTCGCGGAGGTGTCCTCCAGCAAGTCGAGCGCTGCCTGCTTGGCTTGCGAAAATGCCTTGAATACGGCCGAGGGCAGCCATGGGTGCTGAGCGGCGAGTTCCTTGCGGATACCCACGATGTGCATGATCGGAAAAATGCCCGTGCGGCGGTAATAGTCCTTGGCCGCGGCTGTCGGATCGTCGTAGAGCCAGCCGATGTTGGGGTTGCGCAAGGCAGTGCTGGCTGGTGGGCGTGGACCGATGAATCCGTCGATGTCGCCACGGTCCAGCAGGGCGGAGATGGTTTCGCCCTCCGGAGCGTTTTCGATATGGATGTCGCTGGGCAGGGCCAGTTTGATTTTTTCCGGCCGTGCTGCCGTCTCAATTCCTCCGCGGACCCAATGCACATCACAGGGGCGAACACCATGATCTGCTTCCAGGATGGCGCGAGCCCAGACATTAGCCGTGAGTTGGTATTCCGGCAAGCCGATGCGCTTTCCCTTGAGATCCTCGGGCCGTTGGATGCGATCCTTGCGAACGTAGATTGACGTGTGGCGAAAGGCTCGTGAGACAAAGACTGGAATCCCGATATAGGGGCAGGAGTCTTGGGAATGCTTGACCAGATAGCTGGAGAAGGAAATTTCCGTGATGTCGAAATCCTGGCTCCGCATGGCGCGGAAAAACATTTCCTCTGGATTGAGAAGCATGAATACCGGGTCCACGCCATCGATTTGCACCCGCCCGTCGTAGAGGGGGCGCGTGCGGTCGTAGTCGCCCATGGCGACCGAGAGTCGGAGTTTGTTCATGGTGTTTCCTGTGTCAGATTAGGGGGCCGATTTGCTGGTGGATTTCGCCAGGGGTGTCCAGCGGGAGATTTCGGTCTGGACGTAGCGCGTGAATGTTGAGGCGTTCCAGTCCTGTGGCTCGATGCCTTCTGACGCATACAGCTTCTGCATTGCATCGGACTTGAGCCCCCGCCGCACTTCCTCATTGATCTTGGTTACCAGGGCCGGTGCCATGCCTGCAGGACCGGACAGGGCAAACCAGGTCGTCGCTGTCAGGGAGGGGTAGCCCAGCTCCGCGAATGTCGGCAGTGAAGGCATGTCGGGCAGGCGCGCCGGCGAGGTGATGGCAAGCGCGTTGAGCTTGCCGGCCTTGATATAGGCGCTTGCCGTGCGGTAGGTTACGAACACCGCTGGAATCTGGCCGCCCAGCAGATCCGTCACTGCTGGGTTGGCGCCCTTGTAGCCCACTCTGGTCTGTTTGTACTTCGCGTTGTGCGCGAAGACCGAACCGATCAGATCACCGTGTGTGCCCAGGCCGGGAGAGCCCCAACTCAGGCCGCCTTGCAGCCCGCGTGCATAGGCCACGAACTCGGCGAGCGTCTTTGCGGGAAGCGACGGATGCACTACCAGCACCGTGGGCGGTCCCCCCAGCATCGCTATGTGCGTGAAGTCGGCTACTGGATCAAAAGCCTTGATGTCCACGGGAGCGATGACGTGCGAGCCGACACCAGAGAGCACCAGGGTATAGCCGTCCGGTACGGCCTTGGCCACCTGCGCCGAACCGATGGTGCCGGCTCCGCCCGCGCGGTTATCGACGACGAAAGGCTGCTTGTAGACCGTTTGCAGATGCTGGGCGATTGCGCGGCCCAGTGCGTCCGCCGTTCCGCCCGGAACATAGGGCACGACGATGCGTACTGCCTTGTTGGGCCAGGTTGCCACCTCCGGGCTCTGTGCATTTGAATTTAGGGCCAGGGAGCCCAAAACGCCGGCGCAAAGCAAGGCTCGGCGGGTGATTCTTTCCATCATCAAAGTCTCCTTTTCTTGTGTTCAGCCGCTTGCTCCGGCTTGGGAAGGAATGTATCATCGTTCTTTCATAAGGAAAACAGTTCTTCTATATGGAACAAAAAGGAGATGTGCAATGTTGAAGCAAGAGCAGAATGAATTGGTGACTCGAACGAATGCGGGAACCCCGATGGGGGAGGTGTTCAGGCGCTATTGGCTGCCGGCGCTGCTGTCGCAGGAACTGCCCGCGCCGGACTGTCCTCCGGTGCGGGTCAAGCTGCTGGGCGAGTCACTGATCGCGATCCGTGACACGCAGGGGCGTCTGGGGGTGATGGATGAGTTCTGCGCCCATCGCGGCGTGTCACTTTGGTTCGGACGCAATGAGGACAACGGCATTCGCTGCCCTTATCACGGCTGGAAGTACGACGTCTCCGGCCGATGCGTGGAAGTTCCTTCGGAACCGGAAGGCAGCCGGTATTGCGAGCGCATCAAGCTCAAGTCCTATCCGCTGATCGAACGCGGTGGCGTGGTATGGATCTACATGGGACCGCCCGAGCTACAGCCTCCTGCACCCGAGTGGGAGTTCGCCACCGTGCCCGCCAATCAGAGCTTCATGTCCAAGCGTCTGCAGGAGTGCAACTGGCTGCAGGCCCTTGAAGGCGGCATTGATTCGAGCCACGTCTCCTTTCTGCACAGCGGCGGATTGCAGCACGACCCCTTGTTCAAGGGCGCCAAGGGCAATGAATACAACATGAACGACTTGCGCCCGCAGTTCGAGGTGGCGGAGGCTGACGGCGGCCTGTTCATCGGCGTGCGGCGCAAGGCCGAGCCCGGTTCGCTCTATTGGCGCATCACGCCGTGGATTCTTCCCTGCTTCACCATGGTGCCTCCGCGCGGCGACCACCCCGTACACGGTCACTTCTGGGTGCCTATCGACGATGAAAATTGCTGGGCCTGGAGCTTTGACTATCACCCCACCCGGCCGCTTACGGAGCAGGAGGTGGAGGCCATGCACAACGGCGCCGGGATTCACTGCAAGTACGTTCCCGGAACGTTTATTCCATTGGCAAACAAGTCCAACGATTACCTGATGGATCGCGAAAAGCAGAGAACCGGCGAGCTGTACAGTGGGGTTGAAAGCATCGCGATTCAGGACTCCTCGCTGCAGGAAAGCATGGGGCCTATCCAGGACCGCACGCGTGAAAACCTCACCGGCACGGATCGCGGCATTGTTCAGGCCCGGCGGCGCCTCATGGCGGCAGCCATGGCACTGGCCGAATCGGGAACACCGCCTCCGGGCACCGAGCCAAGCCAGCAGAAGGTGCGTTCCGTGGCAATTGTGTTGCCCGAAGGCGCAGTCTTCCACGAAGCCGCGCGCGATGCGCTGCGCGCAGAACCCGGCAAACCGCACGCTACCGTATGACTGATCGTTCCATCATCCGGGCAGCGGTCGCTGTCGAGCCTGGGCGCACCGAGATTCAGGAACTGAAGGTGCCGGAGCCCGGCGCCGACTCCGGGCTTTTGCGGGTCGCCATTACAGGTGTCTGCGGAAGCGATTGGGGTTACTACCAGAACCTGCCGCGCTCGCGCGGACCGCTGATCCTAGGGCATGAAACTGTTGGCTACGTGGAGCGGATCGGCTCCCTTGCCGCTCAGCAGTGGAAAGTCAAGGAAGGCGAACTAGTCGCACTGGAGGAGTACCTGCCGTGCGGGCACTGCGAGTACTGCCGCTCCGGCGAGTTCCGCCTGTGTCATGCGACCGATTGGAGGCTGGGCGGCATGCGCTATGGCGCGACGGCCTTGAGCAAGGAACCGGGGTTGTGGGGCGGCTTCGCACAGGCTCAGCACTTGCATCTCAACACCGTGTTTCATCGTGTTCCAACGGGGGTGACGCCCCGGCATGCGGCGCTGGCGTTGCCGTTGTCCAACGGCATCGAGTGGGCCTATCTCCAGGGGGGCGCAGGTCCAGGTCAGACGGTGGTGATCCAGGGACCGGGACAGCAAGGACTTGCCTGTGCTGTTGCTGCCCGGGAGGCTGGCGCACAGTGCGTGATCGTCACAGGGCTGTCGAACGAAACGGACCGGCAGCGCCTTGCCCTGGCCAGGGAACTTGGCGCGCACCATACGATTGACATCGAGCAGGAGGATCTGTTGGAGACCGTCGCAGACATCACGGGTGGCCACATGGCCGATCTCGTGATCGATTGCGCCTCAGGCGGGCCGGCTTCGGTTTCCAGTGCCATCCAGCTCGCCCGCAAGCGAGGCACGGTCATCCTCGCGGGCCAGAAAAGGCAGCCTGTTCCCGCGTTTGACAGTGACAGTATCATTGCCAACTTCCTCACTGTTAAAGGGATGCGCGGGCACTCTTATGAGTCGGTCGAACTGGCGCTGCAATTGATTGCAGGTAATCGCCATGGCGTCACGAAGATGTGTACGCACACCTTTTCCCTGGAGGAGACCGATCTTGCCCTTAGGTCTCTGGTGGGTGACGGAGTGGAAGGGGCGATCCATACAACCATTGATCCTGAACGTTGAGCACGAAAGACAACACTGACGAAAGCCGCAACCTGTCTTCGGTAGGCGCGGCACTGCGCCTGCTGAAGACATTCACGGCCGAAGAGCCCGAACTGGGCATCACCGAGCTTGCTAGGCGTCTTGGTGTCGCCAAAAGCACGGCCCATCGGCTCGCGGCGACCTTGGTTGCCGAGGGATTTCTTGAGCGCATTCCGACGGGCAGCGGTTACCGCCTGGGCCTGCTGCTTTTCGCGATGGGAACCTTGGTGCGGCGGCGCATGAATGTTGCGGAGGAGGCTGCACCGCTGCTGCATGCGCTGGGCGAGCAAAGCGGTGAAACCGTGCATCTCGCGGTGCTGCACGGCAGTGAAATCCTGTATCTGCGCAACATTGAAAGCCGGCATGCCATTCGTCCGCGTTCCTATCTGGGCGTGCGCAAACCGGCGTTCTGTACCAGCGAAGGCCGAGCCCTGCTTGCCTTCAGCCCACCCACGGTACAGGCCAAGATATTGCGTGGCCCCCTGGAGGCACGGACATCGAATACCGTGACCGACAAGGCAAAGCTGGCCCATTTGCTGGAAAAAGTGCATGGCGCCGGATGTGCCGTGGACGACGAGGAAAGCGAAGAGGGGATGAGGGGCGCTGCTGCACCGATCTTCGATGCATCCGGGGCCGTGGTGGCCGCGGTGGGCCTGGCTGTGCCGACTTCGCG
The DNA here is from genome assembly GCF_040187805.1 of Comamonas sp. wu1-DMT. Taxonomy (NCBI): domain Bacteria; kingdom Pseudomonadati; phylum Pseudomonadota; class Betaproteobacteria; order Burkholderiales; family Comamonadaceae; genus Comamonas; species Comamonas sp. wu1-DMT. The sequence continues at coordinate 26,846 of NZ_JBANEM010000019.1, forward strand.
CTTTCCGAAAGCCAAAACGAATCAATTCACGAGCATGGTGATCGAGACGGCGCACGCGATCTCGCAGCGGCTCGGCCACGAGTCCTGATCCCTGCTATGAAAAACTCCCCCATTCCCGTCTGGGTCGTCACAGGCTATCTGGGCAGCGGCAAGACCACATTGCTGAACCGATGGCTGCGCCACGCCGGGCTGGCGCATGCGGTGCTGATCATCAATGAAATTGGGGAAGTTGGGCTCGATGACCACATCCTGTCTCGCAGCGCCGATAGCGCCTCGACGCTTTTGGCCAACCAGTGCATCTGCTGCAACGGCCTGCCCGGCCTGGAGGGGACGCTGACCGAGCTTTGGTGGGCACGGCTGCGGCGCGAGCGGCCCCACTTCGATACTGTAGTGATCGAGACGACGGGCTTGGCCGCGCCGGGGCCGATCAGCCAACTCTTCGAACTGGTGCCGCTTTTGCGGGAGCGCTATGTGCTGCATGCCGTTGTGACGACCGTGAGTGCCACGGCCGGGTGCGAGGGCATCGAAGCCCAGACGCAAGCCCGTGAACAACTTCAAGCGGCGGATACGGTGGTGTTCACCAAAGTGGATCGTGCCGAACCCGCTGCCATCGCGTCGCTGTCCACTTTGATCCAAGCATATGCGCCTCAGGCCCGAGTTTTGCAGTCGGCGATGGCTTCTCTCGACTGGAATGACATGGCCGCCGCCACTCCGGGTCGGTCGCTCGGCAACCGCTTATCCGCGGCCGTGCCTCGTGGAGCTGGATTCGCAGCGGTCCGTCTCGGCGGACGTTCGGGCTATGCGCCGATAGGCGAGTCTGTGCATGGCGTCCAAAGCCGCTTCATTCCCTTGCCGCAGCCCATGGCGCTTGATGCATGGAAGGCCTGGCTTGGTTCACGGTTGGGGGCGCACCTGCTGCGTCTCAAGGGGGTAGTGTTATTGGACGAGGGCTTACCGCTGCTGGTCCAGTGGTCACAGGGCGATGAGTATCCGCTCTTGCAACCCTTCGAAGGTTCTTGCCCATCGCCTGGGCTCACGGAAATACACTCGCAGTGAGCGAATCGGCCATTGGGTGGGTGTTTGGATTTGGCAGAGGCTATGCATAGATGGCTGCTTGCGCAGACGACCCCTCCCACCCCACCTAATAGCGTCGATATAAAACTGAGCAGCATGCAATCTTTGGACTCTGCATGACTACCGATCTGAAGGCAAGCCAACGCACTTGGGTGGAGCAGGCGCCTCGACGAAGTCATTGTCTTTGTTGGAGGTGCTTTTATGCAAGCGACCTTTATCGGAGTAGATGTCTCCAAAGCGGAACTTGTCATCAGCATTGGCGATCACGCGCTGGTTGACCTCGTTGTGTCCCGCGACAAATTGGACTGTGCGGTTCTTGACGAGCAGGGTCAGCGTGTCAAGCGACCGCGAACCTTTGTCAATGATGGTCAGGGCGTTCTGGACTTGATCACCTGGGCTCGCTCTATCGCCGTGGATCGCCGCAACGCGGCTGTATGACGCTGGCCTACTTGTCTCGGTGGTCAATCCTGCGCAGGTTCGTTCGCTAGCGCGAGGCCTGGGCATGCTCCGCAAGACGGATGCCATTGATGCGGTCTTGTTGGCTCATTATGGTCGCTTGGCTGCCCCCAGGCCGTGGCGGCACGTAGAAGCGGTCCTTCGAGCCAGTACTTAGCAAACCGCGCAATCGAGTGGCGGGTCCCGAGGGTGAAGCGGCCGTTCAGGACAGACTGCGCTCAACGACTGGTGTTGGCCCTTGTTGTGGCTCAGGCACTGGGCCATGAATGACTCAGATCAGACTGAAGTTGTAGTTCGGAGGTGCACTATGGGAGTCTGCTCATGGCCGAACTCGGTCGGTCACGAACAGCAGCCTTGTCAGTCGCAACCGGCACAGGTGGTCAACTCAGCCGGAATCCGCACATTCGTGCGCACGTCTCAGGATGTCTGTTTCTTGGCCCATCCGAGAACTCAAACTACCACTCATGAGCGCCCCTTCACGCCGACGTAACTTTGTGACACATCAAGTCTGGAAGCAGTAAGACGATGAAGCAGAACCTATTTGCAGATCTACCCCAATTCGGCCCTCAATTAGCGTCGACTCATTACTAGGTGTTCCGAGACAGCACTTATGTCAGTTGGAGGTCGTTAAGCAGACCAAGCCTATGCAGGTTCACGACCTCACGCTCCCGCTTGTGCGCGAGAGCCGCAAAGTGGATGAGGTGTAGCGAGTGAGGAACAGCAATAGATCTGAATATTGGCGATTGAGCGGTAGCAGATCGCATAAAACTTGATATACATCAAGAGCTTGCATCCATCGGTCAGAATTTCGAAAGTTACATCTAATAACATTGTTTTTCTTCAAAGAAAATAAGAAAAATCCTTGACAGAAACCTTCCAAACTTTCAAACGCCGTAAAGACTTTCTCTGCCTCACCGTTCAGGATGAGCATGCCATGCGGAGTCTGCACGACGCCCTTGGCACCCAGGCACACGGCTTCGTGGAAGGCTTCTACCGTCACCTGCTTTCCTTTCCTGAGATGCGTGCATTGCTGCCGGACGACGAGGCACTGCACAGGCTCAAGACGCTACAAATGCGTTACTTTCTCAGGCTCACAAAAGGCACCTATGACGAGGCCTATGGAGATGAGCGCCAACATGTGGGTTTGGCTCATGCGCGTATTGGACTGTCGCCCGGCTGGTATCTGGGCGCCTACAGTCACTACCTCACCGAACTCCTGCCGCGAATCACCAGGCTGCCCGGACTGACGCCAGAGCAGCGCAATGATGCAATCCAGGCATTGATCAAAGTGGTCTTGCTGGATATCGGGCTGGCTATCGATAGCTATATTGCACATCGCGATACGCTTATCGCCGAACTTCGAGATTACGGCGCAGCTTTCGCGCACCTGCCCCATGGCACGCTTGTGGTCACGGATGAGCTGAATGTGGTGTTTGCCAACCAGGCTTTCGCACAACTCGCAGGCCAAACACCCATGGCGCTAGCGAAAGGAGACCCGCTACCGGCCTTTATGGATGTAGGCAGCTTACCTGCACTGGTGAAGCAAGCGCTACAGCATCAACATGCCAGGGGAAGGTCGCAACTACATTTCCACGCTCAAGCATTGGCGATCCCGGTTTCCATCACCGTCCACTCCCTGCAACAGCCCGATAGCCAAGGTCAGTCACGGCTGTTGATCACTGTCGAAGATCTGCGCAAACAGGAACAACTCACTCGTGATTTACTCAATGCCCAGGAGGTAGCCAACATCGGTACCTGGCTCTCATATTTTGACGGCAAGCCTTCCCTCACGCCAAAAGCTGCACGTATCCTTGGATGGGCAGCGGATCAGCCCTTCGAATATGCAGACTTACTTGGCTGTGTACATGCAGAAGACCGCGCCTTCGCAGATGCCCAATGGAAAAAAGGGCTTGCCACTGGCCATTACGCGTTCGAAATGCGCATCCAGGATGGAACCAGCGTCCGCTGGGTAGATGCACTGGGCACGATCGAGCGTGACGCAACTGGCAAACCGATCCGGGGCTATGGCACGCTACTCGACATCACGGAACGCAAACGGACCGAACGGCGCATGGAGAAGCTGGCGTTTTTTGATGCGCTCACTGGGTTACCTAATCGCTTTCACGGCATAGATTTGGCTCAGCGCCTGCTCGACATAGCAGGCCAACGAGGCCAGCAAGCTACTGTGCTGTTCGTTGATCTCGATCGCTTCAAGGAGATCAACGACTCGCAAGGCCATGTGGTGGGGGACGACTTGCTTGCTGAAGTGGCAAGGCGGTGCGAACGCATGCTCGGGGGAGACGGGGTGGTGGCTCGCCTGGGAGGCGATGAATTTATGTTCGTGCGTGCACTCACCGAAGGCAACGATACTATGGCCTTGGCCCACGAGGTTTGCGCAACATTGTCAAGTCCCTTGAGGGTAGACGATCTTTGTTTCGAAGTGAGGGCAAGCGTCGGAGTAGCTCTTTATCCCTCGCACGGTCACAGCGTAGACGAGTTGCTACAGCGCGCGGATATTGCGATGTACCAAGCCAAGACGCAAGGCGGTGGTAATTGCCAACTCTACGATGCACAAATGGGCCACCGGCTTCAGCGGCGCATAGCACTTGGAGCAAAGCTGGAAGAGGCTCTCGCTCAGTCACGTTTGGAATTGCACTTCCAGCCCAAGATAGCCTTAGATTCGAATACGTTATACGGCGTGGAAGCGCTTGCACGTTGGCACGACGAAGAATGGGGCTGGGTGAGCCCCGCCGAGTTTATCTCCGTCGCAGAGGAACGCGGCCTTATCATTGCGCTCGGCGACTGGAGTCTGGACGCCGCAGCTCGTCAGTGGCGGGCCTGGAGTTCTGCCGGCATAGCTCAGCCGCCTGTGATTGCCGTCAACGTATCGGCTACGCAGATGATGAGTGACTCCTTCTCCGAGCGTGCCTTGGCAATCGTACGCACGCACGCCGTAAGCCCTCGATGCATCGAATTGGAGATCACCGAGTCGGCGCTGATGCATGACCCTGCCAAGGCTAAGCGCGTTGCTTCCCAGTTAGTGAAACAGGGCTTCACGCTATCTATCGACGACTTTGGCACTGGCTACTCTTCGCTGGCGCGGCTACAGAGCTTTCCCGTTTCTCGGCTCAAGATCGACATGTCTTTCGTACGCGGCATGTTCAGCGAGCCTGGCAGTCTCGCCATCGTGACAGCAGTCATTGGCCTGGCCCATGCGCTGCAACTGCGGACGGTGGCCGAAGGCGTGGAAACACAAAGCCAACTCGACAAACTTCGCGACCTGCACTGCGACGAAGTACAAGGCTACTTTTTCTCGAAAGCTGTTCCCGCAGCCGAGTTGACACGCGACTGGCTGTCCCTCTGACCCTCCTCAAAAACACCATAAAAAAGAATATTCTATGCGGATCAATTTGCCAGTCACTACCAATGAGTTCACGTTTCCGGAGCGAGACACTCTGGTCTCGGTCACGGATACCAAGGGCCGTATCACTTATTGCAACCCCGCATTCGTTCACGTGAGCGGCTTCGCACACGAGGAGTTGCTGGGCCAGCCCCACAACCTGATCCGCCACCCTGAAATGCCCGCCGAGGCTTTCCGCGATTTGTGGCAAACCATATCGGCAGGCCTTCCTTGGACCGGCATCGTGAAAAATCGCCGCAAGAATGGAGATTTTTACTGGGTACAGGCCAACATCACACCCTTGCGTGACGGCGAGCAGATCACGGGCTTCCTGTCGGTGCGCACGTTCCCTGTGCGCGAACATGTGCTTGTCGCAGAAAGGCTCTATGCCACCATGCGTGCCGAGGCGGAAGCTGGATGTGCCGTCCATACGCTACACCATGGAGCCGTACTGCGCCAAAATCTGAGTGGACGCTTGACGCGGCTACTGGCTCCTTCTACGTTTGTGCGCCTGCTGCTGGTACTGACGCTAGCTGTAATGCTTCCGCTACTGCTCACGTGGCTGAATGTCCCCTGGCTAGTCACGGGCAGTGCGGCCTTGTTGGCCGTGGCTGTGTCGTCTTTTCTGACTCACTCGCTGGCTATCGCGCCGCTGCAAGAACTTGTGCACGATGCCAATCAGCTGGCATCTGGAGACCTGTCGCACGCAATGCGTACAGGTGCCAGCGGCAGTGTCGGAAATCTTCAGCGCGCACTGTTTCAACTGAGTGTGAACTTGCGCACTGTGGTGAGCGACGTGCGCCAGGAGGTAGGGCACCTGGAGATTGCCGTGCAGGAAATCGCCAGCGGCAACCACAACCTGTCGTCCCGCACCGAAACTCAAGCCAGCAGCCTGGAGCAGACTGCCGCATCCATGGAGCAGATTAATGGCACAGTGCATAACAGCGCCCTAGCCGCCAGCCGTGGCGCCTGTTTTGCAGAAGAAGCTTCGAGCATCACACAACGCAGCAACGATGCCGTGCAGGCCGTGGGCCAGACCATGCTGGGCATCGCTGAATCGTCACGACACATTGAAGACATCGTGCACCTCATCGAGGGCGTGGCCTTCCAGACGAATATTCTTGCGCTGAACGCAGCCGTAGAAGCTGCGCGTGCGGGAGGGGCTGGGCGGGGCTTTGCTGTGGTGGCGTCGGAGGTGCGCACGCTATCTGCACGCACCGCCCAGGCAGCGCGCGATATTAAGCAGCTCATCGGCGACTCGGCCGAGCGCGTGGCATCGGGCGCCACCGCTACAGGCGAAGCGCGCGAGCGCATGGCCGAAGCATTGTCAGCGGTGCAACGCGTAAGTGCTGTGCTGGGTGAAATTAGTACCGCAGCCATAGAGCAGCAAACCGGTATCTCACAGGTCAACGCTGCTGTGGCGCACATGGACTCGATCACCCAACAAAACGCTGCGATGGTGGAGGAACTGGCCGCAGCCGCGCAATCGCTGCGAGGTCAAGTAAACAGTGTGAGCAACTCAATGCGCCTATTCCGTCTCGAGCGCGGCGAAGCGCCTTTGTCGCAAGCCAATGCAGTGGAACTGCGGCGAATAAATCGGCTGCGGTAAATGAAAGAATAGGTAGTGTTTGTCTATCTGCCTAGAGACCTTCCAACCAGCCCATGCGTTCGAAAAACAGATGGTATTGGGGGATGCGGACAAAAACTTGGACTACTGAGAGGTAGTTCATGTATTCATACGAAGATCGAATCCGCTCGGTGATGCTCTACATCAAGCTAGGCAAACGAGTCGCGGCAACCATTCAGCAGTTGGGCTATCCCTGCAAGAATTCGCTCAAGGGCAGGCACTGCGAGTACGAGCAGGATCGGGACTTGAAGACCGCGGTTGTTCGCCCGCCGAAGTTCACCCGGGAGCAAAAGGCTCGGGCCGTCGAGCACTATCTGACGCACGGGCGCTGCGTGGCTTTCACAATCAAGGCTCTTGGCTATCCCGGGAGGGCCTCACTTCACGCTTGGGTTCAAGAGCTCAATCCCCGGGCTCGGCCACGCATGCTCGGAGCATCGTTGAACGAGAACAAGCACGCTGCGGTGCTTGCGCTGTGCACACGGTAAGGAAGTGCCCAAGCCATTGCTGACGATGTTGGTGTGTGTCGAGAGACGCTGTACAACTGGCGCAATGAACTATTGGGGCCAGAGGCTCTCGCATCGATGAAGCGCTTCAATGATTCTTCAACGAGTTCGGAGCTGCCTCAGTTGGAGCAGCAACTCCAGACACTACGCCGTGAAGTGAGACGGTTGCAGTTGGAGCAGGAGCTATTGAAGAAGGCGAATGAGCTCCTAAAAAAGAATCAGGGCATCATCCTTCATCTCCTTAGCAATCGGGAACAGACACTTCTGGTTGATGCCCTGCGCCATGTGTACTCGCTTGCCGAGTTGCTCGCCTCGCTAGTCCTGGCTCGCAGCACGTACTTCTACCATCGAGCTCGGTCCAACGCTGGCGAGAAGTATGTCGCTGTGCGCCGAACGATCACCGACACCTTCGAGCGCAACCATAGCGCTATGGCTGCCGTCGCATCCAGGCCTCACTGGTCAGGCAATGCGTGTGGATCTCGGAGAAGGTGGTTCGGCGCCTGATGAAGCAGGAAGGGCTGGTGGCAGCTGCGCCCAAACTGGCTCCTACTTGGGAGAGATCAGCCCGGCCCCTGAGAACTTGCTGAACCGTAACTTCAATGCCACTGCACCTAACCAGAAGTGGCTGACCGACATCTCGGAGTTCCAACTGCCAGCCGGCAAAGTCTATCTCTCGCCCATGATCGATTGCTTCGATGAATTGGTGGTGAGCGGGTCTATCGGAACACGCCCTGACGCTGAACTGGTCAACACGATGCTGGATGCCGCGATCGCCAAGCTGAATGACAGCGAGGTGCAACCTGTGGTTCACTCCGACCGAGGCGCCCACTATCGCTGGCCAGGATGGTTGTCACACATCGCGGATGCCAAGTTAGTGCGCTCAATGTCACGCAAAGGCTACTCACCGGTATATATTCAAATGGTCAATGCAACACAATGACCGCCACTGGCGCAAGGAGCGTTGGCATGAAGCAAAGACTGCGGATTTACTACACCGAAGTGCAGAAAGCCCTGATGTGGGATTGCTGGAAAGTTGGCGATACCTTGCACGAGATCGGCAAGCTGTTTGATCGACCACACACCTTCATTCACACCATCTTGAGTGCGACGGGCGGCATCCGGCCACCAGCGAGGCGTCGGTCTCGCTGAGCATTGACCATGTCTGAGCGAGAAGAAATCTCTAGGGCATTGGCCGCAGGTGAAATGGAGCTCATTCATATTTGCGGATGCCGAGTGAATCCCAATCAACTTTCCTGTACTTCATCGAATTGGTTGAACACCTATTGCAGTTGGAGCTCGGAAGGATATATGGAGTCTGGGGGCGATTCAGGCAGGGGGATGCGAGATCGTTTGCGTTGTTCTATTCAGTTTCGATAAAATGTAAACTATGTATCTCGAGACTTACAGGCACTTGTTCGCCATTGTTTGACTTCTAGGAAAGCGATTTGTACATAGCATCCCTAGCAAGACCCACTTCTGAGGCAACCAAGCTTGTCAGCATGCTCGCCCCAGGGAAGATAAATGCCAGAAAAGAACAAATTCAATGATGAAGAGTGGAAAGCAGATGAGTGGCGGACTCTCCTCGAACAACTCATTGCAGAGGGAGTGCTTTCCTAGAAAGAAATCACAACACTCATTCAAGGGCTGAAACTGGCAGCATATTGAACCCTGTCCATCATATGACCATCCGCGTCTTCATCATATGTTGCCACACCACGCCGCACACTAAAGGCGGCGTGCTAGCGGAGGCGATAACAGGTGCACTGGAGCGAGTCGGCATTGCGTATCGTTTAAGCGACCTTGCCGCTAGCCGCTTCAATCCAATCGCAGGCCCCTTAGACTTCCTACCGACTCTGCCATTCCAACCCAGCTATCGAGCCTCACAAAAGCTGGCAGTGCGGTGCGATGGCTTTGCAACGGATATCAGGATCGAGCAAGACAATCTGATGTGGGCAGACCATGTCGTATTTATCTTTCCGATCTGGTTCTTCGGCATGCCGGCGGTGTTAAAAGGTTGGGTCGAGAGGGTATTGGCCCGCGGTTTCGCGTATGGCGGTACCATGGAATACGGCACCGGCGGTATGGCTGGCAAGACTGTCCACGCCTTGATAACGGCCGCTGCCGACCGCGACGATTACACAGAGTACGGTAAACACATTCCACTCGATCTGCTTCTGCAAGCCTGTTTCGACCTGCCAATGCGATATGTCGGATTCGAACTCGGTGTGCGTGAAGTCCTTTGCGCAGTCGAAAAGGACACCGCGGACGATTTCGCGTTGAGGGCGAAACACGAAGCGCAGAAGCTGGCAGTACTCATCTCATTGAATACTAGGGGCAGGAAACACACCAATGGAAGTCCATCCCAAGGCTGAAGCAGTTCGCCAGCAAGCGGCGGCGCGGAGCGCCACGTTCCTATATGTCGTATTCGGTAGCTCCGTGAGCGCTGGTGACACTGCGACAACTTGCTTACTGGAGACTTGCATGCGCTCGTTGGTGCGTCCTGGCACGGCAATCGTCAATGGCGGTTACCAGGGCACCATGACGGCCAGCGCAAGCGCGGTGCGGCGCGCTGGCGGTACGGCGATCGGGGTGCCATGTGCGAATCTGGAAGACGCCATCGCCTATGAACATTTTGATCTGGTCTTTCCCGCCACCGATCATTGGGAAAGGCTGCGCATACTGATTGAGGTGGCGGACGCCTTTATCATCCTGCCCGGCGGCATCGGCAGTATCGTTGAAATCGCGGCCGCCTTGTGGTCGACGGATCGTGGCTTCGGATCGCGCCGACCCATGCTCTTCCTGGGTAATCACTGGAAAGAGTGGTTGCGTGTCAGCGGCGCAGGTAATCTAGCCTTCCGGCGCAACGACACGCTGCATTGCGTGACCTTCGCTACCCACTCTCAAGAGGTCGAAGCCTTCTTCGGGGTCACAGACAGCTCGAATCCCGTTCCGGCAACGATAGACAACGCCGGCTGGTGGGAACGCGCTCTACACGATCACCTAGCTAGCGAGTATTACGACCTGCCTGGTTTCGTGGTCGATCTAGCCCGCCTGACGATCGGCGAGGATGACCTACTCGCGCTTGGCCCTCTCGATGGCAAGGACGTACTGCACTTGCAATGCAACTTTGGGCTGGACACGATCAGCCTGGCTCGCCTTGGCGCGCGCGCAGTCGGCGCTGACAACTGCGTCCCGGCGCTGGCCGCCGCCCGAGCCCTCGCGGAGCGCTGCGCAGCTGATGCCATCTTTGTCGAGTGGGATGCGAATGGTGGCGATCTCGCACAATGCGTCGGCGAAAGGCAATTTGATACCGTATTCGCAAGTTACGGCGTGCTGGACTGGGTTGCCGATCTGCATGACTATTTCATGCAGGCCTGCGCCGTGCTGCGTCCCGGCGGCATGATGTATCTGGTCGAAGTGCACCCGGTCGCAAAATGGCTGATGCGGTGTGAAACTGACAGTAACGCCGCTTATTGCGCTCAGACCATGACGCACGAAAGAGGTGCGTCTTATGCGACCGGCGCCGAGTTCGGCGCCTTGACAGCCTATGCGCATCCGCTGCACGCCATCGTCACCGCAATGCTGTTGGCAGGTCTGGAGCTGGTTTTGATGGAGGAGCGTCCAAGCTCATCTTACCGCTTCCATCGTTCGATGACAATGCAAAGTGACGGACGCTGGGCCTGGCCCAAGCTGGCCGATGGCGCGCCAATGATTCTCGCGCTCGGAGCGCGCAAGGCGGCATGATGGAAAGCACGTCTGCTCAAACGGGGGTCGTCACCAAGGCCGATGCGCAATTTTTTGATGGTATTAATGCCTTGCTGGCAAGCCTGCGGGTCTGGCATCCGGCATGGCCGATAACGGTTGTCGATTGCGGGCTAACTCTACCGCAGCGAGCAGCGATATTGCGGCATGAGGGTGTCAAACTCGTGGCCGCGGTCGACCGGGGTTTCGTCATCCCCGAAGTAATGCGCCATTACTACACGAGCGCCGTCTATGGTTTTTTTTTCGGTGCATGACCACCTGTATCCGGTCACGATCCATCTCGACGCCGATGCTGTGGTACTGGGCAAGCTCGACGATCTGGCTGCAGCGGCGGTCGCAGATCCAGGTATTTGCGGCGTGCCGGACTACCCTGAGCTGACGCTCGCCTATCAACTTGGTGAACTGGCGGGCGCACGCGATGCCTTGGATGGGGCTGTGCCCGGCGCTGACCTCGACTCGCGGACGTTCAACGGTGGCGTGTTCGCAGTCGATGCGCGATATTACGAAGAGCGAATGCGTCCCTTCGTCGATCGCCTGTTGCCGCACCATGAGCTATTTTGGGGGAACGACATGGCCATCATGAACTTTGCAGCATATGCTGCCAACCGTAGCCGCCCATACATCGACCCCGGCCATATCTACAACACCCGGCACTCCTATCGTCGCGCTCCCGGCCTCGCACCGAATCGCATCGCCGGATGGGACCGGCGTGGCCTACCCAAACTTGTCGGCCCGTTCGGCCGCGTGAGGGTCTTGCACTTCGTCGGAAAAGACAAGCCGTGGGCAACGACGCTGCCGGACAACGATTCGGTCGCATGCTGGCGCGTGTATCGCGAACTGGCCCGTCAAACAACTGGATTATGATGTGAATACCCCAATCGTATTAGGCCTGCACAAGGATCGCTGGCATGACACCGGCGCTGCGGTCGTTACCGTGGGGGCGGATGGCAGACGCCTAATCGCGCACTGCAATGAAGAACGGCTCGACCGCGAAAAAAGTAGCCGCGCATTCCCGGCGCTGTCGACTGCGGCCTGCCTAGCCGAACTCGGTATGAGTGATCCGCGCGAGGCGGACCTGGTGGTGTTGGACTGGACCATGAATGGGCAAGACTGGCGCCGCGATTTCCGGCGCAATTCCTGCCGCACGGACGTCTTTCTGAATGTGATCGACGCCCAGCGTTTGCGCATGGTGCGGCACCATGCCTGCCATGCGGCCGCCAGTTTCTTCACCTCGCCGTTCGAGCGCGCCGCGGTGCTCGTCGTCGACGGCCGCGGCTCCGAATACGAAACGCAGTCGCTCTGGGTTGGTCGCGGCCACTCGCTCGAGTTGGTGGCGCGTACCAGCGCAAATGGTATTGGCCTCCTGTATGAAGCCGTCACCCGTCGCATTGGTTTCGGTCCGCTTGAAGCCGGCAAGACTATGGGATTGGCACCATTTGGCTGCAACGACCTCCGGCTATCGACGGCGTTTAAGGCCGATTTCGATGGCATCTTGACCGATTACGGCTCTTTGTGCGGCCGCGACGACGAACTGTATGTCGATCTCGGGCCGCTAGGGGACGAGAACCAACGCGCCACCGTAGCCTTGGCCGTGCAGCAGGAGTGCGAACGAGTCATGCTACATCTCGCCGAATGGGCCCGCCGCGAGACCGGTGAAGTCAATCTGTGCCTGGGTGGCGGGGTTGCCTTGAACGGCGTCGCCAATTTCCGGATCCTGCGCTCCGGGATTTTCGAGCAAGTCTTCATCAACCCGGCTTGCTCGGATACCGGCATCGCACTAGGCGCTGCCTTATGGGGGCTGCACGTGGAACTTGGCGTGGAGCGAGTCTACGAGGACGTCTCGCCCTATACCGGTCCGAGATACGGAGCCTCTCATTACCAAGCAGCGGTGGCCATGGCGCAGGACAGCGGTGCAGCGCTCGTGCATACCGACGCCCCCGACGAGAAGGCGACAGCCTTGCTGGCGAAAGGGCGTAGCGTGGCGCTGTTCCAGGGACGCTCGGAGATGGGGCCGCGTGCACTGGGCCACCGCTCGATTCTGATGAGCCCTTTCACCGCCGCCAATCGTGAGCACCTCAACCGCATCGTCAAGCGCCGTGAACCGTTTCGCCCGTTCGCGCCGGTGGTGCGGCTCGAGGATGCGGAAGAATACTTCAGCCTAGGCATCGCGAGCCCGTACATGCTGTATGTGTGCCCAGTACGCGAGCGCTGGCGCGAGCGGCTCGCCGCCGTCACGCATATCGACGGGAGCTCACGGCCCCAGACCCTGGCGCACGACCAGAACCCGAAACTTCGCCGGCTCCTAGCGGAGTTCGGCCGACTCAGTGGCGTCCCGGTTCTGTTGAATACATCGTTCAATATCGCCGGCGAACCGTTGGTGGAAAGCCCGGCTGATGCTGTGCGCTGCTTCCTGAACTCGGCATTGGATGCGTTGTTGCTTGACGATGTACTGCTCGAAAAACGCTATCTCGCGCAGGAACTGCCATGAACCCGGTGCCCATCTGCTTGGTCGCACACCGGCGCCCGGCCCTGACCGCGTACTGCTTGGCGGCCTTGGCGGATTGCCCGGAAGCCCGGGACAGCGAACTGCACGTGTTCGTCGACGGTCCTCGCGACAAAGGCGAGGCGCTACTGACGCAGCAGGTGGCAGCGTTGTGCCGCACCGCGCGCGGCTTCGCAGCAGTCCATGTGGCCGAACGCGAGTGGAACGCAGGTATGGCACAGGCGGTGGTGGCAGCGATCGATACGATGCTTGCCAAGTATGAATGCGCGATCGTGGTCGAGGATGACCTGCTGGTCGCTCCGGGCTTCCTGACTTTCATGAACCGAGGCCTGCAGGCATATGGTGGCGACGCGGAGGTGATGGGCATATCGGGATATGTCATGCAAGACCTGCGCGGGTCGCTCGGCGAACGCGCTGTATTTTCGCGCCGCGCGGCATGCTGGGGTTGGGCCGTGTGGGCCCGATCTTGGCGCCGGCTGGACCGCTCCCGTGAGCGCTTGTTGGAACGGATCGCGTCCACTGGCTTAGCCGCATTCCTTGACCCCGAGGGCGGGATGTCGATGACCAATAGGCTACGCCAGGGCGTGCTCGGCCAGGACAATTCCTGGTCGCCTATGTGGTTTGCCTCTGTGGCCTTGGCCGACGGCTTGTTCCTGTATCCGCCGGTCTCGCTGGTAAATAATATCGGCTTCGACGGCGACGGAACTCACAAGCTTGCCACCAGTGCCTACGACGTTGCCCTGCACGATAGGGATGCGGATTTTCTCCTGCCACTAGAGGTGAAGGAGCATCCCGTGATCGATGCGCTATTCGTCGAAGCCTACCGCAAATCCCACTTGCAACGGCTCAAGGATGAGAAAGTCGCGGCGCATGGACCAATGTGACGTACTGGTGGTCGTCGCTCATCCGGACGACGAAACGATCTGGTGCGGGGCAACAATTGCCGCGCTCGCCGCGGCTGGGCAGCGGGTCGAGGTGGTGTCCGCGACCAATGGCGGCAATCCAGTCAGGCGGGATGAGTTCGCGCGGGCCTGCTTGGCACTGGGAGCTCGCCCCACGATGTTCGACTTGGCTGACAACAAACGCGCGGAATTGTCCCTCGACGATGGCACGCTTGCTGACTGGCTGCATGTCTTGCGGCCGTCGCTGGTGCTGAGCCATGGTGCGGATGGAGAACTGCATCGGCATCGCCACCATACGCAATGCGCAGCGCTGGTAGCTCGTTGGACACGGACGCATGACGTGCCGTTTCTGGCGTTCGCTCCGTTTGACCAGCCCAGGGAGGCACACGACGGTACCCTGAGGCAGCGCTTCGTGTCTCGCTGGGGCCATGCCAAGCAGGCGGCGCTTGCGGTGTACGTGAGCCAGGCCACCGTCATCGCATCGTTGGCTGCTGTGTGCGGCCCGAGCGAAGCATTTTCTGGCACGGCGCAGGCAATGGTCCGGCTGTTGGCCTTAGCACCAGACTTGGCATTATTGGATGAGAAAAACCATGAATAAGAAGCGGTGCCTGATCGCGTGGTGGGGTGCATTGGCGCGCGGCGGTGAAACGATCGGCGACCTGTATGCTGTTGTGCGCGTCTGCCGACTTGCGGAGCAGGCAGGATATAAAGTCAGCGTGGGCACTAATGTAATGTACCGGGAACTGCGCGAGTTCGATTGCGTTCAGTGGGATGCGCTCGCCCCCTGCGAGGTGGACTTGCTGCTGTTCGTCTGCGGACCGCTGATCGGTGAGTCTGCGGCCTTTGCGGCACTGATGGCCCGCTATGCCAGCGTGCCAAGCATGGCTGCCGGCGTCAGCGTCCTGACCGCGCAGGATGGAGAGTCCTGGAATCCGTTCGACGTCACGATCGCAAGGGACGGCATCGAGCCATGCTTGGGCGACCTAGCTGGCTTTCGGCCGCAGCCGCCGCGCGCGCCGCAAGCGATGCAACGGATCGGATTATGCCTTCGGCACGCGCAACGCGAATATGGTGCCGATGCTTCACTGCATGATGCCGCCGATGCGCTGGTGCGCGCCGCCATAAACATGCTTGGGGGAACGGTGGTCGTCCTCGATACCCGTTTGCACGGCCAAATTGCAAAAGCGCAGGCGATTGAGCATGCTTTCGAAGCGGTCGACCTAGTAATCACGACTCGCATGCACGGCGGCTTGCTCAGTCTAGCAAAGGGCACGCCAACCTTGGCCATCGACCAGATCCGGGATGGTGCGAAGGTGCGCTCGGTGTTGGGAGGGCTGGGGTGGCCTGTCATGCAAGCCGGCGTAGCGACTGTCGCCGATGTCGTGGACCAGGTACGGCAACTATGCTCGGATGATGTGCCGCGCCGCATTGCCGAGTTCCAGCGGCAAGCCTGCAACAGACATGCCGCGGCTGAGACGGCAGTGCTGGATGCTTTGCAGCGAATGTGGCAGCGGTGATGTACAAGCCTCTATTGATCATCCTCGATCCGGTCAAGGCGCCAGGCACGTCCTTCGTGCGGCCCCTGCTACTAACTCTGGAACAGTATTACCGGGTCGAGCTACACGAGTATGCCCCGCTGGGAATGGTCGCGCCGGCACTGGCCTTAGCCGACATCCTGTGGGTGGACTGGTCCACAGAGCATGCTGTGCTCGCCTCCAAGCTCAATCGCCTAGCACGCAAGCCCCTGCTGGTGCGGCTGCATTCCTATGAGGCGCTGGATACCGACTGCATCGAACGCATCGACTGGGCCAATGTGTCAACCTGCGTGGCGGTCAGCGAGACCATTCTCGGCATCGCGCACGAACGTTGCGCAGGCATGGCGCGATGTCATGTGTGCGTAATCGAGAACGGTATCGATCTGCACCGGTTCAAGGTCAACTACGACCAGCCAGGCTCTAGGCAGGCTCCTAAGATTGCCTGGGTAGGCGACCTAGCGCCGAAAAAAGACCCGGCGCTTGCCTTGCGGATCCTGGCCGATTTCCGTCGTGCGGGCGGCGAAGCAAGCCTGGCATTTGCCGGGGCCTGGAAAAGCCTTAGGGTACGCCTGCACCTGCTCGATTTAGTTGCAAAACTCGGGTTGCAGGACGTCGTGCACTTCGACGGGGTGGTTGACGACATGCCCCAATGGCTTGCCGACAAGGACGTCCTGCTGTCTACCTCGATGTTCGAGAGCTTTGGCTACGCGATCGGGGAGGCTCTGGCCATGGGCCTTGATGCCGTGGTGCTGACCTATCCTGGCGCGGAACGTGCATGGCCGGCGGACATCCTGGTGTGCACGTCCGCCGAAGCAGTCGAGCGCCTTCAACACGTTCAAAAACATCGATGGACTGGCTACGTCGCCGGGCGGTATGCGCTCGTTGATCAGGCCAAGCACATGGTCGCTCAGTTGCAGTCGATGTCGGCTTCTGGGCATGTGGGGGAATGATGGGTGGAGTGTGGTTTCTCTCGTATGAGCAGTTCCAGTGGGTACGACCAGGGCCTGAGGCGCTGGTTATTTCGATTTCCGACCGCTTTTATGAGGCCGAGGTCGAGCCCGGCTTTGCGGCTGTGCTACGCCTGCGGTTTTCGGACGTCGATCCAGCCCGGGAGGCAGTGCCGCGCGTCGCCGAATGCTTCACGCCGGATCAGGCAAGTGATCTGGTGGCATGGTGCGATCGTTGGCTGGAGCGTGGGAGGTATGCTCACGTATTCGTGCATTGCTGGGCGGGACGATCCCGTTCAGCCGCTATCGCTTGGTGGATCAGCAAGCAATACCACATGCATTTGCGGACGGCGTTCACTGTTCGGTTCATGAATGCGCATGTCCTTCGCCATTTGCCTGGGAATCATGCGTTACCGGAGCCTTCCGAGTTGGCGCCGGGTACTGATGCGGTCCGCTCGCTCGGTGAGTTGTTCGTGCCTTTGTCGTTTCTTGTGCCGTTTGGCCCAACTGAGATTGGTTTAGACGCATAGATTTTTGTTGAGCCTCCAAGCATGGGTTCAGCCGATGACTCACAGAAAAGTCGACCACGTGGAAGGATGCAAGAAAACGCATTCTCCGCCTCCTGACGTGCGCGTTGTGGACGGCGTGCCGGCACAGCTCGATCAGGACTTCAATTACCTGTTCCTGAACTCCGCCCAATAGATGAGTGTGATAAACGGTCTGTAGCTCATGTTTGCATCGCTTCTCTTCGCAGTCGTATAACCGATAACGGCGGCAATTCGTTGGCCGATGCTTGTGGGATCAGAAGAGTCGCTAGAGTGAAGCCGTCCAGATGTGCCATGAAGCTGTGTAGCGCACCCTGAAGCAGACCAGTTAGGCGGCAGTCACCAGCTAGCATGCAGCGATTGTCATTGGTAAAGCATTCGACCAGCGCAAAGTCTGGCTCCATTCCACGTACCACGGCCCCGAGATTGATCTGCTGCGGCTCATGGGCAAGGCGCATGCCGCCGCCCTTGCCACGAACCGTCTTTATCCACCCCTGCTGGGCTAGTTGGTGTGTCACTTTCATCATGTGCGCCTCGGAAATACCATAAGCCTGCGAGATCTCGGAAATCGTACACAGCCGCTCGGGTCGCTGGGCCACGTGCATAAGCAGTCGCAGCGCATAGTCAGTCATTAAGGTAAGACGCATTGACGGATTCCGTTCAAACAGATTTTCAGGACTTGATCGCGACGCGTCCTGAGGGCCGGCAGGTGGCCGGTTTTGTCAAATTAGCAATGGCGCAATGCGCCACCGGTACAAAGCAAAGGCTGGTCTCCGTGTCAGAGTCGATGCATTCAGCGTGGGCTTGAGGCCACCCGCTGACGGGAATGCCAGCATGCGCAACAACGTGGTGGCGAGCAGCAGCCCATATATGACTCTGTCAATGCGCAACTACTGACCCAGATGGCTCAGCACTGTACGCGTCATCATGTCGATGAACAGCACTGCAAAGCCAGCTATGCCGATCACATAGCCGACGGACAATGTCCAGTCAGCTAGATAGGAGCTGTAACTTGTAGCATCAACAATTGCTCGGATCTCTGCAGTCCCCAAGATGGTTGATAGCTTGGCAGACAGTGAATCGCAAGGCGATGTGCCGAGCATAGAAATCGTTATTGATGCTCTGCTTGGATAAGCTGAAGATGAATCAAACGTTCCAAGCTCTATGCCTGCAAGGACTTTACTTTTTTACGGGCCATAGCTAGCTTGAACAACTCCATGAAGCGAGGAGCTACGTTTGCGATGTGGAATTTCTTACCTGTTTTTAGTGCTGCACTGGAGTAGCGCTCGCGTCGTTTTGGGTCTGTCTTTAGTTGGCGAATTGCGAAGATCCAAGCATCGTCATTGTCGGGCATCAGCATTCCGTTAACATCATGCTGTACAAGTTCAGGAACAAATCCCCAGTTGGAGCCTATCACGCAACCACCTCGAGCCAGAATTTCCATCAATCCCCAGTTTGCAACGCCATAGCGAAGTGGATATAGAAACAAGTCTACTTCGGCTAGTATTCGCGAAAAATCTCGGTATGGCAAACAACCGGTAAACTCAATAACCTGTGCGGCGGGATAAATTTTGAGCAGATGCTCTTGAAAACTACCCACCTTGCCTTGATAACGCCGCTGCACCCACTGCGGTTCATATCCATAGGTCATGGCTTTAGCATCACCAATAGCGATAAACCGCATATCCTCTCCGTCTCCCTCACGCACAAGGCGATCAACTAGGCGGATATATGTCTCCAAACCCTTGGCACTGGAGAGATCACGGGCAGTAAATGCAACAGTGAATCGTTCATTTTCGTGCCGGATGGCTGCGTGAGACTCCCGCAGTGGAGGGGGGATATCGAACCCTTCAAATTGGACAGCGATGCTTCCTTGCAACTGTGGTGGAAACATCGATCGAGCATGGTGGCTGGGTGTGATGGTTAGATCGCTAAGGAGGACCTGATGGAAGTGCAACATTTCTTGATTGCGATCTGCCATTCGTTGCGAAGGGTCCGGTGGATATGCAGTATCCCAGCCATGCTGCCTATAGCTTGGAAATTCTATATAACTGACTACTGCCGCACTCAACTCGTCATAAAGCCAATTAGGGGCTCCCCATAGTGAATGACATACCACCAGATCAATGCGCTTGCAGTTTTCCTTTTCGAAGGTTTGCAATGCCTGAAGTACACCCCGGCAAATACGGGCAGAGCGCTCTAACTTGCTGGAGTAATAATAGCTTTGGGGACCAACAATTTTTCCGTCAGGCTGGAAGGAGAGTAGATGATCGCACTCATGCTCATGACGAGCCTTATGGCCGGGAGTAGTCATAAACCAGCTATCTGCCATGCCGGTATTACGTAAATGGCTGCATAGTAAAGTGTATTGGCTAGGATATACAGCACCGATAAATATAATGACGGGTTTTTCCTGCATGGAATAGACGGTCTTAATTGAGCTTGACGATCCTGAATTTGGCCGCGCAGTGGCGGCCAGATGAGACCGTTTAAAGTTGTGGCACTAAGGGCGTTGAATTCAGTAAATCTCAGACAGGAATTTCAAACAGGAACTTCTGGCTCCCCGTCGCTGATCTGGTATTTACGCATCTTTTCCCAAAGCACTTTGCGACTGATACCCAGATGCTGAGCCGTATTCTGCCGCTTCCAATCATGTGCACTGAGTGCAGAGATAATGCGATTACGCTCATCCATATCCCAGTTACTACGATTGGCCAGAACAGGTTCATTAACCGTTTCTGGTGGAAATGTGTTTGCAGAGTGACTTTGAGCGTATTGGATAATGCGCTCAATGGCACTTTCCTCTCCCCAAGTGCGTGTCTGACGTGCAGCAACACCAATGCGTTCTGCCAGATTGCGTAACTCACGCACATTGCCAGGAAAGTACATTTGAGCCACTGCATCCATAATGAAGAAGGGCGGGGTTCCCAGTTCGGTCATCATGGTTTCGCCGACTACATTGGACAAAATGCTTTGGAAAATCGCTAACTTGTCCTGCTCCCCACGCTCTTCAAGGCTAGGGATCTTCAGTTCGATCACGGCTAGACGAAAGAATAGGTCGGCGCGGAATTTACCTTCATGTACAAGTCCGCGTAGAGGCCTGTTGGTGGCCGTAACCAGACGAAAATCCAGACGGACTGGAGTAGTCGCTCCAAGGCGCGTTACTGAACGCTCCTCAAGTACACGCAGGAGTTTAACCTGCTGATATAGCGGCAGGTCGGCGATTTCGTCTAGAAAGAGCGTGCCGCCGTTAGCTTGCTCAAGGAAGCCTTTGTGTGCGGAGACAGCTCCGGTAAAAGAGCCCTTGGCATGACCGAAGAACAGCGATTCGAATAGTCCGTCGGGAATGGCGCCACAATTTACGACTATAAACGGGCCTTGACCATAACGGCTGTTGTGTTCATGGAGTCGCTCGGCAATACGCTCCTTACCCACGCCCGTTTCACCGATGATGAGCACACTGTGCTCACAGTCGGCAAAGGTATCTACATCGTGCAGCAGCTGCTGCATGCAATCGGATACTGCAATGATGTCACCCGAGCGTTCAACTTGTTGCTGATGACTTTGCATGCGCCGAAGCATTCGCACAAGCATAGCTCGTAGCTCGGCACCGGTGAAGTCAAAGGGTAGTACATGTGAGTATTCGGTTGCGTAGCTGCCGGGGTTGGCTTCGCGCTGGTTCGCACTGACCCACAGCACTGGCATGCCGAAAGTCCCTTCCACACCTTGGCGCGTGAAACGCGCCCCCTCAAGAGTTGAGACGCTGACTACTGCAATCGCATTGCCTAGTTCTCCGGTAACGACAGGCCGACTCAAACCGTCGGCGACGATTACTTCTACGCCTAGATTGAGCATGCAGCGTTCTACCCGTTCTGCAATATCGGCCTGTCCTTCCCAGACATAGATGACCAGCTCGTCCAGATTCACTGTGGGGTTCCTTGTTGTTGAATCATGAATGCCTAACAAAATCAGTACACCAATTGAGCTGAGTTGCAGTTGACTTCAATAGCCTTAACTTCACTTTTTCCCAAGTCCAGTCCAAGAACTTTGGTAAGCAGTGGAGAGAGCAACGAACTGCCCAATTGATTAAGTACCCATTTAATGGGCTTGAGTAAAGGTTGAAGGAGTGCACATAGAGCACCACCGCAAGTGACGCTGTCGGAGCTCCTGTCTTTGAGGGAGTTAACTAACGCATTGCTATTCGTCAGTGCGACTTGATTTTGGTTACGTTTGAGTAAATTGTTCAGGTTACTTAATGTGCAGGAATTCCAGGCTAGCAAAGAGGTCAGCAAGCCCGAGCAACTGATATAGCCATTGCCTAAGGTGGGAATGCCAACAACGTCCAGCAGGCTATAAGGGGTGCTGGTGTAAGCATAAAAAGCTGCTGAGAAAGTTCCGGGCTTCCACGAACTGGGAGGGCAGACAAAAAGCGCGCAAGACTGAGGAATCGCATTGTCAAAAGTAAAGTCACTTCCAACCAGCTTTCCCAGAGCCCCTTCTGTTCCAGGCTTGCCTTTGCCGTTGAGAATCAGATCGGTGGCATTTTTTACGTTATAGAAGCCGTTGACCTTGGTTTCTTCCAAATAGAGCTTGGCCAGCATTTCAATCTGTGCATTGCGAACATCTTCAGGATTGCCATCGGTATGCATGCCGTCCCAGTCGGAGCTAAGAATAGGAGGGGAAAAAAGGCCGCCTAGCAGATTGAATACAGTATTGAGCAGTGCATCCACCGTATCACCTAGGAATAGGCGGTTTTCCCGGGTCCATTGGGGTAAATCCACGACCAGATTGTTGATGTCGTCGTGATCCTGGAGCACATTGGTGATGATTGGGCCACGAACATTCAAAGACAGAGGTG
The DNA here is from genome assembly GCF_040187805.1 of Comamonas sp. wu1-DMT. Taxonomy (NCBI): domain Bacteria; kingdom Pseudomonadati; phylum Pseudomonadota; class Betaproteobacteria; order Burkholderiales; family Comamonadaceae; genus Comamonas; species Comamonas sp. wu1-DMT. The sequence goes on from NZ_JBANEM010000019.1 coordinate 48,958, forward strand.
TCTTAATCAGAATGTTTTCTTCGTCGGTTGCACTTTTATCGGTATGTCCGATGATGATTCGAGCCAGACGTGAATTGACACCTAGATCAATAGCAGGCTGGCTGTTGCGACTGGGGTTAGAGCAGTACACGGCATCCAGTGTGGCTTCTGCATGGACAGCTTCAACCTTAATTGGTAAGTTGACTCGCAGGCCAATCATGCTGAGAAGAGGGCCGAGCAGAGTCATGCGCTTGGAATCAATATCGAGATCGAGACGAACCTGTGCGCTATTGGCTTTGGTTCCAATGGGGCCAACACCAATACTGGGGGGTTCGACCACAGTCAGTTTGGCTTTTACAAGGTTCAGCACATTAAGCTCAGGGATGGAGATTGCATGTCCATTAGCACCCACCATGATGGCGGTTTTAATCAGATCGCTCACACCCAGTTGCAGATCTAGTGCAGCGTCGTTGGGTGATTTATCCGAGCCTGTAGAGAGGAAGGCCAGGATGCCAGGGTTGCTGGAGCCGTTCATAAGCGGCGTTTGCAGATCCAAGAGCTTTATAGAGTCTATTTTCCCCTCATTAAGAATATCGATGATAGCCTTCAGACTGGCCTTAGCTGTGCTGTCTGAAACGGCCTCCACTGAGGCATCTATTATGTTCAGCAAGGTCAGGTTGTTGAGCTGGAGTAACTGATCAGGAGAGAGCGCGGATAGGCCGCCAACTCCCAAGTCGATGCCCAACGCTTTAAGAAGGCCAGAAGGGGTTATCTTGGCATTGGCCAGACCTTCGGAGTCGAGCACGGTCAATTGATCGACATCTAGGCCTACTAATTTGAGTAATCTGCCAAGTGGTGCTTCCTCATTGAGACTTAGCAATTGAGAGCCGACTTGGAATGCAGCAACAGGAGTCTTGCGAGTGGCAATGGCTTCGGCAAAGAGAGTGCGATCCCAGGGAAAAAGCGAGAGAGTGGGGGATTGTCCTTTTGCTACTGCATAGGCTGCATTGACAGGGTGTAGGGTTATGTCATTGGTAAAGTGCTTGGGGGCACTCCATTGAGCACTCCAGTTCCCGCATACCACCGAGCGCTCGGCCAAGCCAGGCCAATGACGATCCAGACTGGTTTCTCCAGTTGTTTGGCATTCTGAGTAGTTATCCTGCTCCGCATTGATGCTTTGCGCTGCTTCCAAAGCTGCCAAGTCAGCAATGCGCTGAAGATTACGTTTTGCGTAATACATATAGCCAAGATCCACAACGCCAAGCATGGAGAAAATGACGCCGGCAACCAGTGCAAACTGCACAAGAAGACTCCCGCGTTGCTGGCGCTTACTTTTAGGAAGAAATCTCCCGTGTGAACGATGTAACTGAAGTGATTTGCTCGAATGCATGGCTCACCTTCTCATTGATGTGCCAGCAGGAGCACGCTTTGTGCCTGCAATTTTTGAGGGGTGCCCAGCAGGCCTTTCAGCGCGTGACTGCTGTCTCCAGGTAGTAATTGAAGCGGGTATGAAACGGTAAGAGTGATGTCTTGAGGGGTTTGAATCAGCGTGACCAGATTTTCCTGATCTTGTGACTCCAAATGAGACAGGCTCAACCCGCTTTGGATCAGACTATGTTCGACCACTGTCTTGGCCTCATGCTCTAGATCGATATTTTTAAATTTGCTGCCAAAGTAAAGTTCATGGACATAACGCGCTCCATCACCTGCCGCACGAACTACGGACTGCTGTGCTTGTAGTGCATGCCAGTACACAAAAATACCGAAAAATATAGTCAGCAATATGCTGACGAGCAGAGCAAATTCCACGGCAGCCACGCCTGTTTGCGTCCTGCGTAAAGAGGGGTAGAAAAGAGAAAATCGGTGGTACATCTTAGATTCCTCCTTGATCTACAAGGATGGTCGCACTGGCAGACAGTTCTGAAGGGTTGAAGAAGTGCATGCCGAGCATGCTCAGGCTAGGAGTCAAAGGCGATGACCCATAGGGAATGCTGAAATTCAGCCGAACCATGCAGCGCTCTGTCATGGCGACGCCGCACTTCAGTTCAGGCGAGCAAATACTCGGTGCGCCGACACGGCAGACGTCCACATTGATGGATTTTGAGATGGGGTGCAACGAAGAAGGAAGCCAACTTAGCTTTTCTTCGACGGTCTTTTTTGCCTTTTGCATGCGAGAGTCACGATTGGCTTGATACTGCAAGGCCGCACGCACACCATCTTCGGCAGCAAGCTGCATAGATTCACGCACTAAGAATGCGAAGCCATAACTGATGCAGGCGTACAGCAATATAAAAAATACTGGAAAAATAATTGCCCACTCCAGCGCATATACGCCGCTTTGGGGGCCACGCGGACAAGTGCTTAACGCCGCTGGCCGATGTCGCGGATTCATGATGTCTTCTTTCTTTGAGTTACCGCTTTACATCTAAGCCCATTTCGAATTGCTCGGGAATGGTGGTTTCAAAGCTCTTGAGGTAGCGCTGATAGCTACGGCTGGCTTGCTCGCCGTCAATAGGCCTGGGCCGTTGAGCTGCCAGTGTTCTCTGCATGGAAAACAAGTGTTCGGTGGCGCTACCAATAACAGTGTGTTCGCGCAGCTGGGGGGGGGACTTGCACTGGCTGCACTGGGGCTACAACACTGGCTTGGATGGCGGTGGAGTCGGGTTTTGTCGCCACATATTCAAAGGTCGAGGGGCTCATAGGTAGGCCCGCTTCAACTGCAGTGACTGAACGTGACGCGGCGGTTTCTGGCTGGCCGGTGAAACTCTGAGCCATAGCCGTAGCTGCAGCGCAGTAAAGCAATATGGCGAGCAGAAGGGAAGGAAAAAAAGAAAAAAGAGAGTGGGGCACGAGTGTTCCTTAAGATGGTTTATCTTGTGACGGAGGGGGCAGTGGTGTTGCCAGGTATGGCAGGCAAGTACATCTGACGCCTGACCATGAGGTTGGGCGTGACACTGATAATTTGGGTTTCCATCCGCAGCGATGCTTGGGCCGGAACTTGTGTTAATTCTTCGCCCCGGGCTGACTTAACGCTTTCGGGTTGCTCAGCGGCAAGGACTTTCTCCGATACTGCTTCTGAAATTGCAGGTTGTGCTAAGACTGATGACGTGTTGATGTTCGGTGATTGCTCTTGTGACAAAGCCAATGTTTCCTGAGGCACGGCGCGATGTGAAATCGGCGAATTTGTCGCATGAGCCTGTATGGCTTGTCTGACGCGAGTCAACTGGGCTTCCAGTGTCTGCAGCGACTTTTGGTCGATCAGTGGCGGCTCGTTGTTAGCGCGTGGCAGGGTGAGTTCTTCGAGCAGGCGATTGGCCTCGGCTTTGTTGCCACTTGCCAGCCAGTAGAGGGTAAGGTTGAGTTGCGCCCTGGCGTTTGTGGGCGCCAGTTGTGCAGCCTGCAGTGCGGGGAGCTGGGCAAGATCAAGTTGACCGGTCAGCATATGCGCATAGGCAAGATCGCTCAGCACGCTGGAATCGGTCGGGTCAAGTTTGCGTGCCATCTCCAACTGTGTAACCGCCTGGGTGTATTGTCCCTGGCTAGCGTCCAGCAGACCCAGGCCACGCCTTGCGCGCGCCACTGTGCTGTTGTCATGAGCGGTCAACAGCTCTCCATATGCCTGTCGTGCCAGCTGGTCTTGGTTGGTATTGCGTAAGGCGTCGGCGCGCAGCAGTTTGACCTGTAGATAAACAGATGTACTGGTACCACTGTACTGCTGCTCAAACGCTTCAGTATGTGCAAGTGATGCGTACCACTTGCCGGCTTGCTGCATTTGCGCGATCAAACCTAGATAGGTCTGAGCCGTATCTACCTTGGTGGATTGCTCGGCCTGCCGCATTTGCCGTTGGGCCTCTGCTACTGTGCTTTCTTGGTTTACGCCGTAGCCTTGTGGTGCTGATGTGTTGGCACAGCCGACAAGAAAAGCTAGTCCAGTAAATGTGGCAGCAGTTTGCCAGCGTGAAGGTATTAGAAGGGCTAAGGACATTTCAGCGTCCTCCCATACTTGAAAGTGAGCGAATCACTGCCATGAACCCTGGACCTGCGGTGATCACCATGAGGGCAGGCAGCAGGGTGAGAACCATGACCCCTGTCATCTTGACGGTGATAGCGCCGATTTTTTCCTTGAACCTTGCCTGGCGCTTTTCGCGCAAACGAATACCGAAATCCTGCAGTGGACCCTGTACTGCGCCGCCATGCCGGTCCACCTGCACCAGTAGATTGACTACGGCAGTCATGTCCTGATCGTCACTCAAGTGAGTTAGCCTTTGCAGTGATTGATCACGGCTTCGGCCGCTGGCATACAACTGGTTGGCCATGGCTAGTTCGCTGCTCAGAACAGGCAGCACGCTGCCGAACTCCTGAGACAGAATCTGCAGACTCTGGTCAATGCTTAGGCCTACGCCTTGCAGTAGACGCAGCAGGTCCACAAACAACGGAAGCTCCTCGACCACCTGTTCGCGTCGCTGGCTTGATTTGTAGCTGACGAGCCATTTGGGCAGCATCAAGCCTCCGCCAAATCCAAAGAAACCGTACATCAGCAGGTGGATACCTCTAGGTTGAAAAACCAGAATCGCCAGCAATGGCATGGCGACAGCCAGAATCATGCGACTAGCCACAAAGACTGACCCACCATTACGTAGGCTTATGCCGGCCTGATCCAACAGCTTGCGGTCTTCATCGGCTAGCAAAGACTTCGCAATACCAGAGTTAAGCCATGCAGGCGGCTGCAGACTGGCAGCTAGTTGCTGAGCTGTATCGCTGCTCATGCCAAAGGCTATTTCTGTTGTCGTACCGGCTGTAAAGCCGGGAAGGCTGGCAGAAGTGTGGAACGACGTTGTCGTTGTGGACGGTACCGTAGTTGTGGAATGCAACCGCAGCAGCTTGATCACCTGCTGCGCGGCTTTCGTTGAAAGGTGCAAGCGTGCAATCATGATGTAGGCAAAAATCCCTACACCAAGTGCACCAAGACATAGGCTCAGAATCCAGAGCAAATGCGATGTCATACAGCGCTACTTTCCTAATGTGGTGAATGAGGGGGGACTGGCTTCATGGGCTCTTCTTTTGTTTCTTATTTAAGCCGTGCCAAGCGGTAAAGAAAAAAAAGAGCCCAGAGCTTCCAGGCCCGCAGCTCCCAATACCATCTTGCGACCAGTTTCGTCCTGCCACATGGTCATGAAATAGCCTTGGTTAAGTATCATGATTAGCCCGCCAACGGCAACGGGAAGTAGAGCCAGTATCCAGGCTGAGAGACGAACTTCAGCCGACAGGGCGTGAAGCTCACGCTCGGCCGACTGTCGGTCGCGGATATAGGCCGATACACGCTCCAAAACCTGATCGGCCCTTCCGCCGTAGCGGGTGCTCATACGAAACACGGCGGCAAGCAAACCGAATTCGGACAGACGCCAGCTACGCTCGAGCAGACCCATTGCATGTCCTAAGTCTGGTGATGCTCTCAATGAGGCTGAAGCTTGCTGCAGCGCGTCTCCAAGCGGAGCTGGTACATTGACCACGGCTAGCTGAAAAGCTGCGTGGGGCGAGTTTCCGATAGTTATGAGGCGCACCATGTTGTCCAGAAAGCTGGGCAACTGTTGTAGAAGCTGTTCGCGGCGCTTGCTCAGGCGGCGCCAGAGGCCAAAGCTGCACACTAGGCCATAGATTGACATTGCTATCAGGCCCAGCAGCAAGCCACCTTTGAGAGCCGCGAGCAGGGCCAGCAACAAGCCGAAAGCAGTCAGCAGAGCCAGCGTACGGGGTGTTATGTCCCAAGCATCCAGATTCAGGTGACGCTCCAGCCATTGAGTTAGCGGGCGTTGTTCAGAAGTGGACAAAGGCTGGTATGTAGCCTGTGTTCCGGGCAGGCCATCGAATGCTGCATTGCGTGGACGCTGTGTTTCCAGGCTGCGCTGCAGATGGTTTTGCACTGATTGGTTATGCGCTTTGTTTTGCATACGTGCCCATAGCCAGAGTGCAAAAGATAGCAGTAGGCAGGCAAGGCCGAGCAGAAGTAATGTGGCCGGGCTCATCTTGTACCTCCATTGCCCGCTTGCTGTTGCATACGCCACCAGTTCAGCAGCTTGGGGGAGTGTGGAGAAATTCCCATTGAGACCCAGTTGTCAATCTCTTGGCCGTCAGCCGTCACCTGCGGTTCGTAGCGGTACAGTTCCTGCATGGAAATCATGTTGTCCGTCATACCGGTTACTTCGGTAAGTGAGATCAGCCGTCGGCGGCCATTGGAGAGTCGACCGATTTGAACTACAAAGTCCACTGCGTTTGCAATCTGGCGGCGCAGGCTGATTTCGCTACCCTGAAAGCCGGCAAATCCGGCCAGCATTTCAGCGCGATACAGACATTCGCGTGGTGAACTGGCGTGAATGGTGCCCATCGACCCATCGTGTCCGGTGTTCATGGCTTGGAGTAGATCCAGGACTTCACCACTGCGTACTTCGCCCACGATGATGCGGTCAGGACGCATGCGCAGGCTGTTGCGCAGCAGATCGCGAATGCTGACCTGTCCTAAGCTTTCAAAGCCGCCGGGCCGACTTTCCAATCTGACCACATGACTATGATTTAGTGATAGTTCGGCCGTGTCCTCGATCGATACGATGCGTTCGCTGCTGGGGATGAAGCTTGCCAGAGCATTAAGTAGCGAAGTTTTACCCGAGCTGGTCCCGCCGCTGACAAGAATGTTGCAGCGGGCCTGCACGGCCATCTCTAAGATGCGGCAGATGTCACTGTTAAAGGTCCCCAGCGAAACTAGTTCTGCGGGGGTCAGTGGATCCTTACGGAACTTACGGATGGAGACTGAAGGTCCGTCGATAGACAGGGGAGCAATGATGACATTAATACGCCCCCCATCGGGTAGACGGGCATCCACCATGGGGCTGGACTCGTCCAATCGTCGACCAAGTGGAGCAAGAATGCGCCGCACAATGCGAAGCACATGTTCATCGTCCTTGAAGTGCAGGTCTTCGCGCTGCAGCATGCCGCCGCGCGAGACATAAATGTTGCGGTAGCCATTGATCAAGATATCTTCGACCTGTGCATCTTCCAGCAGCGGCTGTAGCGGTCCCAGACCTGTGAGCTCTCTGGTAAGTGATCTGGCCACGAGCAATGCTTCCTGCTCGTTCACTGGCACAGAATGCAAGCGGATGAAACTATCGAGCTCCATCAGCACAAACTGTGCAATCGCGGCCTGTGACCAGCGGCCGAACTCGGCACCTAGTTCTTCAATGCGATTGAGCAGATGTTCATAAGTGCTATTTTTTTAGCTCTGCATACAGCGCACTGCGCTCGAATTCACTGCTCGAGCTCTCTGTCGAGGAGGCATAAACTGAAGTCTTCATGATGCGTTCAGCTTCTTCTGAGGCGTTGAATGAGATGGGTCAGCAGTCTGGCCGACATGGATGCGGAGCTTGCAGATTCGGGTCCAACTGCAACTCCCGGATGGTGAGCTGATAGCAAGCTGGTACTAAGCTTGGTGACAGCCTGCACATAAGGGTCTCGTCGTTGCTCGCTGCTCAGAAGCTGACCTTGATTAACAGCATGAGCTAGCTCCCTGCGACATTCGGGAATGACGGCCAGTAAGGGGAGATCCAGTTGTTGCGCAATCTGCTGAGCATTCAGCTCTAGCTGACTGTCATAGCGGCTGACAATTAGTTGCAACTTCTCGGCGGCGATCTTCTGTGCGCTTAGTTGTTGCAACATTTCGGTTGTAGACACCACGCTAGGCACGCTCTGGTCACACAACACCCATATATTGCTGGCATGGCGCATCACATCACTAGTCCATAGTGCTGGTGACGAGGCACCCAGATCTACCACCACATGGCGGAAAAACTGACGCAAGCGTTGCAGCAGTCCCTCTATGTCGGAGCGTGATGTGTCACTTGGAATGTCCGCCTTGCGAGGTAGCGACAACAAGCGAAGTCCGTTGATATGGCGACTAAGCCCCGAGGACGCGAGACGACGGTCAAAGCGGTGCAGATTGCCGAGAGCCTGCATGAAATCAAACTCGCTAGGAGTATTTAGGTATAAGGAGCAATCGCCACTGGGATGCCCTAGGTCAATCAAAAGACCATCCAGTTTCGCAGTCTCATAGGTCGCAGCTGAGGGAGAGCTTTCCGCAGAGTGCATGCGCAGGTACTGCTGTAGATAGCATGCTAGGTGTGACGCCAGGAGGCTGGCTCCTAGGCCTGCACGTGCGGAAAGAATGACTGACAAAGGGGCGCAGGAAACACTGCTTTGTATGGAGCTACTGCGCCGCAGCAAATCCTTCATCGTTTGCTGAGCAGACTGAATAGAGCTATCGACATCGAGAAAATCTTGTACGCCGGCTCGCAAGGCCGCGAGCATGCATTGAGGATCGCGGCTTCGCCCAACAGCCACTATGAGCACTTGCGGTAGTTGGCCGCGCATTTGCACAACCAACTCTGAGGCTGTTTCTGTGGACGTAGACTCGAAATCTACCAGCACCATATGCGGCATCAGCTGCATCAACTGCTCGAGTGCGTTGTCCACAAAGCTTGTCGCGTGTAGGTTGTCACTACCCAGAACGCTCTGTAGCCAAATGTTGACCAGGGCACTTTCTCTGGTTCCTGCGTGGATAAACAGGAAGTGAGTTTGTGCATCGGTAAAAGTCGGCAGACCTGCTGGGATGACATCACCCAAGGCAACTTGATTCGTGCTCTCTACATTAGGAAGTAACCCGGTCCGAGTTTGCCTCTGTATATCGACCGGTTCTACGGGAAAAGGGGCTTCTCTGGATGTTGTCGGACGTAGTGAGAGCAAGGCTTCCAGTGTGGCTGGCGTGTCCAGTGGCGGCAGGCCTGCTACGCTCTCATGCGAGGCTGCAGGCTGCCTATTCGGGATAGGGGGCTGAGTATTCATGTAGGGCTGATGCTCTGTTCCAATTAATTGGAGAAACCAGGCAGAGCGGCATTGGTATGCAAGGCGCCACTCAGGTAGGGCCCCCAGACTTGGTTGGCATTGCGCTGTTCGGAGCGGCCGCCAGGTAGTAGGGCTTCTAGATCGGTCTGAACCGGCAGTGGCTGCACCAACCGCGGAGTGACGATGATGACCAGCTCTTTTTCGTCCTGCGAATAGTTCAGGTTCTTGAAAAATGGACCCAGAATAGGCAGGTCGCCCAGTAGAGGTACTTTATTGACGCTGGAGCTGGTGGACCGGCTGACCAAGCCGCCGATCACAAAGCTTTCGCCATCGGCAAGCTCTACCATGGTGTCGGCGCGGCGCGTGGCGATGGCGGGCACGGCCACTCCAGCAATGGTCACGCCGCTGGTGTAATCCAGGTCGCTGGCCTCGGGGGCGACCTTGAGGGCAATTCGCTCGTTGGACAGAACTGTCGGGGTCAGCTGTAGCTTGACGCCAAACTCCTTGTAGCGGATGGAAATATTGTTGCTGCTAGTGCTGGGGACGGGAATGGGGATTTCGCCGCCAGCTAGAAAACTGGCGCTCTGGCCGGTATGCGCGACCAAAGTGGGCTTGGCCAGAACACGGGCCAGACCATTGCCTTCGAGAAAACCCAACTGGGCGCTGATGCCGGCACCGCTAAACGCCTTGCTAAACCCCAGCACTAGATTCATGGCGCTAGAAAGCGCAGTGGAGCCTCCAGAGGCACCTCCATCACCTGAACCTCCAGAGCTACCCCCCGATCCTGAAGAACTGCTGGCGCCGGGTGTATACATCCCAAAGCTGAAACCATGATTGTTGGAGCCTCCGCTGAACAAGTTGATACCTGCGCGCTTAAGCGCCGTCTTTTTGAACTCCACTACTTGCACATCAACCTGCACAGTGTTGCTGCGTACGGAGATCTGTGAGCGGTCGAGTAGCGCCGTATCCTTTGCCGCTTTGAGGCGAAGACTAGCGAGCTCCAGCGCATGGTCATGAACGGAGTCAAGTTTTTTTTTTCAGGAGCAGACTGGGACTGCTGACCTCTACCTGCCAGCTTTGCGACAGACCGCGTGTGGACCAGGTGGATAAGGTTGTGCTGCCAGGAGCCTTGGGCGTTAGCAGCAACTCTGGCGCAGAAGAGTTGCCTGTCGAGCGCAACACCTTGACATCGAGCACATTAGGATCGCCGACGGCTAGGCGAGCCAAAGGCATGCCGGGCAGCAGCACGTGCTGGCTACCCATAGTGAGAGGTAGTGGGGAAACTGCTCCAGCGGGTGTAGCCACAGAGACCACGCCTGCGAGAGCATTGTCCGCCGCAGCGGTCTGCGCCATGGCTGATGTTGTAAAGGTGGACAGAATAGCGCTGCTGGCAAGGCCGAGTGCGGTAAAGCAAGGGGGGCGGGTCATGTTCTTTCTCTCTCTTTGGCGTTGCAAGCGGTGTCCTTAGCGCACAGAACGGAAAATGCCTTTTGCATTCAGGGTTGGAAATTGTTCTGTTCGCTTATCGATAACGACGTCAAAACTTTTTATTGCGACGTCATTTGCCGGCAAGCTCGGTTTTTTATGAATATTTGGCTATCTTTTTTATCCATGCGTAGGGCTGTTTTAGTAGCTCAGCGTCTGCATGGCTGCACCCTGATGGACCTGTACGGTCTGTTGTCGTGGAGCTTGGGGCTGGTTGCGCGGCGCTGCTGGCGCACTACTTTGGGAGGTATTTCTGGCAGCAGCACCGGTGGCCAGATCCTTGAAGCGCAGACCCGCAAACGAGCGATCTACGCCCTTCAAGGTCTCGCCCTTAGCCAGTCGACCGGCCACGGGCAGTAAAGCGGTGGGCAGGGTGGCAAACAGTGCAGCCTCGGGCACAGATAAGTCATCGGGGTGACGCAGGGCCAGAGTGAGTTGGCCATATTTCTCGGCAAGCGTAAGGCGCTCTACATCGTCCAGGGGCACGGCCAGCACGGCGGTGTTTGCGGACTGCTGAGAGCGTTGGTCGTTGCCGGTATTTCGGCGTTGGCCTTTGCTTCCGGCTTCTTCTTCCTGCTGCGCCTTCAGGCGCTGGGCCGCTGTGGGGGGAGGTACTTCCACGTTGCTGGCACCATATGCCAGCACACGACTGCGAGCCAATAGCAGGCGAGTCTGGGTATCAACATTGAGCTTGTCATCGGCGGCGTTACTCTTGCTGTCCAGCGTGAAGTACACATCGACAAAATCGCCGGGTCGTACATGGTTACCTGCGGCCATGGGTTCCTTGACGGCAATCGAGAGCGCGCGCTGGCCGGGTTCAATTTGAAGGGATAGGCCACTGATCAATTGCTGTTCCAGCAGTGGTGCGTCAGCCGCCAGTGCGGTGAGTGTGGTGCGGCCTATGGCCGCCTCGGTGGAGAGCACACCGTCAGCCACGGCGGCGGTCTTGGGCACAAGCTTCAGATCTTCTGCTGTGAGCTTCTGACCTGCGGCAACAGGCTTTGCTGTAACCACTACATCATGCATGGGGGCTGGTCGTGGTTTGGATGCTTCGGCGCTGATATTTGTGTCAATAGCATTGATTGAGGGCGCAGGAGCCACGGCACGCTGGGGTTGGCGCCCCATAATCCAGGCCATGATGGCTAAGGCGATAGCGAGCGCGACCAGCAGGCCGGCAAGAATCTTGGTGAGGTTCATCGCTTGTATTCCCTTGATTTTTGATTTTGAAAATGCTTGAAGCAGACGCTTTGCAACGGGCACGCAAGCCTGGAGGCTGTGAGCGTGACGATGGCAAAGCACCCGTTGGTGATCGTGGTGCCTGTGCTTAGAGGTAAGGTCTAAATCGCCAATGGCGGCTCGGCATGTATCACCACCCAGATGGCGACGATGGCCATATAGCCCGCATAGGGAATGCTGAGTGGTACGGGGCGTTCGCCATTCGTGACAAGACGGCCGGCCAGTGGCTGCGCAGATGCGGCCGACGCAAGTGCGGTGGCCAGTCGGCTAGGCAAACAGGCCAGCATCCAGTCGGTATAAGGACTACGCCACACGCTATGCCAAGCAAGTACCAGCAGGCCGTGCAGGCCCGCCAGTAAACTGCCCCCTAGCCAGATGACCAGTAGATGGTGGGAAAAACCAAACCATAGGCCGATGACGGCGGCAAATTTGACATCCCCGGCTCCCATCCAGCGCAGTGCATAAAACGGCATCAAGGCAACAAAAGCCAAACACATACCTGCCAATCCATTCCAGACCGGCACATGAAAAGGCTGTGAGCTGCTGAACAGCACTGCCAGACCTGCAACTAGGCCAAGCAGTACCAGCCAGTTACGCACCTTGCGGATACGGAGATCCATGACTGTGATGGTGACCAGCCAGAGAAGCCAAGCAAACAGCATAGAGTTACTTGGGAGCTGGATTGAGTTTCAGCTGCGCCAGAATGTAGTCAAAGTATGCTTTGAGCTCTTGGCCAATGCTTCCAACTGTGGCAATGATCGCCACCGCAATCAGCCCAGCTATCAGTCCATATTCAATAGCGGTAGCACCTGCTTCGTCTTTGCAGAAAGTCTTGATGAGGTTGGTCATTATGATTTCCAGTTAGTTAAAAAGCCCATGAAAAATCCAATGGTCGGCTATGGGCAAGCGCCGACCACGGCGTAAAAATGCTTGGCAGCTACCACTGGGCGGTGGTCGTCTTAATCTGGTTTTGGGGCAGGGACAATTGCTCGGTGGCTAGACGATGCTCCAGCCTCAGTCGTAGGTGCTGTGCTGTTGGCACAGTGCGCACAGTTGCAGAGTTCAAATCTTTGTCTGTGCTTACCGTGGACATCGCCGGTGATTTGGGAGATAGCTCGAGCCTCGCTTTAGAGGCGATGGCTAAACCTTGGCTGCTCGAGGTGGCAGGTGTTTGGCTTTGCTGTGCAAACAGCAGGCCCAGCCATTGATTGGGCATAGGGGAGGGCAGCAGCTTGCCAGTGGCACGCACTAGGCGCAGCTCATTGATGCGCTGGTCATAAATAGCATCAGCCTCCTCAAGCATGAAGCGTTGCATGTCGAGTTGAGCGTCAAGCACTTGAGAGAGGCTGCCGCGACCGGCTTCAAGCAGGCGGCGGCGGCCTTCAAAGGCTGCGCGTGCTTCGCGTACGGCTCCAGCGAGTTGGACTTCGCGTTGGCGGCCTGTCATAGTGCGACCCCATGTGGCAGATGTGGTTTCCCGAACCTGGCGGCGAACCGCCTCCTGCTGAGCCTCTTGAGCCTGTAATTCATTGATAGCCTTCAGAATGCGGTCGCGTAGTTCAAAGCCGTTGCCGAAGTTCCAGTTCAGCTCCACGCCATAGCGTGTCCCGTCGGCGTAAAGCACGCCCTTAGGGTCGCGGTTATGCGTCACGACAGCCGCTAGAGTTGGATAGCGTTGAGCCTTGCTGCGCTCGACTTCGGCCGTAGCGCGCGCAATCTGTTGCTCAATCTCCTGAAGCTCCGTGCTGTTGTTTTCTGCAGCTTGCAGTGCACCGCTCTCATTGGCAGGCATCCATTGCAGGGGAACATGAAGTTGCGGTAGCCAGTCAGTTTCAGGGGTGAAGCCGAAATAGCGGGTAAAGCGTGCCTGGGCATCCAGGCGCTGGGATTCAAGCGCTTGCTGCTGCGCGAGTGCGCTGGCTTGGCGCGAAGAGGCTTGGCGCAAGTCGTTGCGGCCCACAGCACCTAATTCTGCGCGCCGCTCTTCAAGTCGGGCTAGCTGGCCGATGATGCGTGCAGATTCTGCGGCAATAGTAGCTTTGCTACCAAAGCGCTGAAGTTCCTGCATGGCCGTCAGTGCGTCGAGTAGCACGTTCTGCCGAGTTGCATAGAGTGCGCTGCTTTGCGCGGCTTCCGAGGACTCTGCAGAGCGTATGCCGGCACCAATTGCTCCACCGTCGAGCAGACTCATGCGTACCTCTGCATTGACGGTGGTGTAACTGGCTCGAGTGCCCTGTCGCATCTGCGCATCTCCGCTGGATGTGCCTACCTTGAAGGTAGGCCAGCGCGCGCCGCGTGCAGAATTGACATCATGGCCAGCTGATTCCAGTGCTGCGCGAGCCTTGAGAACATCAGGGTATTCATTGAGCATTGCATGCAGAGCATCAACCAGGCGGCGACTGGCATTGTCGTTAGCCAGAGTGGCTGGACTGAGCTTGTGCACTAAGCGCAAATCTGATGCAGGTGTCTTGCGAATGACGAGCAGTTGCTTTGTTTGCTGTACTGGTGTCATGCCATCTTGGGGGGCTTGTGCGATGGCTGTAGATGCCATGAAGTGCAGTCCGCCAAGCAAAATTGCCCAAGGCTTCGATGTGAGCAGTGACGCTGCAGCAGAATGGCACAACGAAGAAGAGATGCTCTTGGTCATCATGGCTCCCGGAATGCTTCACTCTGAATACGCAGCATTGGGCGCAGCAGATACCAAATAAAAGGCTCGTGACCTAGAAGTAGGTCCAGCTCAGCTTGCATGCCTGTTGTGATGCGGTTGTCGGTGCGTCCCACCCACGGTTGATCCAAGCTCGCTTGAATCCGAAAGTAGGACGATGCATTAGGCTGGCTGCGGTCGCGATCAGCATCTGCAGAAACCAGCGTGACATGGCCTTTGACATAACCGTAGCGCAGAAAGTCGTAGGCTGAAATCTTGACCTTGGTGGATTGACCGGTATGGACATAGCCACGGTCTGCAGGGTTGAGTTGAGCTTCGACAATGACTTCGTCTTTGACGGGAACAACTTCGAGAATGGCTTCACCGGGTTTAACGACCCAACCTGTGCCAGAACTGCGCAGTCCTTTGACCACCCCGTCGGTAGGAGCAAGAACGATAGTGCGGGTACGCTGGCTCTTGGCGCGGGAGATATCTTCAGCCAGACTTAACAGCTCTCGCTCTGTTTGTGCTAGTTCATCTGATGCACGGCGGCGGAAGGCACCCTGGGTTTCCAGTTTTTTGGCCTGAGCCTGTTCAATTTTGGCTCGGTTGCTGACTAGGATTTGGCGCGCTGCAGCTAGATCAGTACGTACCAGCTCCAAGGCCCGCTGTTTATCAATTACTTCTAGCTGACCGATGAGCTGCTCAGCAGCCAATTGTCGTGAAATGGCGGCTTCTTGTTCGTGAAGACGAAGACTTGTTTCAAGGCCTTGAATGCGTGCTTGAGCTTGAGCAACATCTCCTTGTGCCTGCATAAGCTGGGCTTGTGCAGAGGCTTGTGTGCCTTGATGTTCTAAGGTCCGGGAGGCAAAGGCACCAATCTCAGCTTGAACGATTTGCGGATCAAGACTAGTAGGAAAGTATTCGGCCTTCAGCACATGGCCTTGGCTCTCGGCTGTTAGGCGTGTTTTGACTGCCTCTGCTGTAGCCTGGCGAGCCGTGAGTTGCTCGAGGTTGAGGCTGGAGCCACCGAGGTCTATTTCGAGTAGAGGCTGAGACCGGGTTACAGCCTGACCTTCGCGCACATGGACCTTGGTCACAATACCGCCTTCCAAGTGTTGGACAGTCTGGACGCGATCAGACGGGATGACTTGGCCGCTGGCTACGACCACGTTTTCAACAGGATAGAAAAGGCCGAACAAGACTAAGGCGGCAATGCCCCCTCCTAGCAGCTTTTGCTTGCGGCTCAGGTGACGCCAGAGACCTGCTCGTTCATTTGCCTGCGCTGCATCCGCTGCAGTTCGCAAGGCTGACACTGGATTCGGGTGTCGGTCGGAATCCACATCCTGTGACTGGCGTAAAGCCAGTGGGAGCTCGCTGTCGTGCCAGATCTTCATGATGAACTGACCTCCTGCGGCTGAGCGTGATTGTGCCCAGACGTGGAGGCGGGGCGGGCTGTTCCGGGTTGATAAGGTGCGATGTCTTGTGCGACACCGAACAAATGGGGCAACAATTGCATGGGAGAGCCATGCTCAACACTGCCGTCGCCGCGCACATGGTAGATATGCTGCGCTAGCGAAGCTACGCGTGAGGAGTGTGTAATTACAATGACGGTGTGTTTCAGTGCTATTTGCTTCAAGGTTTTCAATAGCGCTGTTTCACTTTCAAAGTCGAGGTCGTTACTGGGCTCATCGAGAATCAGGATCGAGGGATTGCGCAGAAACAATTGGGCAAGTGCCAGCTTGCGTAATTCACCAGCGGACAGGCCGGCGCCGCCTTCTCCAAGAACTGTCTGATAGCCATTAGGCAGTCGACTGATGAAGCTATGTGCTCCAGCGAGATGGCATGCTGCGATGATGTTTTTGTCATCGGCTTCGGGGTTGACCATGCGCAAGCAATCCACAATTGGCCCGCTAAACCAGTAGACTTCCTGCGCTAGACAGCCGATCCATTGGTAGAGGTCACTACGTGGGAATTGGGCCATGTCATATTCATCGACAAAGATGCGCCCCTGAGTTGGCTTATAGAGACCCGCAAGGAGCTTAGCCAGTGTGGATTTACCAGCGCCATTCCGACCCAAAATTGCGTGGATGCCACCGGGACCAATTTCTAGGGAAACCTGCTCCAGTGAGGACTTGCCGGAAGGGTATTGGAAGCTAACTTGGTCAAGACGAAAGTGACCGCGTGGTCGTGGCAACTCCACTGTTTGTCCCTGAACTTCGAGAGGCTCTTGCAATGTGGCTTGCAAGCGCTCAGCTGCCTCGTTGGCTCGAGCCATGGAACGCCAGTTACTTGCCAACTGGGCGATGGGTGCAAGTGCTTTAGTCGCGAGCAAGTTTACGGCCATGAGACTGCCGATGCTCATCCATTGAGCATTGATAGCAATCGCTCCTACGGTAATGACCGAGATGGAGAAAAAGGTGAGCAGGACATGACTGGTTTCCCTTGCATTTTCCAGCTCGCCGTTTTGCAAAACTTTCGGCCAGCCAGTGGTCATATCCAGCTTGCCAAGACTGTTTCGCAGCGGTGTCATAGCCCAATACCTTGAGCGTCGAGCGCGCATTGCAGACTTCGGCGGTGCTGCGATCCAGTGCGCGGGCTTTAGCAACTTCCTCGATACGTCCGCTGCGTAATTCGTCGGCCCACCACCACGCTAGGACTCCAAGTGAAACCATGGCGACAAGAATGACGGGAAGCACTGGCCAAGCAACGATGCTGATGACGATCAATGCTAGTAGGGCCATTGGCAGGTCAAGAATGGAGGTGGCGAGTCCTCCGGAGATGCCTGCACGCATGGCACTTACATCACGAAAAAGCTGTAGCCACTGACTTGCAGAGCGCTGCTCTAGCGTTATCAGCGGGTGCCTGAGCATTGACTGCATTAGTGCCTGAGATACATCCCGGTCAATCATGGCTCCAGCCTCGCGCAAGGCTCGTGAGCGCCTGCGACGCAGCCACCACTCAAGGCACAAAAAACAGACGACTCCAGCCACCATTGCTGTCAGAGTGGCTGTACCTCCTCGTGAAAGGACGCGGTTGTAGACCTGCAACAAAAAAATGGAGGGAAGTAGGCCTAGCAGACTGATGGGTAGAGAAAGCCATGCTGCGCTGTGTAAATGCACAGAAGCGCTTCGAAAAGAGTCGGTGATTGCCGTTGCGTATGGCCCTAACTCATTGACATCCGCCGGATAACTAGCAGTAGATGCCAGTTGACGAGGAAGTAAGTATCGGATCATTAGGGTTAACGTATGGAATTTTAAAAAACTAGATTTTCTGCTATTTACTTTAGCAAATGTATCAATTGTATCAAATAATACTAAGACTATTAATTGACATAGATCAATTCATTTCATTTATTTTTAATATTTTTTCTGATTTCGATTTCTATTTGTGGTATTTGGATTTCGTGCTTTTAATAACTGTGGTAACGATAAAAGCTACCTAAAAGTAGCAAAGGCAGCCCAATCTGTAGATATGGCGGGAGCGTTAGGTACGGCAGATAGAGGGCTGCGCGAGTCGCAGCTTTGTGAAGTTCATCTGCCGATTGCAAAGAGGTGCGGGTTCCGCCTAGCGGTATTCAAACTCCACACGTCGATTGAGTTGGTGGGCGTCATTACTGCTACCTAGATCAACGAGGCGTTCTTTGCCATAGCTAATTGCTTCAACTCTGCTAGGGTCGATGCCCAGAATTTGTAAGCTTTGGAGCACTGACTCGGAACGTTTTTGACCCAGTGCCAGGTTGTATTCAGTGCCTCCCCGAGAGTCAGTATGACCGCGCAAAATGAGCGCTTGTCTTGGGTTGTTTCGCATCCATTGGGCATGGCTTTCGACGATTCCCCGGTCAGATGGACGCACGGTGTATGAGTCAAAGTCGAAATAGACAATATGCGCGGCGTTGGCGGGGCCTTTTTTGCCTGACTGAGAGGTAGCCACTATTGGTGCGACGCCACTTGCTGTACTAACGGTGGGGCGCCCATACGCGTAGTGGTGAGACGTTTTGTTGGATGTTGGTGCTGAACTGCAGGCTATCAAGCCGAGAGAAAGCAATAGTGCGGCGCAAAGCCTGTAATTTTTATGCATGAAAATTTTCCTTTAGCCATGCCACGACTTTTTTGGGGAAGTCGTGGCATGGGAATGCGGCATGCTGAGCCGCAGAAAACGTGTTAAATCACTTGGCTTTGCAGTTGATGTGTCAGGGACAAAACGTCTGCGGTCAAATATCCGCCTGTGTCCGCTTGACTATTAATAGCCGTTGCTATTGAGGACAGGTCCGTTATCGCTGTGTTGACAATGGAGGGTACTGCAATTGATTGGCCACCGAGGATGCTGCCGAGCAGACCGCCATTGCCACCGAGAACACCGCCGAGCAGACCGTTGTCGCCGACGACATTGCCCAGCAAGCCATCCTGGCCGAGGACGCCGCCGAGCAGACCGCCATTGCCGCCGAGAACATCTCCAACCACATTGTTGATGAGGTCGCTATTCAAGCTACCTCCGTCAGTTAGGCCCTGGGTTAGGCCGGCAATCAGCTCGTTAAGTGTGCTGATTACAGGCTCCAATGCCTTGTCTTCGACGGTAGCTAGGCCATTTACTAGCTCCGTTAGTACGCCCAAAGGACCATCGTTAACGGAGGTCAGGTCTTCCAAGAGACCGGTTACGGTGCTCAGCGAACCCTCAGAAGGATCAATCAGCGTATTGAGCAGCTGACCAACAGGTTCGATAACTGTGCCGCCAGACAGGTTGCTAAGGACATCCTGAACAGTTGTGATCAAGCCGCTTTCGGCAGTTCCTCCGTTTCCTCCAGAGATGCCTCCGAGCAAGCCACCGCTGCCACCGAGAACACCGCCGAGCAGACCGTTGTCACCGACGACATTGCCCAGCAAGCCATCCTGGCCGAGGATGCCGCCCAGCAGGCCATCTTGGCCCAGGACGTCGCCGACGCTGGAAAGCAGACCATCCAAGACTCCATCTTTGCCCAAAAGACCACCAAGGACGCTATGAACCACACCGCCTATTCCGTCATTTCCTGGGTTTGCTAAGCCTGCAAGCAAGTCATTCAATGTGCTAATAAGTGGCTCTAGGGATTGTTCTGGAATATTGACCAGTCCATCCACCAAGTCAGTGACCACACCCAAGGCCCCGCCTTCTGTGTTTGTGAGACTCTCTAGAATACTTGTTATGGAGGAAAGGGCCCCTTCATTAGGATTAAGCAGAGAGTCCAGTAATTCAGAGACCGGTTCAATCAATGTACCGCCAGCCAGTCCGGCGACTACATCCTGGACTGATGTGATCAGGCCGTGACTATCAGTGGGATCGGTAGGGCCGTCGGTGGGATCGGTAGGGCCGTCGGTGGGATCGGTAGGGCCGTCAGTGGGATCGGTAGGGCCGTCGGTGGGGTCGGTAGGGCCGTCAGTGGGGTCGGTGGGGTTGGTTGGCACACCTGTAGGGCCGGACTCGTCATCGTTATTTGCGGCAGCTATCAGGGCTGCACCTCCCGCGCCAATCAAGCCCGCAAGTAGGAAGTCGCTTAGCACAGAGCCGCCAGCGTCCTTGGCCACGATAAGGCCGACAGCATCACTGTCGCTGGCTGGAGCGACATCGACATCACCGGATGCTAAATCCAGCAGCGTAGTTCCAGCACCGCCATCTGTCAGAGTTGCCTCTGTACCTCCGACAAAAGTCCCGACAATTGCCTGGCCATCTTGCCCATTGAAGACAGCTTTGGCGGTGCCATTGGCGGGCACGATGATTTTGTCGCCCAACTGCAGTGTTGTGCCAGTTGACGCAGGAAGAGCTACTCCATTGCGAATGATCTGAACTCCTTCTGACGCCTGAGCCATCTTGGCAGCTTGAGCAGATCCTCCATTTATTGCAGCGGCGGAGGACATGTTCGAAGCGTCGAGTTGGGCGACGTTCGTAATCGGTGCATTCCCACCCAACTGTGCATTGCTTATTGATGCAATTGGTGTTGGCTGTGTTGATTGAGCGGACATTTTTCTCTCCAGGGGTGATGAGCCCGAAGGCTGAATGGAGCCTCTGAGGCTGCGAGATTGATCAGCGGACTACAAAGCAACATGCGTGCCATATCTGCTGATTTCATCTGGAGATTAGTGTTAATTTATAACCTATTGATTTTTATTAGCTTTTATTCTTTGGGCCGTTTTTGTGCTGCTGTCTTGGTAGGTTTAAAGGTTAGTGTTACGGATGTTGTTACGTTGCTTGTTCCGTAACGTTCTGCAACTCGGCCTTGGAACTTGAAAGGTGCTTGAACAAGATTGATAGACCCTCCCGAATAGAACTTGTCAACTGCTTCTGCACTTAGAATCGATGCTTTTTCAAAGCAAGCGCATGTCTGTGTTTAAAAACTGCAGCTTTTGCTAAACAATCTGTCGCGTAGAAGGTTCTTACCCTTATGCTGAATGCGTCTCGGTTCCTGTCGGTCATGTCAGGGCACAGTGTTTCTTTAGTTTTTAGGCCCTTGGCGGCCCTAGTCATCGGTTTGGGGGGGGGCTTGTGGGCCTGCATATGCCTCTCAGGAGTCGATCGATGAAGTTGCCAAGTTAGTAGAGCAAGGCAAAGTGGCGCAGGCTTCAAAGCAGGCGGACAGTTATCTGAAGCAAAATCCTGGAAATATTCAAATGCGTTTCTTGCAGGGGGTGATTGCTGCTGAACAGAAGAAAAATTCTCAGGCCATCAAAGTGTTTACAGCACTGACTCAGGATTATCCAAATCTGCCGGAACCGTATAATAATTTGGCAGTTATTTATGCGGCAGAAGGCAAGGAGCGTAAAGCATCTGAAATCCTAGAGTTGGCGATTAGGACTAATCCAAGCTATGCGACCGCGCATGAAAACTTGGGTGATCTATACGCTCGTATGGCGAGTGAGGCTTATTCGAAGGCATTGCAGCTAGATGGTCGGCGACAAGCCATACAGCCTAAGTTGGCTTTGATTACACAGATATTCCCTCAGCCGGAGGCAGTTTCAAAAATTGCGGAAGTTAAGGGCGCGGCAGGTTCTGTGCTTCCTGTTAGGCCAACCAAGGTGGAAGATGCTAAGTTGTTATCGTCCGCTAGCCCTCTCCCGGCCACTCCTACTGCTTCGCGAGTGAGGGGTGGAGAAGTTGCTTCGCAGATCATCAATATAGAAGACACACGCGTCCGTGTGCCGTTGGAAGTCAAAACCGAGATAAAGCCTGCAGTCGCAGACAAAGCGTCACAATCCCAGAAGAATCAGAGTAGTAAGCGTGTTGAGTCCGATGTGATAACTGCAACCAAGCAAGCGGTTGATGTTAAGGACTCGAAGGATGTATCAGTGCAGGCTGTTGAAAAAGCGGTGGCATCTTGGGCTGCGGCTTGGGCGGATCAAGATCTGGATCGATACTTGGGTGCATATAGCGATCATTTCACTCCCTCTGACGGCACGAGTCTTGCAAAGTGGAAAGAGATACGTCGTCAGCGCATCGTGAGCAAGTCTGCAATTACCGTCGTCATCCTCGATACTGTAGTACGAATTGATGGCGATACGGCAACTGCCAAATTTCGACAGAACTACGCGGCGGATTCTTTGAAAACTACAACTAAAAAGACATTGAAATTTCAATATGAAAATGGCTATTGGAGAATTATTAATGAGGCAACCGGAGCTTGATATCCGAATTTTATCGAAATTTAGAGAATTACAGTATGTCGAAAGATAGACTGAATTTTAGACGATTGATAATAACTATTGGATCGTCTTTGATGTTTTTGGGAGTTTATGCGCAGGAATTTAATCCTGTTAATTCCAAAAAAAATCACGGAAAGGCTAATTTTTCAGCAAAAAAATCATTTGTAACAAGGAGCGTGAAGCAACGGGATGATGAGAGGCGACTGCTTAACATCATTGCTCAAGTTGAGCGGAAAGATTTAAATGGGGCGCTCATTTCTGCATCCGAATTGACCAGTGATGTGCCTAATTTTCATGCAGCACAACTGGTCTATGCAGATTTGCTGCGCTTCAAAAGTGGCGTATCGAGAGTTCCATTTCAGGACTTTGCGGGGGGGGCTTTCGTCGGTGAAAAGTTCTGCTTCAAGTGCGCCTTTACCTAAAGAGCTTCACTTGCAACTTGCAGGTCTCCACGATGAGATTAGACGTCGTGTTCAAGGAGCTGACAGTGTTCCAGAAACTGGCAGTATTCCTAGCGAGTTTCTGATGTTAGATGCATCAGTAAGACAGGCTATAGCTATCGATGCTAGCAAGTCGAGGCTATATTTATTCGCTAATGAAGATGGTCATTTTCGTGTCGTAGGGAATTTTTATGTTTCTGTAGGCAAGCTAGGTCTTGGCAAGAAAGAGGAGGGCGATCAGCGTACCCCCCAAGGGCTTTATTTTATAGGGCGTCAGATTTCGGGTATGAAACTACCA
Source organism: Comamonas sp. wu1-DMT (assembly GCF_040187805.1). NCBI lineage: Bacteria > Pseudomonadati > Pseudomonadota > Betaproteobacteria > Burkholderiales > Comamonadaceae > Comamonas > Comamonas sp. wu1-DMT. The sequence continues at coordinate 71,593 of NZ_JBANEM010000019.1, forward strand.
GAGTTTTATGGTCTGGGAGCGTTGACCATGAATTACCCTAATGATTGGGATCGAGCGGTTGGTCGTTCAGGTAGTGGGATATGGCTACATGGCACACCACCTGATCAATATGCCCGTTTGCCTGAGGCCAGTGATGGCTGTGTGGTTCTGGCCAACCCGGATCTAGACTTTCTGATGCAGACAGTAGAGCGACAAACACCGGTGTTGATCAGAAGCAGTTTGCATTGGGTTCCTCCTAAAGAGCGGCCAGCACAAGAAAAATCTGTAGGGCCCTTTCTGCAAGTGCTTGATGATTGGAGGCAGGCTTGGCGAAGTAAGAATGCGAACCGACTGGCCAGCATCTATTTAGCCGATCTGCCTGAGTCGGAGCATCGTATCTCATCAAAAATGCGTTTGTCTGCGTACTTCACAGGAGCCTCAGATGTATCGCTGCAAAAAGTATCTGTCTATGCATGGAATGATGAAAAGGGAGATATTCGGATTGTGAATTTGAGGGTTAGAAGTACGGCATTTGCAGAGGATTTGCGGCTGAGACTTTACTGGCGCATGGTCGGAAATCGGTGGAGGCTGTTTTCGGAAGAGGTCGTAGGTAGCTGAGAATTTTACAGTTGTGATTTACGATAAGAAAAATTCCCTTGACCAAGGTTCGCAATTTATTTGCCTTTCAGACTCACCTGTTGGCTATTCTGGGCTAGAGACTCTTCACACGGGCTTGAATTTTCACAAAGCTAGGTTGTTAATTAAAATTCCGATTTCTAACATTAGGCAAGCTGTGCACAATTTTATCGATGGCAGAAAAGTAGAGTGCAAAAAAGTGGAAAACAGTTATACATCGTCAGTTGGATCATGAGATAGAGGAGTATTAAAGACTACCTCGAACAATTAGATCTTCGAATTAAAAGACGAACTAATGCTTCGTTAGTGGCCGATTGCTTTATCGCTGTTGACCAACAGTCCGGACTGCTGCATGAGCAACGTAAGACTTGCGCAGATTTTACATCCCAGCGCATTCGGAAAATTCTGACCTGGCAACAGCCACTTGATTATGACCATTCCGCTTGGCTTCGTATAAAGCCTTGTCAGAGGCATCTACAAGCATAAATGCAAGGAGAATCAAATGCTGACTCGCTGGAATATGCAACGCCAATACTGATTGTTATTCTTAGTAACGTGAATTAATCGTCACCAAGTGACATGGATTCAACGTGTTGCCTGATGGATTCAGCGAGCATAGTTGCACTAGAAAGTCCATGCTCGGCAGGAGCACTGTAAACTCTTCTCCTCCGTATCGTGCAACTAAAATTCGGGCGCGCGTTACGGGCGCACTAGAACACTTGCAAAACATTTGAGCACCTTGTCGCCAAAAGGATGAGCATAGCTATCGGTGAGGGGCTTGAAGTGATCTACGCCCAGTATGAGCAGTGAGAGCGCTTCCTCAGACCGGTGGACTTTGCGCCATTCGGACTCAATAATCCCATCAAATCATCTGCGGTTTACAAGACTTGTCAATGCATCCTTGCCCGCTAAGGACTCAAGATGCAGCGTCAATTTGGACTAAAGGATTACTTGATATCGACTGACCTTATGTGCCGATGGATGTGGGCAACTTCTGACAAAACCCATGCCACAAGTTTATGGCTCGGGACAAGATTGATCTGTCCGCATGGTTGGTGTCAGTTGATTGCATCTATTAACCTTACGCAGACCTTGCCCAAAGAGAGTGGCTAATCAAACAGCGAATATTTTTCCAATTATCGTTGCTTTTGTCTCTTAAATTTCAATAGTCATATTTTTCCTTGTCTATCTGTGAAATAATCTCAAAAAATAGTTTGACTATTTAAAACATGAAATTAATAAGAATTACTTTCATTTCGATGATGTGTAATATATTTCTAGTCAAATTTGATATAAATTGAAACTATTTAAATCCATATAAAATGAAATTTCTGCGTAATTTAAAAATAGGTTCGAGATTAATAATTACACTTGGAATACTATTGTTGCTAACCATCGGTATTGGGGTGGAGAGTATTATTAAAGCCTCTGCGGTGCAAAATAGAATTATAGATATTACCCAGCGGCGCATGGTCCTTATATCACATCTTAATGATCTGCGTCTTGAGGTAAATCGTCAGTCACGATTTTTAAGAAACATGGTGATTATTGATGATAAGTCAAAAATAGACATAGAGCATCAAGCTGTAATAGAGTCTCGAAAAAAGTCAGAAAAATTAATAAATCTTCTTAGTCAAGAGATTAATGCCGCTAAAGGGCAGGAATTGCTAAATCAAATAGTGAATGCTCGAAAGAGGTTTTCGTCTGATGTTGATCGATATTTTTCATTGATTGATTCTGGTGAGAAAAATAAAGCTGTCATATATTTGCTTGAGGGGCTGCGTCCTGTTCAACTTGAGTACCTACGCATTTTGGATAGCAGCATTCAATTTCAATCTGATTTGGCAAACGATTCATCGATTGAGGCCGTCAAGGAGGTGAGATCGTTGCAGATTACGACTCTGATTGCCATATTGCTGTCTATTGTTATATCGGTGACATTAGGTGTCTGGATCGTGCGCTCTATTACGAGGCCAGTTCGACATGCCGTCAATATTGCTCGAGCAGTTGCAGCAGGTGACCTCAACACAGCCATTGAGGTTCAGAGTCAAGATGAAGTTGGTGAGCTTCTGAACTCCCTGAACGAGATGCAGCACGAGCTGGTAAAGGTTGTCAGTGTGGTGCGCACCGGCTCTGAATCGGTGGCCACTGTTAGTACAGAAATTGCGCAAGGCAATTTGGATCTGTCGCAGCGTACTGAAGAGCAGGCAGCAGCTCTTGAGGAGACTGCTGCATCGATGGAGCAGTTGTCGGCGACTGTGGGACAGAATGCAGATAGTGCTCGTGAGGCGAGCACCTTCGCTCAAAGTGCCAGCGATATCGCCACACAAGGTGCAGAATTGGTGGGCGAAGTCGTTAACACGATGCAGGGAATTTCTACATCAAGCAAGAAGATTAGCGAGATTATCGATGTCATCGACAGCATCGCTTTCCAGACCAATATCCTTGCTCTCAATGCCGCAGTGGAGGCTGCCAGAGCTGGTGAGCAAGGTCGTGGTTTCGCAGTTGTGGCCTCTGAAGTCCGTAGTCTGGCTATTCGTTCTGCTGGAGCAGCCAAGGAAATTACGTGCCTTATCAATGACAGTGTTCAGCGCGTAGAGCGGGGAAATCGGCTGGCCAATCAAGCAGGCAACACGATGCAGGAGATTGTGGCTAGTGTTAAACGCGTAACTGGGCTCATGAGCGAAATCAGTGCTGCGAGCGATGAGCAGAGCCATGGTGTTTTGCAAGTAGGCGAGGCGCTTACACAGATGGATCAAGTCACGCAGCAAAATGCGGCCCTTGTCGAAGAGGTATCGGCTGCGGCGAGCAGTCTCAGAGAGCAGGCCACTGAGCTGGTTAAGGTGGTGGCGACCTTCGAACTTGGAGCAACGGTTCCGAGCCCTTCGCCTCCTAGGGAGAAGCATGTAGTTGTGCTTCTGAGTAGTGACCTGGGCAGGCAATTGGACGAATCTCCTAGTAGGCAGCGGCAAGATGAACTCATGTATTGACTCTGCTTAGAGCTAGAAAATGCCTTGGCAGCATCTGCTGTCAAGGCATGTCGATGAGGCACCTGAGAGCCAGGTGAATAGGCTGCTGATTGTCGTACCGCTGTTGGCTTGCTGCGTCGATTTGCTGGAAGAATATCTATGCCAATGCTGTGAAATTATGACGAGTGACTTTTTATTGAAAAGTCTTTTCCAAACTTTCAGTGCCAGGAGGACGCGATTTGCATTTCGTTTTCAAGCTGCATCCAGAGCTTATCAAGCATTACCCAGTCTTCGCGTAAGCATGCCTTTTCCAAGCTTTGCGCGATGCTAAAAGCCTGCTCTTGCCCCAGAAGTCTGAAAACGCTTTTAAGGCTGTGCGCCAGTCGTCGCAGTGCGGTACTATCGCGCGCACTCACATGTTTAGAGCCTTCGGCTTGGTCAGCAGGCATCTGGAGTGAGCATGACGCTCGATAGCTCAGAAACAATTCGCGATCGCCGCAAAAAAAATTTCTCGATAGCATCTGGCTTTGTATTGTTTGGCGAAGTGACTGTTGTTGAGCGGTTTGAGCAGGATTCCAAAACATTCTGAACGCATGTCACCAGCTCAATGACTGATACGGGTTTACGCAATATCTGATGAACTTTCAGATGATCAAGCTGTTGGGCGATTGAATAGTCCACTCCCGCGCTGAACACCACTACTTGGCAAGTGGCTGAAGTTGAGCTGCGTAGCCATTCGATGAGCTTAAGGCCGGATATACCTGGCAACATAAGGTCGGTGATGAGCATCGCACATGGCCGCTCAGGCAAAACAAGTTGTGCCTCTTCAGCACTAGTACATGTGATGAGTTCTAACGGAAGCCCCTCCAATGCTAGTCCAACAAAGCGAGCAATCGATGGGTCATCTTCAACCAACAAGACAACTGCTGGGGTCGAGTTCATGAGGTCAACAGCTCATTCAAGGCTTGAGAAAATTCTTGAACAAGCTTCGGCTTGTGCAAGACACGTACTCCCTCTAGGGCGAAATCATATGTTTTTCGCTCTTCCTGATCCAGTGATGTGATAACTAGCAGCCTGCATGTGGAGAACTGCGGATTTGTGCGTAAAGCGGTGATGAGAGCCGCTCCATTGATGTCGGGCAGAAGGATGTCTACCAGCATCACATGAGGTTGAACCTTTCCAAACAAGGCCATGCCTGTGATTCCATCGTGAGCAACATGTAGTTCGACATCTGGGAAGTGACGCTGAACTAACAACTGCACAAGGTTCTGAAAATGTACCGAATCCTCGATCAGCAAGATCCGAACTTTGGTACTGAGGTGCGATGTGGCGACAGATGTCGATTGTTCAGCAGAGCTTGATTGCCGGCTTCGCCATGCCTCAACGGAGGCTCGAGTGATTCGACGATGGCCGCCTGGAGTCTTCCACGCTTGGAGCTCGCCGCGGTCAACCATCAGCTGTACAGAGCGAATTGCCAGTCCTAACAATTTTGCAACTTCCGCGGTTGTGAAGTGAGGAAGGTCGTCTAGAGGTGTGCTGATTTCGGACATGGATGGCATTCTGCCTTAAATCGGCTTGAAGAATTTGACGTAAATTTGATAGAATTGATAACTTGGATACAATTTGTTAAGAATTACTGGTGTTGCCTGAATGCTCTCCCTATGAAAAAAATACTCATCGTTGAAGATCACGCAGACATACGCAAACTGCTCCGCATGACTCTTGAGTTCAGTGACTTTGAAGTGCTTGATGTCTCCAACGGTGACGATGCATGGCAGGTTGTCCGACAAGTCAGACCAGATGTTGTGCTTCTTGACGTCATGATGCCGGGAGCCTTCAGCGGCTTGGATGTTTGTCGCTTGATAAAAGAGAGCAATGAGCTCTGTAACACCCAGGTGATTTTGCTGACTGCAAGGGGCAGTGCCGACGATCGTCAGGCTGGCCTGAACGCAGGGGCTGATGAGTACCTGGTCAAGCCCTTCAGCACACTGAAGCTTCTAGAGGTCATCGAAAGCTTAGAAGGGAGCATCCGATGACTGAAATCCTCAGTGATGAATCTGAATCTGAGTCGCAGCGATTTGACCCGGCGGCCGTCGATCAAATGGAGCAGCTTATTCGTGACTTCGGGTATATGTACCGGGAGCGCAACCAATTGCTCAAAGAAGTCACTCGTGCTCATCACGAGACTCTACTGCGCTTGGCTATGGCAGCCGAGTTTAAAGATGACGACACGGGGGCGCACATCATCCGTATTGGCTTTTTAGCTGAAGCACTTGCTTTGTACTTAGGTTGCCGACCTGATTTTGCCAGACTACTTCGTAAAGCGGCTCCGATGCATGACATCGGAAAGGTCGGCATACCAGACAGCATTCTTAAAAAGCGTGGTCCGTTGACGCCGGAGGAGCGTGCCTGCATGAATACGCATACGGATATTGGCGCAAAGTTGTTAGGGCAGTCACGTATCCCGGTTTTTCAGATGGCTTCTGAAATCGCTGCTTTTCATCATGAACGATTTGATGGCAAAGGATATCCGAACGGAATCTCGGGGGATGAAATCCCACTATCTGCACAGATTACTTCAATCGTGGATATATATGATGCATTAACAATGGATAGAGTATATCGACCAGCATTTGCACTAGATGATGCTCTCAAGTTAATTCAGGCTGAGCATGGTAAGGCATTGGGGCCAATAATTGTCGACACATTTTTGAAGCATATAGATGAATTAGAGAATATACGACTCTCACTAATCCGTCAAACACCAACATTCGCGGATTTAATTGATACTCATTAAATAATTAATGAGTGAAAAAATTCTAAATATAAGTATATGAAGTCATTTTCCGCTATTGAACGCTTTGTTGCAAAAATGGGGATCCTAAGCTCGCTATGTCTGAATTCGATGAATATATCTGCGGGCCTCATTTTTGATCGTGTCCAATCGCGTGGGGTAGTTAAGGTTTGCATATGGCCGGACTATTATGGAGTGACATTTAGAGATCCTCGTTCAGGGCGTCTGCAAGGAATTGACATCGAGCTGTCTGCTGAGCTCGCAAAGGATTTGGGGGTACGTTTAGAATACGTTGATTCTTCATTTTTGAAACTAATTCCAGATCTCTTGGGTTCACGCTGTGATGTTGCAATGTTTGCCGTTGGTATGCTGCCCCAGCGAAAGGAAAAATTGAGCTTCACGGCCCCTTATTTGAGAAGCGATATTTATGGGATTAGCACCAAAACTAACCCCGCTGTGAAGAAATGGGCGGATATAGATAAGCCAGGTGTGCAGGTGGCAGTGCAGCGCGGAACTTTTATGGAGCCAGTGATGAGGCAATCGCTCAATTATGCGAATGTTGTGGCCGTTGAGCTGCCTCAGACTCGCGAAAAGGAGCTCATGGCGGGACGAGTGGATGTATTCATGACCGATTACCCATACAGTCGTCGACTACTTGATGGGGCTGACTGGGCTCAATTGATTGCTCCTCCAAAGCCATTTTATATATTGCCGTACGGATATGCAGTTAATCCCAATGACCTGCAATGGCTTGCTAGGCTAAACCGATTTGTTGCAGACATCAAGCGTGATGGGCGTCTTGCTAGAGCTGCGCAAAAAAAACGGCTTGACCACTATTATGGTTACTGATGTCGGTCAATAGAGAGCATATATTATGCCATACAGAGTTGCTACTCGTGAATTTTTTGGGGTAAAGCACAGCGCACATGTCAAAGCATTAATTTTGGTTTTCTCGCTTTGTGTGCTTGGATCCTTATCAATATTCTTATGGGGCCAACTGAATGCGCAAGTCGCAAATAGCAAGTCTCAGTCAATGCTTCTTGCGCGCGTTCTAGAAGAGCAAACGTCCAGAACATTTGAGACTAGTGAAGTTGCATTGACTAGTTTGGCAGTAAATCCCACGGTTTTTGGCCAGGCTATCTCGCTCAAAGAGCGTGAGGCCGCTTTAGCCCAGGTTGTGTCGCAGATCCCTTTCCTTCGTGGAGTGTCTTTGGTAAACGTTAAAGGCGAAGTCATTGCCAGCACTCAGCCTGGAGAAACAGGCATATCTATATCAATTGAACGGTTAGTAGGAGGAAAAAAATTGATTCCTAAGCCAGGTGAGGCAAGGCTGGGGGATATGATTTTAGGGCGAAATCTTTCTGCATTGACTTCTAGCCGGAATATAGCACCACGAGGTGTTAGTTTTCTTCCTCATGTTTTCTGCTTTGAGCAAGATGATAGATCGGTCGCCTATTTAGTGGGGCTAATCAATCCGGATGCAATTGCTAATTTCTATAAATCTACTTTGGAGTCATCAAGCTATGATGCTTTTTTATTGAGCTATGAAGGAAGCCTTCTAGCCAGCACCAACGTAGGGCCAACATTGCCACTCACCATGGCGATGCAGTCGCCTATTGGCGCGAATATCGAGCGTGCTTCATACCTTGGTAAAGGGATGCTCGGTGAGCGAGAAATAGTCTCTTACCGTGCTGTACGCCGTTGGCCTTTATGGATACTTGTGGAAGAGCCTTATTCGGCGGCGCTGAAACGCTGGAAGGATAGGGTTTTCATTTTTTTTTATAATTACCCCAGCTGTATTTTTATTAGTAGTGGGACTTGCTCATTCTGTACGAAAGACCCAAAAGCTCCAAAGAGCAGCCCGTCAAGCGATGGATCGCTCTCAGGCACGCCTTGCCAGAAGTGAGCAAGAGTTAGCTGTACTGATGCGAAGTGTTCAAGAGTTAATTTTCCGTACTGACAAAGATGGACTTTTGACATTCGTGAATGCTCGTTGGGAAATGCTAACCGGTCAATCAAGTAAGATGGCACTTGGGCTACGCTTTGAGAAAATAGTAGAGCCGCAATGTCGAAATCAAGTGAAGGTTTTGCTTGATGCAAATAGTCAGAGGAGCTTACGCACCTGTCAAGCTTTCTTCTCTTTACCAAATGGCAAAGAAATTCTGTGCGAAATTGCTGTCGTTCCACTTATAAAGAAAGGCCAAATTGTTGGCTTTGCGGGAAGCGCCGTTGATGTGACGGCTCGTTGGAAAGCTCAGCATGATTTACAGACGCAATTGGCTTTTCAACATCTGCTTTTTGAAACGACACCGCTACCTTTATTAATTACTGATGAAAATAATTCTATTACATTGGTAAATAGGGCATGGGAAGAGTTCTCTGGTGTCAGCGCCCTGAAAATTATGGGGCAGTATTTAAAGGATGTTTGCTCATGCGATAACGCATCGATGCAGTTGATGATCAATCAGAAGGTGTTGGATTCAGGTCAAAAAGCGGTCATTGATGCCAAGATAATTCATGCAAACGGATATTATCGCGATATGCAAGTTACCAAGGCTGCAATTAAGGATTCCAGGGGTAAAGCGACAGGTGTTTTAAGTATTTTTGTTGATGTCACAGATTTTCGGGCAGCGGAGCAGGCAACAAGGGAGGCACGTGATGCGGCAGAGGAGGCATTTCGTGTCAAGTCAGAGTTCGTTGCCAATATGAGCCACGAGTTGCGTACTCCATTGCAATCTATCATTGGATTCGCAGAGCTTGGTCACCTGCGATCACGCAACTCACCACAGTTGGGCGAAATGTTCAATGACATTCACTCGGCGGGACAACGCATGCTGGCTTTGGTCAATGACCTTTTAGATGTCGCCAAGCTTGAGAGCGCCGTGGGAGTCATACATTTAGAGAGAATTGACTTAAGAGGGTTGATAAGGCCCATTGCTCGTGAACTGGAGCCACTGCAGCATCAAAAGCAGATAGATCTACGACTCGATTTGGAAAATTACCCGATGATCGCAAAAGCTGATCCTGTACGCTTTCAGCAAGTGGTTCGAAATATGTTGGCCAACGCGATCAAATTTTCACCTAATCATGGACGAATTGATGTCATTGGTCTATTCGATGATCAAGGAAATATTTGCATTGATTTTTCCGACCAAGGCCCAGGTATTCCACCTCAGGAGCTTGATCAAATATTTCAGCCGTTTGTGCAATCGAGCAAGACAAAAGATGGTTCTGGTGGAACTGGTCTGGGGCTTGCCATATGCAGAAAAATTATTGATGCAATGGATGGGACTATTTCGGCAAAAAACAAGCCTGATGGTGGAGCCATATTTAGAATAACGCTTCCTAGTCGCTCTGCATATGAAACTCAACCTGGGGAGCTGATCTAGTAAAGCGTCCTTCAGTAAATTTTTTTTGCTGTATTATTTGATTATCTGACGGAATAAATATTTCTTAACTTATTTTAATGGATAATCAATAGAATGCATAAGTGCGTATTTAAATACTAAACTCTGTCTTAAATAAGAAGATTTTTAGATAATTTTTAAAGTGAATATTTTCTAATAAATAAATTAGTACCTATGAAATATTAGATTGTTATGGAACGTTTCAAGATATCTATCCGACTGACCATCTCATTCACACTGATGGTTCTGCTTCTTGCCGTACTGGGCGGTGTTGCACTCTTTGGCTCTTCCATTCAGCGCTCAGCTATTGACGAGATTACCCTGAGAAGAGTCCCTCTCAGCCGAGCATTAAACATCATTATTGATGGCACTAACGAACAAGCCATCCAATTTCGAAACTTGGTGTTATTCAAATCAGAGAGCCTTCAGAAGGCTGCGCACATCAGAATTCTAGAGGCACGCACTGACATCGCGGAGCAGGTAAAGACCGTGACCCAATTGATAAGCTCGGAGAAAGGTTAATTCTTGTTGGCGCACTTGCTGTTACAACGCACGAAGTTCCTTCAGCAAGGCGATGAATTCATTGCACTTGTTGATGGTAATCAGCATAATGAGGCTATGGCGATGCTTGAGGATAAGCTACGCCCCACTCAGCTTGAGTATCAGCGAGTCATTCACGAATTGTTAGCCAATCAGACTCAGCGCGCGGAAAATGCCAGTCAGCAGGCGGAGAGGGCTGCGCGTCAACTAGTGCTAGAGGTCCTGGTCAGTGGTGGGATTGCCACGAGTATTGCCGTTTTTTTTAGCCTTGGCCATCATTCGCTCGATTACTCGCCCGTTGAGCCTAGCTGTGGAGGTGACAGACCGTGTGGCTGGCGGGGATCTTAGTGCCCCAATTGCAGTCAAGTCTAAGGATGAAATGGGCCTTCTGCTTGGAGCGCTTGAGCGCATGCAGCAAAGCCTGATGACTACTGTGACGACAGTGCGCTCCAACGCGCAAGGCGTAGCTGCCGCGACCGCTCAGATTGCCGCAGGCAACAATGATTTGTCGGGTAGAACGGAAGAACAGGCCAGCGCACTCGAGCAAACTACTGCATCCATGGAGCAGTTGGGTTCTACTGTCAAACAAAATGCAGAGAACGCTAACCAAGCAAGCCAGATGGCTAGGAAAGCGTCTGCCGTAGCAGCTGAGGGTGGTGAAGTGGTGGCTGAAGTGGTAGCAACGATGAAGAGCATCGTTGAAAGCAGCAACAAGATTGCCGATATCATCAGCGTCATCGACAGCATCGCCTTTCAGACCAATATCCTGGCATTGAACGCAGCAGTCGAGGCTGCTCGGGCCGGTGAACACGGCCGCGGCTTTGCAGTGGTTGCGAGCGAAGTACGGGCACTAGCTGGACGTTCGGCAGAAGTAGCCAAAGAAATCAAAGCCTTGATTACCACTAGTGTCGAGCGTGTCGAACAAGGCTCTATGCTCGTGGATAAGGCAGGTAAGACGATGATCGATGTGGTCTCGGCTATTCGCAGAGTTAGCCACATCATGGGCGATATCAGCGCTGCTAGCCAAGAGCAAAGTCAAGGAGTGGCACAGGTTGGCAAAGCTGTGACGCAGATGGCTCAGACCACTCAACAGAACGCTGCACTAGTTGAGGAAATGGCTGCCGCAGCGAGCAGCTTGAGCCACCAAGCTCAATCTTTGGTTGAAGCTGTGGCAGTTTTCAAGCTGTCAGAGGCTGAACAGGTAGTCCGCATTGAAAGGTCCGTGACCACACTCAGCAAGACGAATCTGGTGAAAGCTACAAAGGCGGTAGAGTCGCTTCAAAAGTTTGGCGCTACGGCCACGCTTTCAACGCAGCGTCACGCAGTTGCTATCTCAGGAACACCAAGATATGCGGGAATGCGTGACGGTGAGTGGAAGGCTTTCTGAGGGTAGTCACAAGCCGCATTGGAGGATATTTGAGTGCGTGGCTGAGTATTGTCTAGTGAATACGACGACTCCGTGCTTTCTGGATTTTCACTGTCAACTGTCCCAGTTCAACCTGAAGGTGATTTCTGGCTCCTAGGTCAGCTTTGCAGTGGCTGTATCGCTGATGGCATGTAGCATGCGTATTCCAAAACATAGGACTATGCTTGGTCTTACTAATGTCTGCAGCTTGACTTCACGGTCGAGTCAAGTGCTTAGAAAAGCACGTATTGCCCCTAGGTTCGCTGTTTGACATATCAATGAACACTAGGATGCAGCGCATTTGAAAAACCTGCCTAATCAATTAATGGTCAGTGCGTTGCAACAATCCATTCCACAGGGGACTGCAAAATCGCAAAGCTGCATAATCCTGGTTCAGGATCCTATCGGTCTGTTTGTCAGTGCCTACCAAAAGTATGGAAACTTACCGGATTGAAGCATTTGGGGTGCCTTAGGGGGCTTGCTCAAAGTAGGGTGGTTGCGACTTTGACTTCTGAAACGCGAATGATCTGGTGCTCAAGATCAGCGTCCTGTTTGAGCAACTTTGTGTGGTGGCACGTGTCTTCACGAACGGGACCCTTTGGTGCGATCGGCCCCGTATATCTGGGGACTTGGAGTGCCCGTGTTGTGAGTTGCAAGTACCTCTCGATGCTCTCAGGTTTTCCAAATAGATAGCCTTGAACTTCCTCGCATGATTCTGCGCTTAGGAAAGCGAGCTCTTCTTCAGTCTCTACACCTTCAGCAAGCACTGGCAACTCCAAGCCACGTCCCAGCTCTAAGACTGCGCGCACAATTGTTGCCGCTCGCGGGTTGACGTGAACAGATTTGATGAATGAGCCATCAATCTTGATCTTGTCGAAGGGAAAGGTCAGTAGGTGAGATAGAGACGAGTATCCCATGCCGAAGTCGTCCATGGCGATGCGCACGCCGATTTCCTTGAGTTGACGTATGGTAGATAATGCAATATCTGGATCTCGGATCAGTGCTGTTTCCGTGATTTCCAGCTCGAGGCGGCTCGGCGGTAGTTTGGTTTGCTTCAGGATCTCACGGGTTATCTGCACAAACTGTGGGCTGTGTAACTGCACGGCCGACACATTCACCGCAATATTCAAGTGGCGTTCCCAACTTGATGCCTCTTTGCAAGCCTGGTGCAGTACCCATTCTCCAATCTGCAAGATCTGGCCGCATTCTTCTGCGATTGGAATGAAGACACTTGGAGGCACTAAACCGCGATTTTGATGTTTCCAGCGCAACAGGGTTTCAAAGCCTACAACTTCTCGGCTTTTGGTCTGAACCAGTGGCTGGTAGACCAATGATAGCTCCTGATTCGCAATGGCTAAGTGTAGATCATGCTCTAGGCGCTGACGATCACGCATTTGCTGGTCCAGCGTAACATCGAAAAAGCGGTAAACCCCACGGCCATCGGCTTTGGCTTGACAGAGTGCTTTAGCAGCGCACCTCATCATAGAGGGACTGTTATGTCCATGCTGAGGGAAGATGGCTATGCCGATGCTGATGGAGATGGTGCCGCAGGACGTTGAGGCTGAGCGGTTTGCATCGGCGAATACACTGAATAGCTTTTGCGCAATTCGCTCGGCCTGTTGTGGATCGCTTAGCCCAGGTGCAATGATCGCGAACTCGTCACCTCCCAGGCGCGCCATCAATTGATCACTGCGCAGCGTTTGCTGCGCCCTGCGGGCCACAGTTTGCAAAAGACCATCGCCGGCTGCATGACCGAAAAGGTCATTGACTTCTTTGAATCGATCTAGGTCTAAGCACAGCACGGCCAGATGCTTGCCACAGAGTCGCCCGTTCACTCCATGGTCTTGCAGCAACTTTTCCAGCTCTTGGTTAAATGCTTTGCGGTTGATTAGGCCCGTCAACGTATCGTGATTGAATAGATAGTGAATGTCCCGCTCGGCCTTTATGTGATCTCGCAGGTCGCGTATAGCAACGATTTTTTGCAGTTTCTGGGCATAAATGACGGAACGAGATGTCGCCTCGACCACTATGGAATCTTCGCCGCTAAGCGGGTGGAGCATAGTCTTGAGTGCAATGCACGGCTTTTCTTCCAGCCAACTGCGCGCCATAGCGTCAGGAAAAATCAAAGAGAGGTCACGGTGAGTAAGCTCTTCGGCGCTGCAACCGGCCAACTTAGCGAGACTGGTATTAGCCATAGTGATCACACCGTCCTCATATACGAGTAGGCCTTCGAACGCTGCATTGGCCAAGCTGTTTAAATGTTCCATTTCGCGAGTGGCCAGATGAAGATTCCAGACATTCAGTGTAAAAACTATCAGGGTCAGCAAAAAGATCAGAAGGCAGGCAATGGTTACCGTGATCGCTAGCCAGTAAGCGGGGGGGGGCGTTGGTTGAAACCGTGATGGATTGATTCTGAATCAGATCCGCAGTCGCCATCGCAGCGAAGTGGTGATTGCAAATGACCAGGGTCAGCAGCAGAGCTCCAGAGGTGATGGTGCGGTGTGTTTTCTTGCGTAATTCTGTCGGCAATGCGAAGGTGGAGAATAGGCTTCCCAGCACAATGGATATAACCATCATTGATGGGTTCCACAGAATACGACCAGGGACCTCGAATGCAGCCATGCCACTATAGTGCATGATAGCAATTCCGCAGCCTACCAACAGTCCACCTTTCTCACGGCCCAATCTCTGTGGGAGACCAGAGGTAACCGCAAAGCTCAGGATTGCGAGAAGGATGGCAGCGGATAGAGAGACTAAAACTAGGGTGGTGTTATAGCTATTCTGTATTCTTGGAGAATAAGTGAGCATCGCAATGAAGTGAGTGGCCCAGATGCCGAATCCCGTGGCAATTCCTGCCACGCTGAGCCATACCTTACGAGTGGTTATACTGATGCGATCCAGAAGATATATGGAGGTAAACAAAGCGACCGTGCAGATCACTGTTGTCAGGACGATCACAGGAAAGTCATATTGCATGCTGTTGTCCGAACATTTGCACTTTGTCTCATGTCAGTGTTATCAAATCAAGTCGATTAAATATCATGATTTTCGTAATTATTGTTCTTTGTAAGCGATGAGATTAGATTTTACTGGCTGTTAAAAATTTCGGATTACTAATCAATAACTTGGTTGGCCGAAGCCTGCAAATTATTTACTTCTAATAAACCGCAGGCATAATCACACCTAAGGAGTATCCAAGCATCACGAAGCTAATTAACAAAAGGTAGAAGGCAGAAGGGGAGTAAAAGTTACGTCAGCGAAATTTGGTGACTGTTACCCATAATCAGGTCCGAGATGGGGCGCAGTAAATTCCGACGGTGGTTTGGCCCGATGTGTTGCGTCCAACCCAAAGACAGTTTCCGCCAATAGCTTCCATGAATAGGTGTACTTTGCCGCTCAGTACGTCAAAGGCGACTGAACAAGCCCCATCTTCCTTACTGAAATGGACCAAGGAGGCAATGCTTCCTCCTTCAAAGCGACCAAGCAAAGCTTTACTCCCCTGTTCATGAAACATGAATTGAGCTTGGCCTTGCCTAGGGACCATCACGCGGTCACCAAGTTGAAGGAGAAGTCCTGAACGTGCGGAGTGCGCATAACCGTCGCGTAGAATAAGAACGCCTTCGCTGCTTTGGAGAAGCCTAGCCTGAGGGGGAGATTCTTCATTTGATGCTTGAAAGGTCGGCTCTGAAGGTATGTCTACTCTTTCGAGTTGACGAAAGATTCCACTTGTCATCCATTGTTGAAGAGGCTGATAAAAGCCGGAGACATATCTCTTTAATGTGAGCATAATTTTTCCTGATCAATCAATTGTCACTAGCTATTGATGATGGGTATCCATACCCTTTCCAAGCAAAATATGTGCCAAGAAATTTTAATTTTTTTCTGTAGTTAACTAATTGATTTTTATTGAAATTTTATTTTATTAAGGGCGATTTCAAGTGAGTGGCACGGCTGTGTTACGTAACATGTAGGGGTAGCGTTCAAGTGAGGCTGCCTACCCGGTCTATCTTTGAGCATAGGAGGGCACGGAGGTTTACGCTGGACTTCAAGGAAGAAGTGGTCAAGCAAGTCACTGAGAAGAGGCTCTCGGTAGTTGGAGCCGCAAGCCGCTAAGGGGTTTTGACATATAGCTTGTATAAGAGCCGCTGACGCCACTTCGCTTTGGGATCAGCCAGAAGCTTTATGCTTCTAGACCTCATGGCAAGACAACCCGTTAGCAATGAACCGTGGCGACAGCTGCAGCCCCTGATCCCAGCCTTCACCCCTTCCGTCAGAGGTGGCGCACGCAAGTTCACCGTGAGCGATGAAGCAGCGCTCAATGGCATTCTGTTAGTGCTGCAAACAGGCATCTCATGGGAAAACTTGCCTCAGTCCTTGCGTTACGGCAGTGGTATGACCTGCTGGCGGCGTTTGCGTGACTGAAATGCCAATGGCGTTTGGCAGCGTTTGTACCAAGCCATGCTGGTACGTCTGCGTGAGCATGACCAGATTGATTGGAGCCGAGCCTGCATAGATGGCTCCTCGGTGCCAAGCCCCCGGGGGGCCAGGAAACGGGCCCCAACCCCACGGACAGAGACAAGCTTGGCACCAAGCGCCACCTCGTTGTAGATGCCAGAGGCATCCCGCTGTTGATCCTCGTCAATGGTGCCAACAGGCATGACTCCATGATGTTCGAGAAGTGCATGGATGCGATTCCAGCCATTGCCGGCTTGCCGGGGCGGGCACGCAAGCGGCCGGCGAAGCTGCATGCGGACAAAGGCTACGATTACAAGCGCTGCCGCGGCTATCTCAGGCGACGAGGCATTGCCAGCCGGATTGCCAGGCGAGGTGTCGAGAGCAGCGAAAAGCTAGGCAAGCATCGCTGGGTTGTAGAGCGCACACATGGCTGAGCGGCGCATCCGCTTTGAAAGGCGGCTAGATATCCACGACGCATCGCTGAAACTGGCCGCTGCGATCATCTGTGCACGCTTCGTGGATCGGTGTGTTAGATGGTATGGAAGCCTCCCTCCCGAGAGGCTTGTGCTCTGCACCAATCAGGGCCAAGGTGTGAAGTCTTACTGCACAGGAGACTGTCATGGACCATACCGTTATTGCGGTTGACACTGCCAAGAAGGTGTTCCAGTTGCACTGGGTGGAGCACGATACGGGCAGCATAGAACGGCTGCAACTCAGGCGGGCGCGCTTGCTTGAATGGTTTGCCATCCGTGAGCCATCGCTCGTGGTGATGGAGGCTTGCGGCGGCGCGCATGAGTGGGCTCGCGCTTTGACGAAGTTGGGGCACGAAGTGCGCCTGATCTCTCCGCGCAAAGTCCGGCCGTTCGTTCAGCGCAACAAGACAGATGCCGCGGATGCACAGGCGATCTGGACGGCGTGCCAGCAGCCGGGCATGCGCTTTGTGCCCGTGAAGACCCAAGCGCAGCAGGTAGTGTTGTCGTTGCATCGGATCCGGGCGCGGCTCATGAAGAGCCGCATCATGCAGACCAATGAACTGCGAGGCATTCTCTATGAGTTCGGCCTTGTGCTGCCCGAAGGGCATCGCGCACTGCTCCAAGCAATACCAGACGCGCTTGCTGATGCAGCCCAACGCCTGCCAGCGATGTTGATGGAGAGTCTGAACGAGCAAGTGCGCCGCATTGCCCAACTGAGCCAGGATATCAATCAGATCGAACACAGGCTTGCCCAGCAACTGCGTGAGTCCCCGCACTGCCAGAGCGTTGCTCAGATACCCGGCATTGGCTTGCTCACGGCGACCGCAGTTGTTGCCAGCATGGGCAATGCCCAGGCGTTCAAAGACGCGAGAGAGTTCTCAGCGTGGGTCGGATTGGTGCCACGCCAAAGCGGCACAGGTGGTCGAGTGCAGCAAATGGGCATCAGCAAACGTGGAAACGCATATCTGCGAACGCTGTTGATGCACGCGGCGAGATCTGTTGTGCTCAAAAGCCACGAAGCATCCACATGGCCGTGGTTGCAAACGTTGCTCAACGTAGTGGTTGCGGCAGTTGCTAACAAGCTGGCCAGGACCATCTGGGCCGTGCTTGCCAAAGGGCAGTCGTGGAACGCGCAAGTTTGACAGCGCGCGCACTGAAGAGCGCGAAGAATTGATTGTGAATCTGACGTTTTGAAGGAGAGCAAGCGAGCCCCAAATGTGTGATGGGCCAGACAGGTCGGACCGAGATGAGGACAATCCGATTAGAGCCAAGAGCGTCCAGTTCGAGTTATTACACAGCTACGCTATCTGACGTGCAGCAAGTTTTCAACGAGCTTAAGATGCAACAAGCGTCCGAACAGGATGGCGCACGTGCAAAGCAAGCCGAGGAAGTTAACAAAGCTAAGGGCAAAAAGCCGAGCTTGTAATTTTTAACGTGGGATGCCCAGTTTCTTCTTGAGCTGGGAGTTTTCTATTTCAAGCAGCATATTTTCATGACGCAGAATGCTAATTTTATTAGTCGCTCGATAATGCAGTTCGTTATATTTATTCACGAGCGCATTGTATTGACTAACCTCTGTGAGAATCTCTCGCTTGATTTTGTCGTGCTCCAAGATGTTAATAAGAGATGAATATGCGACCCCAAAGGCGTTGAGCTGCATATGCAGAATTTGGCCGGCGTTGACGAATGACATGTGAGATCTCCTGTGTAGACAGAACCCTGCAAAAGCTCTTTGATATAGGTTAAAATTTACTCTCTCGTAGCTAATTTTAAAAATACAGATGTGGCTGTTTAGATACACAGTACACCCCCTGTTTTGAGGTAGTGCACCCCCTGTGCCAAACTTAACAGTAACGTAACCAGAAGCACTTTTTTCTCAGTTATTGCAACCCTGTACCTGCGGTTTCGACCATCTCGGCAACGCACCACGTTTAGTCAACGAAAAACTCTCCGCAAACGAAAAGAGCCCCTGAATTTCTGGGCTCTCGTGGTTCAGATTTCGTCATCTTCAATCATCTCGCTCGCGAAATGCAGCACCGCAATCCGGGCACCAAATCTCAGGATCTGGCGTGTATTTAAGCGCCGAACTCCACAGAATCGATTTTTGCTTACATAATGCGATGTGAGAATATGCGGGCACTAAATGTATTAGCATGTCGTCAGCAGATAATACATTTTCGATATCGTCATTTTTTCTATTTCGATAATGGTATTCTCGCTGCGCTCCAAACTTAATTATTACGTTGACGAAAGTTTCGATTTCGATATTAGTGTCAATTGCGATTATGTTTTCGTTTTCGCTAGCCGGGGGTTCGATTGCGCAGGATTCGATGACGAAACGTCTATTCTCCCAGTTGCATGTGATGTAGAGGCGCTGGAAACCCAGACTGCGGACCTCGGCAAGGCGGTTAAGGAACCGGCCGGCTCGTTCCTTGGTCATGCCAGTCAGAGTTCGGCGTGGGGAGGGTTTGCGGGCCATGTCAGGGCCTCCTGCGCGTTGATCTTGCGCGGAATTCGTCATCGTTTGCTGCGTCGCTCATCATCTGTATTGCCTGTGCGTGGTTGCGCTCCAGATTGAGAGCTAGTCGGGTTTGCTCGAGCTGTTCGAGATCTCGCTCGAGGTCATCGGCAGTACGAATCCCAAAAAGTGTTTTCAGGATTTGCATAACGACTTCCATCGCTGCTTGCATAGCCGCTTCATCAGCTGTCCGTGGCATGGGTTTGTCTCCTATGCCGCGAGCACGCATAACATCTCTAGTGTTGAGCTGTGACAATGGCTTCCCAAGGTCCATGAGCAAACCCCTAGCGTCCTTGCGTTGTAGCTCTGTATCATCCAAGGATCTGCTGATGCTCGAGAGGTCGTCGTATCCGTACTTGGCCGCAATGCGCTGGAATTCAGATTCCAGCGTTGAGGTAGTGGTGCTGGAGTCGTGATTCATGCTGATTTCCTCCAGAATCTGTCGTTTGCAGCTGTAGCGCTGCGGGCAGCAACAGACAAACGAACTAGATATGTAAGAGCTGCATGATTCGCTGGCGTGTGCCAAACATCTTCGGGCCGCTGGCCGGCAACCGCAGGGTTTTGTTGAGCACCCCAGCGTTGGACGTAGCTCAACGCAGACATTCCTGTGTCGATGCGAATTGCAGCGACAGCACTCATGGCTGCAGACACGATGTAAAACGGCGGTACAGGCAGTTTTGCACTTAGCATTTGGAGATACATGAGCAGATCTGTAGCGTCTGTAGCATCCGAGTCTGTACTCAGCAGCAGAGATGGCCCTCCAGGGAGAGAGATCAGTGCTGCGGGGATGTGGTCTGGGCACTCAGCAGCTCGCACAGCGAGCCCTCCATCTGCGATGGGGGTGATCAGCAAACCGGCAGCGCCAGCATCTCGAGCCTTTTTCAAGATCCTTTCCACGACATCGGGATGTCCGATGTCGGGGCGGGTGACAGCAAGCTTGGCGGCCAGCGCATTGAATTTTTTGGTGTTGATTTGATAGCTCCTGATATCAGAATTGCTTTTAATATTCACGGCCTTGGCGCTCGAGATCAGTCTTCTCTTTGAGCCAAGCCAGGCTCACCCCGCCAGATGCGGTGGTGAGTGGGAGTGGCTTCGCTGCCTTGGATGCGCGAGCGAAGATTTCTCGGCTGCGAGCCAGTTTTTCGTTGACGCTGCGTGCTTTTGCGTCTGCTGGGTTTTCGTTAATTATGCTTGCTTAATTTTTTTGCTTCTCAGCGAGAGTATCCAAAATTTCTTCAGATTCTGCCTTGAAAAATGGCATATTCAATGCGAGTTCTTTGACAGTTTTGATAGCAGGAGATTTGAGCTTACCTGCTTCAATATGCTTTGTCGCTGTGCACAAAGCTTTATAAGCTTTCTTAACTTCAGAGTTTTTTTCGAGGTACTCAGCACCAGCGGCATCACTGACACGCTCAATAACAACGTAGTGTTGAAATGGTGACGCTGTGGGCTTGCTTCTACTAGCAACGAGTGCATAAACACTAGCGCCGACCTCGATATCACTATCATCATCAATGCAGATGCGGCAAGTGCGTGCACCATTTCCGAGGTTGTTGATAATAAATGCGCGGTAAGTCTTATGACCACCTTTAGTCTCACGAAAAATTCTTGCAATATGCATTTTTTGCTCCTTTGGTTGTTTGAGCTATCTATTTAGCTCATGTGTCAATAGTAGATGTTCCAAAAATTAATTGGAGACGCTCCGCTGATTTATGTGCAGTTTATTTTGTGGGCTTAGCTAAGGAGTGTTGGAACAGAGATAGCCTCAGTTCGACCTTCGTACTCTCAAGACAAGATGTAGCGTGGAGAGCCGCTACCAAGGGCTTAATTGTTGTTTTCTGCTGAGATGATGCTTCGGTTCGGCGTGTGCGCATATCGGAAAGATGGAAGGCTTTGCGCCTTTCGCAAGGATACCTTACCAAGTGTTACGATGCTCCGTTTGATAGCGCCTTGAACTTAACGAGCAAGTTCGTCAATTTCATAGCATCTTCTTCTTAAGAAATATATCGGACAGCTTTGCATCCTCTACAGCATTAATAGCCGAATCTAGGAGATATGAGATGAGCGATTGGGATTTTCTACATGACATGCACAACGAAGGCTACTCAGCAGATGAAATTGCAGATGCAGCAGCTCTTGGATATGCGCCGTGGCAGGCTAAACACATCAGCTTTGGAGCTCAGTCCAAAAAAAATGTCTATAGAGAAAAATCCTGCCGTAGCAGAAACTTTATCTCAGATAGAAAAAGCGATTAAAGCGATGGAGATGCTCAGACAAGCAGAAATACTAAAAAGGTCCCAATTCTTAGCCTGAAAATCTGCTATACTCAAATGAAAATTAATCAGAAAATGCAAACTTTTATAAAAGAAATAAACAGTTATGAATTACTGAGTATAATTCATTTGGATTTGTGTCTCTCTAATAAAGAGAGCACCAAGCTGGATATTATCCGATTCAATGCTTGGGTGGAGGTAACTCACGAAACAAAAAATCAAGTCATGGCCCGCGTTTCGGAAGAAGATTTTCGGAAAGTAGGCTGTAGGAATCCGGATATTTATGTCAATGGTAGAAAAGATGATCGTATTGTTCTAACTCAATCTAAAACTTATAGGAATGAGCATGGAAAATCACGTAAACACATTACATCGATTCGGGCTGAGGAGATATTTGGTTACGATTGGCGACGCCGTCTAAACGTACATAAGCTTGAAAAACTTGGATATCTTCATGAACAGCTCGATTCAGATCTTTCACTAAAATCTTTCTTACATGAAAAAGATGCATGTGTTGTATTCAAAAGAGTAGCTGATTCGGTCTACGACGCTTATATATGGCCTACGCCCAATAGTTTAGTAGCGCGTTAGTGGTTATTCTCCTTAAGGTATTCTGAATCGGTCGCTTATTCACAAGATTTGGTGATGGTTAGTGCCGGCTTTTTCGCGAGTTAGCTGCTCATTTCATGGCGAAAAGGTTGCTTAGATGTATGGTCCCAGGAAGTCATGGTGCATTCTTTAGCCTGGAACAGGAGAAAGCACTATGGCAATCCGCCTGCATGGCAGCGCCCGCACGACGCCGCGTATCCGCGCAGAACTCCTGCTAGCGACCGGCTCCCATCGGTCTTTGGCCAAGCTCTATGGCCTCAACCCCAAGACCGTGGCCAAGTGGCGTGCGCGCACCTCTGTTCTCGATGAGCCCATGGGTCCTCGGGACAGAGCAAGCCAGCATCTTTCTCAAGAGCAAGAACACTTGGCAATTGTATTACGCAAGCAAGGGCATCTGTCGCTGGACGATCTCATGGGGCAGCTCCTGGAGACGGCACCCAAGCTCAGCCGCAGCGCCTTGCATCGTTGCCTGCAGCGACACGGCATCAGCCGACAGGCCGCAACGCAGGTGCCGCGAAGGCACGGAAAGTTTGAAGAAACGACGCTGGGCTTCGTGCACATCGACAGTGCCGAAATGAAGATCTCCAGCGGCAGACAGCACATGTTTGTTGCCATAGACCGCGTCACAAAATTCACGCATGTTGCGTTCTTTGACAGGGCCACGAAAGCCAACGCAGCGCAGTTCCTTCGGCAGGTGCTCGTGGTCTTCTCGTACCGCATACATACCGTTCTGACGGACAACGGCATGGCCTTCACAGGGCAAGAACGCTTCAGAGGCGGCGTCACCGACACATGCATCGGTCACATCT